>DAOUBA010000105.1:0-27997 GCA_034432855.1 Anaerolineae bacterium | reverse complement strand
TCCGGCACTTTCTGCGCGGATTTGGGCTGATTTGGCCGCCAGTTGAGCCCATTCAGGGTCTCAGGAGCTATGCGCGGAATTCAGTTGTGCGTATATCAAACTTGCGTGCAAACCTGATGCTAGTGCGGCTCTGGCGGATCGCCTTGATCAGGGCTGGTTACCTGCGTTATGGCTGCCAGCCAGTGCGAGAACTCCAAACGATATCTCCGTTCGATTCTACCCGTTCTTTCTCCCTACAATTTCCCCCAACGCCCTTACCGGCAGGCAGCCGGAGCAGAGCGAGCGGATGGCAGCGACGGCGGTGCGCATGGCCACCAGCGTCGTGATGTAGGGAACGTGGTAATCGAGCGCTGCCGTGCGGATGCGGTAGCCCACCGTGCGCTTGCCTGCCAGATGTAACGGGATGCCGCGCTCCTCTGCCGTTGGAGGAAGAGGCGGATCGAGGCGCGCGCGTCGGCTCTCTTCGGACGATGGGGTATTGACTACCAGGTGAACCTTGCCCTGGGCGATCAGGTCCACCACGTCGGGACGGCCCTCTCCGACTTTGAGTACTGTCTTGGCCGGGATGCCCATCGCCTGCAAGACGCGCGCGGTGCCTTGCGTGGCTATAATCTCGAATCCCATATCGTGCAGTTGCGCGACCAGCGGAGTGCCCTCGCGCTTGTCGCGGTCGGCCAGGCTGACCAGTACCGTGCCCGACGTGGGCAGCGGGTTGCCGGCGGCAATCTGGGCCTTGGCGAACGATTCCGGAAAATTGCTGCCGAAACTCATCACCTCCCCGGTCGAGCGCATTTCCGGCCCCAGGAGCACGTCCGTGCCGGGAAAGCGCCCAAAAGGCAGTACTACCTCTTTGACCGATGAATGCTCCGGCCAGGGGGTAGGCGCCAGGTGAGTGGCGTCCAGGATTTCGACGAGGCTGCGGTCGGCATAGCGCGCGCCGGGGCGCACCGGGTAGGGCCAGTAGGGAGCCAGCAGCTCACCCAGCCGCCGGCCCACAAGCACTTTGGCCGCCAGTTTCGCCACCGGAATGCCAATGGCTTTGCTGACGAATGGAACGGTGCGCGACGCACGTGGATTGGCCTCGAGGACGTAGAGGTCATCGCCTTTGACTGCCATCTGGATGTTGACCAGGCCCACGGCACCCAGCGCCTTGACCAGCCGCGAGACGGCGTTTTCGATGCGCTCGATCATCCCGGTCGAAAGGCTCACCGGTGGGAGCACGCAGGCCGAATCGCCAGAGTGGACGCCCGCCTCTTCGATCTGCTCCATCAGCCCGGCGATCCAGACGTCCTCGCCGTCGGTGAGGATGTCCACGTCCAGTTCCACGGCGTGGTCGAGGAAGCGATCCACCAGCACCGGGTAGCCTTCGGAAATGCGCGCGGCTTCGGCGGCAAAGTGGCGCAGTTCTTCGGGTGTATCCACGATCTCGACCGCACGCCCGCCCAGGACGTAACTGGGGCGTACGAGCACCGGATAACCCAGTTGCTCCGCCACACGCAGCGCTTCATCTACCGAAGTTGCCGTGCCGTAGGCCGGGCTTTTGAGACCGACCTGGTCCAGGAGCGCGCCGAACTGTTCGCGGTTTTCGGCCAGTTCGATGGCCTCGAAGCCGCTGCCCAGGATGGGGATGTTCTCTTGCGCGAGCGTGCGTGCCAGTTTCAGCGGTGTCTGTCCTCCAAAACCGACTACCACGCCGATGGGTTTTTCGTTCTCGACGATCGCCAGCACGTCTTCTGGCGTCAGCGGCTCGAAATAGAGCCGATCCGACGTGTCGTAATCGGTGGAGACGGTCTCCGGGTTCGAGTTGACCATGATCACCTTGTACCCCTCCTCTTGCAGCGCCCAGACGGCGTGGACGTTGGCATAGTCGAACTCGATGCCCTGGCCGATGCGGTTGGGACCGGAGCCGAGGATCATGATTTTCGAGCGCTCCGACGGCCGGGCTTCGTTCTCGATATCACCATAAGTGGAGTAAAAGTAGGGCGTGACGGCCTCGAACTCGGCAGCGCAGGTATCCACCATCTTGAAGACGGGCTTGACTCCCAATTCGGCGCGCCGCTTGCGGATTTCGGCCTGAGGACGGCCAGAGATCTCGCTCAACTCGCGGTCCGACATCCCCAGCATCTTGGCTTCCAAAAGCATCTCGCGGTCGAGTTCTTCCCAGGTGACGCGGCGCAACCGCTCCTCGAGGCGGATGAAACGGTCGAGTTCGCTCAGGAACCAGCGATCAATGTGTGTGAGATCGTGGATCTCGTCAATCGAATAGCCACGGCGCAGCGCGGCAAAGACGTAGGCCAGCCGCTCGGGAGTGGGGTTGGCGAGATACTCACGGATATGCTCAAAGTCGAGTTTGGGCGTGGCGTCGAGTTCGAGCGCCCTGAGCGCCTTGCCCAGCGCCTCTTTGAAGGTGCGACCAATGGCCATCGCTTCGCCGACCGATTTCATCTGTGTGGTGAGCACAGGGTCGGCGCCGGGAAACTTTTCGATCTGGAAGCGCGGGATTTTGACCACGACATAGTCAATCGTCGGTTCGAAGGCGGCGGTGGTGCGGCGGGTGATGTCGTTGGGGATTTCGTCCAGCCGATACCCCACGGCGAGGAGCGCCGCAACCTTGGCGATGGGATAGCCGGTGGCCTTGGAGGCCAGCGCCGACGAGCGGCTGACACGCGGGTTCATCTCGATCACGACCATGCGCCCGGTCTGGGGATCAACGGCGAACTGGACGTTCGAGCCACCGGTGTTCACGCCGATGGCCCGCAGGATGGCGATGGCCGCATCGCGCATCGTCTGGTACTCGCGGTCGGTGAGCGTCTGCGCCGGCGCGACGGTGATCGAGTCGCCGGTGTGGATGCCCATCGGGTCGAGGTTCTCGATGGAGCAGACGATGATGCCATTGTCGGCGCTATCGCGCATCACTTCCATCTCGTACTCTTTCCAGCCGAGCACCGATTCTTCGAGGAGGACGGTGTGGGCCGGACTCTCGATGAGGGCGCGCGCGACCCTGCGCTCCAGTTCTGTGGCGTTGTAGGCGATCCCGCCGCCGGTGCCGCCGAGGGTGAAACTGGGGCGCAGGATCAGCGGGTAACCGAGTTCCCCGGCGACCTCGAAAGCCTCGGTCAGGCTGCTGACCTGGCGGCTACGCGGCACCTCCAGGCCGATGCCCATCATCGTCTGCTTGAATAGATCGCGGTCTTCGGCGCGGCGGATCGCCTCCAGCGGCGCACCGATCGGTTCGACGCCGTAGCGCTCCAGCACGCCCGCTTCACCCAAGGCGATCGCCAGGTTGAGCGCGGTCTGGCCGCCGAGCGTGGAGAGCAGGGCCTCCGGTCGCTCGCGGGCGATGACCTGTTCCAGGAAATCCACCGTCAGCGGCTCGACGTAGACCGCGTCGGATAGTTCCGGGTCGGTCATAATGGTGGCAGAGTTGGAGTTGACCACGACGAGTTTATATCCGGCGCGCCTGAGCGCCTTGAGCGCCTGCGTGCCGGAGTAGTCGAACTCCGCCGCCTGGCCGATGACGATGGGGCCGGAGCCGATGATGAGGATTTTGTTGATGTCGGTTCTCTTGGGCATCAGGTTCTCCTAGTAAAACGTGAAACGTAAAACGTGATGCGTGAGGTCACATTTTACGCCCGCAGTTCCAGGCTCTTTTCCTCGAACACCACCTCCAGTGGCTCGATAACGACCTGTTTTTTGCCTTCTTCGACAGTCCCCGCGTGGTATGCCTGCACGCCGCGCCGGACGGCGATCTCGATTGCTTTCCCGGCGTCCTGCGGTGGGACGAACACGGCGAATCCGGCGCCCATATTCAGGCTGCTGTAGGCTTCCTGCGGTGTCAGGCACGCCTGCTCGACGATGAACTGGAGCACGGCGGGTACCGGCGGCAGTTGGGTGATGCGGTAGGTGAACGCGCCGGGGTGGCGCATCAGTTTGCGCCAGCCGTGGCCGGTGATGTTCGCCATGTAACGGATGGTGACGCCTGCCGTGAACAGCGCCTCGGTGATGGGTGAGTAGATGATGGTGGGAGCGAGCAGCGCCTCGCCGTACAGCCTCCCGTCGGAAATGGGGGTTGTGTACCCCTGCGGCAGCCGCGCGGCCAGTTTACGCGCCAGCGTGACGCCGTTGGCGTGGATGCTGCTGCTTTCCAGTAGGATGATGGCGTCGCCAGGGCGCAGGTCGCGCCCCAGGGTCAGGCGCTCTTTGGGGCGGATGATGCCCACGCAGGAGGCCGCCAGGTCAATGGCGCCTTCCTCCACCACGCCCTCCAGGCTCGGTGTCTCGCCGCCGCCCCAGGCCACGCCGATCGCGTTGCAGGTGCGCTGCCATCCCTCGACCAGGTCGCGCATGCGCTGTTCGTCGTCGAACCAATCCGCGCTGCCCACGGCCCAGTAAGCGTGGATGCACAATGGCCGGGCGCCGACGGTGATGACGTCGTTGACGGCCATGGCGATGGTATCCTGGGCGATGGCGTCATAGTAGGAGCGCAGCGGCGCTGCGCCCTTATCCGTGACCCGGCGCATCTCGTCGGCGACCAACGCCTTCGTCCCCAGGCATTCGGTGACGGAAGCCAGGTAGAAATCGCCCGCGTCAATCACATAGGCCGACTCGCCCCGGCTGGCCGCGACCTCTGCAAATCTCACGGCAAGCAGGTTCCCGGCCGTCTCCCGTGCTGCCTTCTGCGCCATCACCTTCAGCGGGTCAATCCTGCCGTAATCCACCCCCGCCTGCTCGTAGGTCAGTTTACCTGCGTCCTTGCCCACCTGCATCCTTGCCTACTTGCTCTCCATCAACTCCACGAACTCTTCAAAGAACGGTTTGGCGTCGTGTGGCCCCGGCGCCGCCTCGGGATGGTACTGCACCGAAACGGCCGGCAGGTCCAGAAGCCTCATTCCCTCCAGCGTCCCGTCGTTGAGCGAGAGATGCGTAATCTCGACTTTGCCGAATCCGAGCGGGCTTTCGCCGATCAGGAACTCCTGGGGTAAGAGTTCAGCCATCGTGACGTGATGCGTGATGCGTGATGCGTGATGCGTGACTTGCAGACTTGCAGACTTGCAAACTTGCAAACTTGCCAACACTTCTGGCCGTGCAGGCTCAAATGCGGTGTCCAGCGGCTCCCACGCGATTCCCAGACTCGTCGGGTCCACCGCAAAGCCGTGATTCTGCGTGGTGATGAGAATGCGTTCGGCGCGAAAATCGCGCACGGGATGATTGATCCCCCGGTGACCGAAGCGCATTTTGTACGTCCGCCCGCCCAGCGCCAGCCCCAGGATTTGATGCCCCAGACAGATGCCCGCGAATGGGATCCGCCGCTCCAGCACGCTGCGCGCCAATCTGATCGTCGCGTCCAGTGGGTCGGGGTCGCCGGGGCCGTTGGAGAAAAAGACACCGTCTGGATGGAGATCGAGCACCGTCTGGATGTCTGCGTTGTACGGCACAACGGTGACGGTGCAGCCGTAGTGCATCAGGTCGCGCACAATGTTTTCCTTGCGCCCGCAATCAACCATCACAACACGAAATTTGCAATTTGCAATTTGCAATCCGCAGTCTCCGACCTGCGATGGGCTGACCTCCTGCGCCAGATTGCGTCCCAGCATCTGCGGACTCTGGCGCACGCGCTCGATCAGGTGAGGTGGGTCGAGGTCAACGGTCGAGATGGCACCGCGCATCGCGCCCTGCGTGCGCAGGTGGCGGGTTAGCATGCGGGTGTCCACCCCTTCGATGGCGACGATCCCGGCCTGTTCCAGGTACTTGGTGAACGAGAGTGTCGCCCGTTGGTTGAAGGGCCGGCGCACCGCACGGTGCACGACGTAGCCGGCGACCTGGATGCGCGCGGATTCCACGTCTTCGGGGTTGACCCCGTAGATGCCGATCTCCGGATAAGTCATCACGACGATCTGGCCATAGTAGGATGGATCGGTGAGCACCTCCTGGTAGCCGGTCATACCGGTGTTGAAGACGAACTCGCCGAACGTCTCACCGGCCCGCCCCAGACTCCGACCCCAGAGCACTGTGCCGTCTTCGAGAACGAGTAATGCCGTCTGCGATTGCATCATCTTGCGGTTTCCTTTCCCGTGCAACGTGCTTACTTGCATACTTGCAAACTTGCTTACTTGCATACTTGCAAACTTGCATACTTGCTTACTTGCGCGCCCCGATGATCGCCTCCCCCATCTCCTGCCAGTGGAACTCGATCTGTCGAAAGCCGCTTGCCCGTAGCGCATCGAGGTGGAACTGGCGTGGCTGCCCGTCGTCGCTCCCCTCCCAGATTTCCGCCTGGTCGTGCTGTGTCAACAGGTCGCTCTGGCCCAACTCACGGCTCAACGCCTGCCAAAAGCCATCCCAGTCGTCGGCGTTGGCCGTATTGAGCGCCGCACGCTGGTGTGCTTGCAGCAGTTGCCGATAGCGCGCCTGCGTCTCCGGATAGTCGCTGGCGATGTGATCCGAATTCAGGAACCAACCGCCAGGCTTGAGTGTCCGATAGATGCGTTGATAGACCTCTGCCAGATGTGGCGCATTCAGCCAATGCAGCGCGTTCGCCGAGAGCACCAAGTCGAATGCCTCCTCATATGCTGCCCACCAGTCGGGCCTGCGGATGTCGGCCTGGATGAAACGGATGCGCTTCTCTCCCTTCGCCTCTGCCATCCGCCGCCCCATGTCGAGAAGCACCGGGTTCCAGTCCACGGCGATGACCTGGGCGTGGGGGTAGCGGCCCAGGGCGCGAAACGCGACGGAGCCCAAGCCGCAGCCCAGGTCGAGAATGTGCACATCGCCTTCCGTTGGCAGATCGGGCAGGCGCAGCATCAGGTCGAAGCGGTGCAGGCGGTGGGGGACGTAGCAGTTCTGCATCGCTTCCCATCGTGCGAACCATTGTGGCCAATCTACGGTGCTCATCACATCCTCGCAGCCCGTGAAACGTAATACGTGATACGTGAAATCTGTCTCACGTTTCACGCATCACGTTTCACGCCTCACCCCAACACTTCCGCTGTCTTTTCCACCACTATCTCTATTTCCTTCGCGCTGATGACCAGCGGTGGCAGGAAGCGGATTACCGTCGGCCCGGCCGACAGCGCCAGCACACCCCGCTCGGCCAGAGCTGCCAGATACGGCCCGGCCGGCTCTTTGAGTTCGATGGCCGCCATCAGCCCCAAGCCCCGTACCTCACGGATGCGCGGCGATTGGATGGCCCGTAGGCCGGTCAGGAGTTGCGCCCCCCGTTCCGCTGCCCGTTGCGGCAGGTTCTCGGATTCGATGTAGCCGATGGCTGCCAGTGCCGCTGCACAGCAGAGTGGATTGCCGCCGAAGGTGTTGCCATGCACGCGCTTGGGCAGTTCCCCCACACGCGTGCCGATCAAGACAGCGCCCATCGGCAGCCCCCCGGCGATGCTCTTGGACACGCACATCAGATCGGGGCGCAGATCATAGTGCTCGCAGGCAAACATCCTGCCCGTGCGTCCAAAGCCGGTTTGCACCTCATCCACGATGAAGATCGTACCCCTTTCGTGGCACAGCGTCTGCACACCGCGCAGGTAATCGGGGTTGCCGACGTGGATGCCGCCCTCGCCCTGCACGACCTCCAGGATGACGGCGGCGGTCTCTTCGGTGACGGCCTCCTGCATGCGCTCGATCTTGTTGTAAGGCACGAACTCGAATCCCGGCACGAGCGGCTCGAACGGCTCGCGGTATTCTTTGCGCCAGGTGGCCGAGAGTGCGCCGAAGGTGCGCCCGTGAAAGCTGCGCATCGCGGCGACGATCTTTGTGCGGCCCGTGGCCAGCCGGGCAAACTTTAATGCGGCTTCCACCGCCTCGCTGCCCGAGTTGCACAAAAACGCCCGCTCCGTTCCGGGCGGGGCAATGGCGACGAGCTTTTGCAGCAACAGGGCGCGTTGGTCATTATAGACCGCGCCGTGGCAAATGATCAGCCGCTCGATTTGTTCCCGGATGGCCTGATTGACCGCCGGGTTGGCGTGGCCGACGTTGGCGACGCCGTGCCCGGCCATACAATCAATGTACTCGCGCCCCTCGGCATCCCACAGCCGTGTCCCCTGCCCGCGTACCAGCGCGATCGGTTGCATCGGATACACGCCGCAGTCGTAGCGATCCTCGAGGGCGATGATCTCCTCTGTTGTCAGCATGTTACTCCTACTTGGTTTCGTGATGCGTGATCTGTTGTCATGTGTCACGCATCACGTTTCACGTCACCACGGCGCCTCGCTCCATTCCTCGGTCGTGCCGGTGATCTCTTTGTACAGGAGCATCAATTCCTTGTCAAAGAGCGGCCGCTTCAGTTCCACCGCCGTCGCCCGCACCCGCTCCAGAATCTTGTTCGCCGTCTCGTGGTCAATCTCGATGCCGAACTCGGTGTTGAACTTGTGCATAATGGCGTTGGAGCCCGAGTGTTTGCCGATGATCATCTGCCGCTCCAGGCCGACTGCCTCCGGGCTGAACGCTTCATAGTTGGCAGGGTTCTTGAGGATGCCGTCGGCGTGGATGCCCGATTCGTGGGCGAAGACGTTGGTGCCGATGATCGCCTTCCAGATCGGGATGGCGCGCTGGCTGGCTCCGGCCACGTATTCGGCCACTTCGCGGAAACGCGTGGTGTCAATGTGCGGGTCTATGCCGTGCGGGTGTTTGAGCGCCATCACCACTTCCTCGAATGGCGAGTTGCCGGCGCGTTCGCCCAACCCGCCGATGGAGGCGGCGACCGAGGTCGCTCCGGCACGCAACCCGGCCAGCACGTTGGCCGTCGCCATCCCGAAATCGTTGTGTGCGTGCATTTCGATGGGGATGGAGATGGCCTGCCGGATTTGCTTGATGCGCCGGTAGGCCGTGAATGGGTCATCTATGCCCAAAGAGTCGCAATAGCGCACCATCCTGGCGCCCAATTTCTCGGCGTTGCGGTAAAATTCGATGAGAAAGGCCATATCGGTGCGGGAAGCATCCTCTGCGCTCACGGTGAAGGTCAGGTTGTGCCGCCGGGCCTCTTCTGCGGCGACAGTGGCCTGATCGAGCACCCAGGCCCGTGTGCGGTTGAAACGGCGCTCGATGTGAATGTCGGACGTGGAGATGGAGATGACGACGCCGTGGACGCCGCATTCGGCGGCATCGCTCACGTCTTCCTTGCGTGCGCGTGCAAAACCGTATACCTCCAGGGGTTGTGTGGGATTGCCGTCTTTGCGTACCTTGATCCCGGCGTCCACCACAGCCCTGACGCAATCCTTCTCCTCCGGGCCCAGCGCCGGGAAACCGGCCTCGACTGCATCAACGCCGATCTCGGCCAGCAGGGCGGCGATCTGCGCTTTCTCGCGCCGGGTAAAGATCACGCCGACCGCCTGCTCGCCGTCGCGCAGGGTGATGTCCATAAAGCGGATTTGGGGTTCCTCGGCCATGTCTACTATCTCCTCTCCTGCAGGGCGATGTATTCCTCTATGACTTCGTTGTCGAACAGTGAGCGTTTGAGGGCGATGGAGCGCGTTCTCAGGATCGGCACCAATTTGCGCACCTCTTCTTCGGTGGGATGGTAGCCATGCTCGCGGAGTTTCTGATATACCGCGCTGGGGCCGGAGTACTTGCCTACGTTAAAGCGCCGCATCAATCCGACCTCGCCGGGCAAAAAGACCTCATAGACCGACGGGTCGCGCACAACGCCACTGGCGCGTCCCTCGGATTCGTAGACGAAGAGGCCGCTGCCTACCACCGTCTTCCAGGCCGGCAGCGTGCGTCCTGAGGCGATGGCGACGTACTCCGAGAGGTCGCGGAAGAGCGAGGTGCGGATCCCCAACTTGACGCCCTCGCAGTATTCGAGTGCCATCACCAGTTCTTCGAGCGAGGCGTTGCCGGCGCGTTCGCCCAGGCCGTTCACGGTGGTGTTGACGTAGGTGGCGCCGGCTTTCAGGCCCGCGACGGCGTTGGCTGTAGCCATACCAAAGTCATTGTGCGTATGCATCTCGACCGGCAGGCCGCCTTCTTCGATCAGCGCCTTGACGCGCCTGTAGGTCTCGAAGGGGTCGAGGATGCCCACCGTGTCGCAGTATCTGACGCGGTCGGCGCCGGCCTCTTTGGCCGCGCGGGCGAACTGGACGAGAAAGTCGGGGTCGGCCCGCGAGGCGTCTTCGGCGTTGACCGAGACGTACAGGTCGTGGCTCTTGGCGAACTCGGCAGACCGCTTCACCGAGTCCAACACCCACTGACGGTCCTTCATCAGTTTGTGCTCAATGTGGATGTCCGAGGCCGAGATCGAGACGGCAACGGCCTGGACGCCGCAGTCGAGCGAGTGCTGCACGTCGCTCACCACGGCGCGGTTCCACGCCAGGATACTGGTCGGCAGATTGAGGTCTACGATCCGCTTGATTGTCTCCTTCTCGTCGCCGCCCATCGCGGGAATGCCCACTTCGATCTGGTGAACGCCCAGGCGGGCGAGCATGCGGGCGATGTTGATCTTTTCCTCATTGGCAAAGACCACGCCCGCCGTCTGCTCGCCGTCCCGCAGTGTCGTATCGTCAATATAGACCGGCCCAGTAATCTTGGCGGCGAGCATGTCTTCTGAGAAATCGTCGTTCAAACCGAATGTTAGGAAGCGTTGCATTGTGCTCCTCCTTGTTACTCAATCACCGTTCCCTGCCCGGCCAGCGCGCGCTGTAGCGGGTGCTCCACACGTCCATCTGCAATGATAACCTGCCCAACGCCTTCGCGCATCGCCTCGACTGCACCCAGGATTTTCTTCTTCATCCGTCCCTGGGCATAGCGGTCAAGATAGTTTTCTGCCTGCGCCAGGGGAATATGGGGAATAAGCGAACTTTCATCGGCTACATCGCGCAGCAGGCCGGGCACGTTGGTCAGAATGATGATCTTTTCCGCCTTCAGTGCCGCGCCGATAGCCGCCGCAGCCCGGTCGCCGTCCACGTTCACCGCGTCGCCCTCGTGACTGGTGGCGAGCGGCGCGACGACCGGCGTGTAGCCCGCGTCGAGCAGCATCGTGAGCAATCCTGCGTTGACCTTTTCGATCACGCCGCTGTAATCGCCGCGCAGGATTTTGGTCTTGCCGTTCTCGACGATGCGCAGCGTATCTTTGCGCTGGCCCTCCAGCAACCGCCCATCCACACCGCACAGCCCGATGGCGTTGACGCCCAGTTTCTGCAGTTGCTCGACCAGCGTCTTGTTGATCTTGCCGGCGACGACCATCGTGAAGATTTCCAGCGTCTCCCGGTCGGTGTAGCGGCTGGAGTGACCGGAGACCGAAGTGACGAAGCGTGGCGGGTGGCCGAGTTGTTCTGAGATGACGTTGGTCTCGTGCGAACCGCCATGCACCAGCACGACTTGCTCGCCTTGTTTGACCAGGTCGGCCACGTCGCCGCACACTGCGTTCATATTCAGACCTTTGCCGCCACCGGCTTTCACGACGATCATCGTTGATTCCTCCTGAAGCAGGGCTTGGGTTAGTGATTGGGTATTAGTGATTGGTGATTAGGGATCGGATTTCCCAATCCCCAGTCCCCAATACCCGATCACTAATCACCAGCACCTAAATCGGATGTAACCCCGCAAACTCTAGCCCCATCGTCTCTGGCAATCCGCACATCAGATTCATGCACTGTACCGCACTGCCAGCGGCGCCTTTCATTAGATTGTCTATCGCCGCGATGACGATCAGCCGCCGGGCGTATGGGTCGGCCTCGAAGCCGATATCGCAATAGTTCGAGCCGCTCAGAATCTTGGCCTCCGGATAGCGGTAGATGCCCCGTTTGGCGCGCACCAGGCGGATGAACGGTTCATCGCCGTAATCCTCGCGGTAGAACTGCCAGGCGGTCTTTTCGTCCAGGTCTTCTTTCAGCAGACAGTGACAGGTTGCCGTGGCCCCGCGCACGGTGCCGACCGAGGTGATCGAGAAATGGAGCCCAGGCTGCTCCGGGTCGAGGTGTAGTTCCTGGATGATCTCGGCGATGTGCCGGTGGCCTGCCGGCATATACGTGCGCACGACCCCTGCCCGTTCCGGGTGATGAGAGGCCGGGCTTTCTTTGTTCCCGCCTTCTGAGGAACCGACCTTGACCTCGACCACCGCCTCGCGCACCAGGCCACGTCTGTAGAGCGGCCACAGTGCCAGGATGGTCACGCTGGCATTGCAGCCCACGCCGCTGGCGTACCGCGCGCCTTTCAAGTCCTCGCGGTGCAGTTCCGGTAGCCCGTAGACGAATTTCTCCAGCCACTCTGGGGTGGGGTGGGGGTGTTCATACCATTTGACGTAATCCGTCGGATTGCGCAGCCTGAAATCCGCCGACAAGTCAATGATGCGTTCAGCCATTCCGGCGAACTCGCCGATGCGCTTCATGGCTTCGCCGTGAGGCATCGCCAGGAACAGCACGTCGCACGGCGCGAGTTCCGACGGGCGCACGAACCGCAGGTCGGTGCGTCCCCGCAGGTTAGGATGTACAAAGTGGGCATATTGCCCGGCGTATGTTTCGGATGTGATTTGCGTCACTTCTACTTCCGGATGGCCCAGCAGTAGCCGCAGCACCTCGCCTCCCGCGTATCCAGATGCTCCCACGATAGCGGCACGAATCATATTGCCTCCTGACGAGTGGAGAAGTGGAACGTAACGCGTAAAACGTAATGCGTAAAGCGTACCTTACGTTTTACTCCTTACGTTTTACTCCTCGCTACCCTCATCACATACTCCACCATCCGCCCCGGAATGTCCACGTCCACGACCTGGACCGAGGCGTGGAATTCGGGTGTATGGTTGATTTCGTTGACCAGCAGGCCGCGATCGGCGGTCTCGAAGAGGTCAATCGCGACGATGCCTCCGCCGACTGCGTGGGCCGCTTTCAGGCAAATGTCGCCCAGTTCCGGCGTCACCGGGCAGACTGAAGCCTGCCCGCCGCGTGCGGTATTGGTGATCCAGTGGGCCGACGAGCGATAGATGGCATAGAGCACCTCGTCGCCCACCACCAGCGCACGGATGTCCCGTCCCGGCTTTTCGATGTGCTCCTGGATGTAGAACACGCTGTGCAGGTAGCCGCCGAGCGTGGACTTGTGTTCCAGGATGGCTTCGGCTGCATCGCGGTCGTTGATCCGCGCCAGCAGCCGCCCCCATGAGCCGTGCACCGGCTTGAGCACCACCGGATAGCCGAGTTCCTCGATGGCGGCCAGCGCCGCCTCCGGCGTAAAGGCGACCTTGACGCGCGGTTGCGGCACGCCTGCTTCCTGCAAGGCGGCGCTGGTGAGCAGTTTGTCCCCGCAGGTGGCGACGACGCGATGGGAACTGACGACCGGCACGCCCAGCCCTTCCAGCCAGCGTGTGATGTAATAGGACTGGGAATCGCTCAGGCCGCGGTTCAGTACGGCGTCGTACTGGCGCATTGCTCCCCCGTCGCCCAGTTCGAACGCCAGGTCGCGCGTATCTATGCGGTCGAACGCGACCCCGCGCTTTTCCAGTGCCTCGAAGAGCAGTTTTTCTTCGACGCGCACCCGCGAGTACAGTACCGCGATCTTCATGCGATTCTACTCTCCCCAGTCTTCTTCGACTTCGGGAGCCAGATCGAGTTCGAGTGGATTGGTGGAGATGACCTCCAGTTCCACCCCACAGTCCGGGCAGACGACGATTTCGCCCTCCTCTACGTCGGGCGCCACGTCAAGTTCTGCTGCACACTCGGGACATTCTGCCATTATCTAATCCTCCATAGTTGGTTGGTTAGTTGGTTGGTTTGCTGATTGCCAGTCGCTAATCACGTATCGCCTAGCGCCGTGTTTGCTCTTGGCCATACCGGCCCGAAAGAGCCGGTGCTGGCGGGGTTCCCTGCGAGAGAAAGTGCTTCCAGCGCCATCCGTTCACGGCGGCGCGGCCAATCGCTTTCGAAGCAACCGACATCCCTTTCAAAGCAATCCAGATTCCATTCAAAGGATTTGCAGACTTGCCGACCTGCAGACGTGCGGCTTGTATGCCGGTGAGAACTGCTTTATAATACGAGTGATGCTGATTTTCCAGGAGCGTGACGATGGAAGAGATTACCGTGACGATGGCCGACCTCGCCCGCCGGACGCGGGCACTTTTGGACCGGGTACGCAAACACGATGCCCAGGTCGTGGTCACGCGGCGCGGCCAGCCCGCCGCCGCCATTGTGAACATTGACGAATTCCATGCCCTGCTGGCCGACCGGCGGCGGCTGCGCCAATTGGAACAGGACGAAGTGCTGCTCTGGCAACTCGTGGCGCGTTCCGGCGTGAGCCGTGCCGAGGCCCGCCTGCGCATCGCCGAGGCCCGCCAGGAAGTGTACACGCTGGTCGAGCAGGCCCACGCGCGTAACCCCGACGTTTCCCCGGATGACGTTGCCGCGCTGGTCGAGGAAGCGCGGGAAGCGACGCAGGACCAGGAATGCTCCGCGCCGTCGTAGATACGAATACCCTGGTCAGCGGCCTCATCTCGCCCCTGGGGGCGCCGGCCCAGATCGTCCACCATTGGCAGCAGGGTGATTTCCTGCTGCTCACGTCTCCGGTGCTGTTGGACGAACTGCGTCGGGTGTTGGAATACCCGCGCATCGCCGACCGGCTTGGTTGGTCCTCGGCGGAACGGCGGCGGTTCTTGGACCACCTCACGACGTTGGCGTTGCTCATGCCCGGAACGTTGAGCCTCCCTGGTGCCACCCGCGACCCCCAGGATGATCCAGTCGTGGCCTGCGCGGTTGAAGGCGGAGCCGATTGCATCGTCAGCGGCGACGATGACCTGCTGGCGCTGCGTGTGTACCAGGGTGTGCGTATCGTGACGCCCCGTGAATTCCTCGCTCTGTTGGAAGAATAGCCTCTCTGCCATCTTATCGCTGATTCGCTGGCTCGCCGATCTGCCTCCGGGCCCGCTCGATCTGCGCCCGCACCGCTTCTGTCGCCGTCCCACCCGTGACATTTCGCGCTTCGACCGAGCGGCGAAAGTCGAATACCTCGGCCACATCCGCGCCAAAGGCCGGGTGGATGGCCTGGTATTCGGTCGGCGGCAGCGCCTTGAGCGGCACGCCCAACTCCTCCGCGCGCCGCACCGCCTGCCCCACCAGCCGGTGGCTCTCGCGGAACGGCACCCCTTTGCGCACCAGGTACTCGGCCAGGTCGGTCGCCAGGAGGCCGTCGTCGAGCGCAGCGGCCATCCGTTCAGCGTTCACCTTGAATGTGCGCACAACCCCCGCCACGAGCGGCAATTCCATCTTGAGCGTGTCCACCACGTCAAAGACGGCTTCTTTGTCTTCCTGCAAGTCCTTGTTGTAGGCCAGGGGCAATCCCTTGAGCGTGGTCAACAGCCCGGTCAGGTGGCCGATGATCCGTCCGCTCTTGCCGCGCACCAGTTCGAGCGAATCCGGGTTCTTCTTCTGCGGCATGATGCTGGAGCCGGTCGAGTAGGCTTCTGCAATCTCGATGAAGCCGAACTCGCGGCTCGACCACACGATCAGCTCTTCGGCCAGGCTGCTCAGGTGCACCTGCACGAGCGCGGCCCACGCCAGCAACTCGACCACGAAATCGCGGTCGCTGACCGCATCTACGCTGTTCTCGGTCACACCGTCGAAACCCAGGTCGGCAGCGAGTGCAGTGCGGTCAATGCCGAACGGATTGCCGGCCAGTGCTCCGGCTCCCAACGGGCATACCCGTGTGCGGCGCTCGACCTCGGCCAGGCGTTCCCGATCCCGCTGCAGTTTCCAAAAGTAGGCCATCAGCCAGTGGCTGAGGAGCACGGGTTGTGCCTGCTGAAGGTGCGTGTATCCCGGCATCATCACGTCGAGGTGTGTTTCAGCCTTCTCGACGATGGCGGCCTGCAGGTCAACCAGCGCCCTGTGCAAGGCGGCGATCTCGTCCAGCAGGTAGAGCCGCAGGTCGGTCGCCACCTGGTCGTTGCGCGAGCGTCCGGTGTGCAACTTACCTGCTATCGGTCCGGCCAGTTCCCCCAGCCGTCGTTCGACTGCCGTGTGGATGTCTTCGTCCCCCGGTTGGATTATAAATGTGCCGGCGTCGAATTCGGCGCGCACCTGCTCCAGGCCGGCAATCAGGCGGTCGCGTTCTTCCGCTGTGATGACTCCTGCCTGTGCCAGCGCCCGGGCATAGGCGATACTCCCATGCACATCGGCTTCGTACAACCGCTTGTCGAAACCGATCGAGTCGCCGAAGCGCCGCAACAGCGCATCTGTCTCAGTCTCGAAACGTCCTCCCCAGAGTGGCATGGCTTCCCTCTGGGATTGGTGATTAGTGATTGGGCATTCGTGTTTCCCCTAATCCCTAATCCCTCTTGAACGCACTGTAATCGGGTGCCTCCAGCCCCACCGTCCGCCCGTTCTGCAGATCAATCATCGCCCGCACCTTGAGCGGCAGGCCAAAGAGATTGATGAATCCGGCGGCGTCGCTCTGATCGTACACGTTGTCCTGGCCGAAGGTGGCGAAATCTTCGCGGTAGAGGCTGTAGGGCGACTTGCGGCCGACCACCGTGCAACTGCCCTTGTACAACTTGACCCGCACCGTGCCGGTCACCCGTTCCTGCGTCTTGGCGACGAATTCGGAGATGGCCTCGCGTAGCGGCGTGAACCACTGACCGTAGTAGACCAGTTCGGCGTAGCGGTGGGCGACGATCTCTTTGTAGTGCAACGTCTCGCGGTCGAGTGTGATCTGTTCCAGCCCCTGATGCGCGGTGTAGAGGATCGTGCCGCCGGGGGTCTCGTACACACCACGCGATTTCATCCCGACCAACCGGTTCTCTACCAGGTCGGCGCGGCCCACGCCGTGTTCTCCGCCGATTTTATTGAGGTACTCCATCAGGTGCACCGGGCCCAGCGGATCGCCATCCACTGCGACCGGCACGCCCTTCTTGAAATCAATCGTCACATAGCGCGGTGTATCGGGAGCTTTTTCCGGTGCAACGGTGAGGATGAACATGTCCTCTTCAGGCTCGACCCATGGGTCTTCCAGGATACCCCCCTCGTGGCTGATGTGCCACAGGTTGCGGTCGCGGCTGTAGATGGACTTTTTGGTCTGCGAGATGGGGACATTGTGCGCGGCGGCATATTCCAGCGCATCCTCGCGCGAGCGGATGTGCCATTCGCGCCACGGGGCAATCACCTTGAGGAACGGGTTGAGCGCCTTGACGGTCAACTCGAAGCGCACCTGGTCGTTGCCCTTGCCGGTGCAGCCGTGGGCGACGGCGTCGGCGCCCTCGTAGGTGGCGATCTGCACGAGATGCTTGGCGGTGACCGGCCGGGCAAACGAGGTTCCGAGCAGATATTGCCGCTCATAGATCGCGCCGGCCTGCATGGTGGGGAAGGCGTATTCGGTGAGGAACTCTTCGCGCAGGTCCACGATATAGACTTTGCTGGCCCCGCTGGCCTTGGCCTTTTCCTCCAACCCGTCCAGTTCGTCGTTCCCTTGCCCCAGGTTCGCGGTGAACGCGATCACCTCGCAGCCATAGTTCTCGATCAGCCATGGGACGATGATCGAAGTATCCAGCCCACCGGAGTAGGCCAAGACGACTTTTTTGATTTCGCCTTTCTTGCCCGTCATATTGTCTCCCTTCTTTCCCTCGCTCGCCGATTCGTCGACTCGCTGATAAAGTAAGAGCCAGCCCCCGTCAGAAGGCTGGCTCTTGTCGTCTGCCACGTAGCCCAAAGCGGCCTACCTCGACGGGTGGTCTGGCTCCATAATATCAGGTCGTCGCTGGCGCTTGCCTGGAGTGATGATGGTACGGAAATCCATCGCGTTCAACCTCACCTGGTTGCGCGAGAGTTTACCACATAAGGGCCATCTTGTCAAATCGCGGCGGATTTTGCCGGACTGGGCGGCAGTGGTATAATCCCCCTTCGTGAAGAGAAAATGGCAGTTGTGGGCAGGCGTCGCCATTAGCGTGGGGGCGATGGCTCTTGCCGTGTACAAAGTGGATTGGCATCAGGTCGCCGAGACATTTGCGCAGGCCCAATACGTTTACCTGCTTCCGGCACTGGCAGTGATCCTGCTCTATCTGCTGGCTCGCGCTGTTCGCTGGAGGATATTGCTTGGCTCGCAGGTTAGCCTGTCCCGTTGTTTCTGGATCGGCAATGTCGGCTACCTGGTCAGCAACGTGTTCCCTTTCCGTCTGGGCGACCCGGCGCGCGCGGTCATTGTTGGACATGGAGGGCAGGTATCTATTGCGGCAGCGCTTTCCACTGTGGTAGTCGAACGTGTGCTCGATATGCTGATGGTGGTGTTGATCCTGGCTGGCGTCGCACCCTTCATGAGGGGCGTGGGCGATGCGGTCAGTACAGGCGTGATGGCTGGCGTGCTCGCAGTGACGGCTTTGGCCGTGTTGATCCTCCTGGCCTTTCGGCCTGAGTGGGGACGGTGGCTGGTGCGCCGCATACTTGGATGGGTGCCACGCATTGACCGCGAGCGGTGGGCGCAGGCGTTGGACGGGTTGTTCGATGGACTGGCCCCGCTCCGTTCGGGACGGCGCGGGTTGGCGCTCTTGGCCTGGTCAGTAGTGACCTGGGCCTGCGTGGTCGGCTACTATTGGGCGTTGCTACGTGCCTTCCTGCCTCATCCTCCGGTTCTGGCGGCGCCCTTCATGGTTTCGACGATTGGCCTGGGCATGGCGGTGCCCTCCACGCCGGGTGCGCTCGGTGTCTTTCACTTCATCGCTCGCAATGCCCTGACTATTCCATTCGGTGTTCCGCGTAATCAGGCGATCTCCGTCGCATTCGCCTCTCACGCTTTTCAATACATCCTGATTGCTATCCTGGGGTTAGTCGGCTTGGCTCAACAGAACCTCTCTTTCCGCCGGTTGCGGACCACCGTCGAGGCAGCCTTGGTGGAGGCGGAGCAGTGAAGTGAGAATTCTGTTTGTCTTGACCTACTACGTGCCACACCGGACAGGATTGACTATCCATGTGCAGCGGATAGCCGAGGCGATGGCTAGGCGCGGTCACCAGGCGACTGTGCTGACCTCGCGCTACAATCCGGATCTGTCCAGGGATGAGGTGATCAATGGTGTGCGAGTAGTGCGTTTGCGGAGCATTATGCGGCTGAGTCGCACACAAGTTATGCCTGCGTTCCCTATCGCGGCCTGGCGGCTCATTGGTGAGCACGATGTCATCAACCTCCACACCCCGCTCCCGGAGGCCAGTCTGGTGGCGTTTCTGGCGCGCTGGCAGCGTAAGCCGGTGGTCATTACGCACCACGGAGATGCCGTGCTGCCGGCAGGCTGGCATAATCGTCTTATCGAACGCTGTGTGTTCAGCGTCTACTGCTCGGCAGCCCGCTATGCGACCACGGTGATCGGTTACAGTCAGGATTACGCCGAGCACTCCACCTACCTACGCCCCTTTATGGCGAAAGTGAAACCGGTCTATCCGCCCATTGCAATCCCGCGGCCTGACCCCGTGGGAGTCGCTGCCATGCGCCGGGAGTATGGCCTGGAGGGTAAGACCGTTGTCGGTTATGCCGGTCGCTTTGTCGAGGAAAAGCGCCCTGATTTGCTCATTCAGGCGCTCCCGTTGCTCGTTGAACGTTTCCCTGCTGTGTGTATTGTCTTTGCCGGTGAGTACCTGATCCGCTATGAAAACTTTTTCGAGCGGTGTGCTCCTTTGATAGAGAAATACCGTGACCGGCTCATTTTCCTCGGGTTGTTACGCGACTCTCAGCAGATGGCCGATTTCTATGCGCTCTGCAACGTCTTATCCTTGCCCAGCGGTACAGAATGTTTTGGTATGGTGCAGGCCGAGGCTATGTTATGTGGGACTCCCGTGGTGGTTAGCGACACGCCGGGAGCGCGCGAGGTGGTGCGGGTGACCGGCATGGGGGAGATCTTTCCACGTGGAAATGTCACGGCTTTGGCAGAGGCCCTCAGCCGGGTGTTGACACGTCCAGAGGCGTATATCAAGCCGCCGGAGCAGATTGCAGCCATCTTTAGCCTGGAGCGCACGGTGGATGCTTACGAAGCGATCTTCGCGGCTAGCCTGAGGGGCGGGGCAGGATGAACGTCGTCGGCGATGCGCAATTGGCGCGCCTGGTCGCCAACGAAGCCGACATGGCCTACAAGCGCCGGGTGATGCTCTTTCTGCACTGGCTCGATCCGCAGCCTCATGACAAGATTCTCGATGCGGCTTGCGGCCGGGGCTTTGTACTGAATTTCGTGCGGGCGGTGAGCGAGTGCATGCTGGTCGGCCAGGACATTGAGTACGACTATGTCCGACAGGCTCACGTGCAATTAACCGACCGGGTTATTCATTTTCTTAATGGCGATCTGTGCCGACTGCCGTTTGCCGACCGCTCGTTCGATAAGGTCATCCTGGCCGAGGTATTGGAGCATCTGAGTGATGACCGGGCGGGGCTGGCCGAAGCCGCGCGCGTCACGCGTCCCGGTGGCCTGATCCTGATCAGCGTTCCTAATGCGCACTACCCGTTCTGGTGGGATCCGATCAACAAGACCCTGGAGACGCTGTTCGGGACGCACATCGCCAGAGGGCCTCTGGCGGGTATCTGGGCCAATCACGTGCGGCTGTACACACGGGATGAGATCCTGGCGCTCGTCCAGGATGCAGGCTTAAAGGTCGAGGAGGAACGTTGCCTGGTGCATTACTGTTTCCCCTTCATCCACAATATCGTCTACGGTCTGGGCAAGCCGCTCTGGGAATCGGGGCTGTTGCCTGCCAGCATGTCGGCTGCGGCCTCGCGCTATCGCCTGGATGGACGGGCCGGCAGTCGTTTCAATCCGGTCAATGTGGGATTGTGGTTGTTCGATCGCATTGACCGGCTCAACGACCGTTTGAGCGAGGAACAACTACGTCAGGTCTCGACGATGAACATCTGTCTGAAGGTACGGATTCCAGGTTGAGGTCACACCGTGGAACGTCATCGTGCCCTGACCGTGTTTCTACTAACAGTTGGTCTGGGATTCGCCTTGCTGGGTCAACTCTACTTGGCCTACCGACGCGAGTACGTGTGGGACGGCGTCTTTTTCTGGTGTGTGGCGATCCTGGCGTTTGGCCTTTTACTCCGGCGCACAGGGCTCAGGCGGCCCATCTGGCGACCGTTGATGCAGGAACGTTATCGCTCGTTGCGCTTGCTTCGCCCGCTCGCCGCGATGGGTGGCGCGACCTGTGCCTTGCTGGCCGGCCTGGTGGCACGGCGTTTGCCCGATACCGCCGATTTCAGCGGCATCCTGTGGCTGTGGCTGTTTGGCGTGTATTGGTTCCTGCTGGCTTTCGTGCCGTCCCTTAACGTTCGAGAGGCACGATCTCGCCTGGCCCGATGGCTGTGTGGAAACTGGGTCGAAGTGACGTGTCTGGTGGTGCTGTTGCTGGCGGCGCTGGCCGTGCGCGGCACGAATCTGGAGCATATCCCAGTTAACCTGGGTGGCGACGAAGGGACGTGGGGGATGGAGGCGCTGGCAATGTTCGAGGGCGGGCGGCTGGCGAACCCCTTCGCCACGCGCTGGTTCTCCTTCCCCAGTCTCTCTTTTCTGGTATGGGGCCTTTCGATGCGTCTGTTCGGCGCGTCGGTGGCCGGCCTGCGCGCGGTCTCGGCGCTCATCGGTACGGCGACTGTTTTGGCGTTATTCGTCCTGGCACGCGAGTTATGGGGGCGGCGGATGGCATGGCTTGCGGCGCTGCTGCTGGCGTTTGGGCACTATCACATTCACTATAGCCGTCTAGCGGTCAACAACATCGCCGATGGTCTCCTCGTTACGTTGGCGCTTTACTTTCTGGTGCGGGGTCTGCGATCGGGCAGGGCAATCTGTTTTGCGTTGACCGGCGCAGTGGCGGGCCTGGGCCTTTATGGATACGTCGGCGCGCGCCTGATCGGGGTCATCATCGTCGTCTTTCTGGCCTGGCGTGCCGTGAGCGAATATCGTTTCCTGGCACGCTATGGGCGACCGTTGGTATTGACATTGGCGTCTGCTCTCGTGGTTGCCACGCCGTTGCTGTTGTACTATGCCGTACGCCCCACAGATTTCGCCGCCGGAGTGAATCGGGTCAGCATCCTCGTTCCCGGCTGGCTGGCGCGTGAGCAGGCCTGGTGGGGTATGGACGCGGCCACGATATATTGGCGGCAGATCTGGAAGGCTATTTCTGGGTTTCATTACACGCTCGACCCGACCTTCTGGTATCACGCTTCGATCCCGCTGCTCGATTTCATCAGCGGCGTGCTGATGGTTCTGGGGATGGTATGGGCGATTGTGCATTGGCGCTGGCCGGGCAATGGTCTGCTGTTGATCTGGTTCTGGCTGGCGGTGATCACCGGCTGGGTGCTGACGGAAAACCCACCCAGCAGCCAACGGCTGATCATCGCCGCGCCGGCGCTGGCGCTGCTGGCGGGCCTGGGGTTGTACGGGTTGGTCGAGTTGGGACGACGTAGCGTCGGTGGTGGGAGGAGTTTGTGGGCCGGTGTGACTGTGGGACTGCTTGTGGCTGTCGGAGTGTTCAATCTGTATCATTATTTCCTCGTATATACGCCTTCGCTCGTCTATGGCAATCCTACCGCTGAGATCGCTACGGTGCTGGGCCGTTCCCTTGCACAGCAGAACGAAGCGTGCACGATTTACTTTTATGGAGCGCCGGTGATGTACTGGGATCACGGAGCGCTGCACTTTCTGACGCGGGTCTATGCGCCTAATGTGACGGGAGTGAGTGTACCGCCACCGGGGGAAGGGCAGCCGCCGCTACCCGATCTGCAACGGACGACGTGCTTTGTCTTCTTGCCAAACCGCCTGGGTGAAATGGAGGCTGTTCGCAATCAATACCCAGATGGTGAGGAGTCCCAGGTCTATTCGGAGGCCGACGGGCGATTGTTGTACGTGATGTACAAAATGTCGCCGCCTTGAGTCCTTCTGCGAAGGAGATTGCAGGTGAAAGAGGCTCGTTGGCATCGGGTGTTGCTGTTGATCTTTGGCGTAGGGTTCATGTTCCTGGGCCAGTTCTGGCTCGTTTACCGGCGAGCATCCTGGCACATTGGGGTTGCCTTCTGGATTGTGGCAGTGCTCTCGTTAGGGCTGCTTTGGTATCAAGTGAAGCCGAGACAACACCGGATGATATTCCGGCCTTTGTGGGATCTTGGCTGGCGAAAGTGGACCTGGCTACGCTTGCTGAGCGCGATAGGAGGGGCCTGCCTGGCGGTGTTGGCCGGCTGGCTGGCGCGGCGTTTGCGTGATACCGCCGATTTCAGCGGTGTCCTGTGGCTGTGGTTGTTCGGCGTGTACTGGTTCCTGGTAGCCTTTGTGCCGGCCGTCAAGGCCAAAGAAACATGGCTACGCTTGACGCAGTGGCTGCGCGGCAATCGAATTGAACTGGTGTGCCTGACGGTGTTGCTGCTGGCAACGCTGGCCGTACGTGTGGTAAATCTGGAGCATATTCCACCTACGCTGGGAGGGGATGAAGGCACGCAGGGTATCGAGGCATTGGGTATATTCGGCCCCCCGCTCACCAATCCCTTTTCGACAGGCTGGTATGATGTGCCTACCATGTCGTTTGTGTGGTACGGTCTGGGGATGCGGATTTTCGGGGCTACGGTGGCTGGCTTGCGGACGTTGCCGACCCTGGTCGGCACCGTGACGGTGCTGACCACGTTCCTGCTGGCGCGCGAGTTGTGGGGGCGGCGTGTAGCATGGTTCTCTGCTTTGGCCATCGCCTTTGGACATTTTCACGTTCACTACAGCCGGCTGGGATCCAACCAGATCGGTGATGGTCTGTTTGTTACGCTGACGTTGTGGTTGCTCGTACTTGGGCTGCGCACCAGGCGGGCAATTCATTTCGCTTTGTCCGGTGCTGTCTTGGGGTTGGGGTGGTACGGCTACTATGGCGCCCGGCTGATCGGCATTGTGGTGGCGCTCTACCTCGTGTGGTTTGCGGTAACTGAGCCTCACTTCCTGTCCCGGTATTGGCGATTCCTGTCTCTTTTGTTAGTCGCTGCACTAGTGGTCATGGCACCGCTCTTGCTCCATTTTGCCGCACATCCCAATTCATTGGTTTCCCGTACCAGAGAGGTCAACGTCCTGGCGTCCGGCTGGCTGGCCGAGAGACGGACAGCGACCGGCCATAGTACGGCTCGACTGCTGTTGGAGCAGTTCTGGAAATCGGTGACTGCTTTCAACTACACGTTGGACCCCCGGTACTGGTATGGCGCTACAATACCCCTGCTCGATTTTGTCAGCGGCGGGTTGCTCATCGTGGGGATGGCATGCGTGATCGGCAGACGCCGCTGGCGATCCGACGGCCTGTTGTTGATTTGGTTCTGGGCGGCGGTGATCTTGGGATGGACGCTGACGGAGAACCCACCGAGCAGCATGCGACTGGTCATCGTGGCGCCGGCCCTGGCATTGCTTGTGGGAATCGGTCTGGACGGGTTGCTGGCGCTGGGCCAACGCGTGCTGGGTGGCGAGCCGCGTAATTGGGATAGAGTAGCCGCCTTTCTGCTGGTCGTTGTGGCTGTCTTGAATGTGCATTACTACTTTGTCATCTATACCCCCAGGTGCATCTATGGCGATCCGACCGGTGAAATAGCCACGGTGCTATCGCGCTACTTGACGGAGCAGAACGATGGCTATGCGGTGTATTTCTACGGCGCGCCAGTAATGTACTGGGGCCATGGGCCGGTCATGCGGGAGGGCACGGAGGTGTTTATCTATGGTCACGGTACAATACGGTTTATGGCGCGGAACGTGCATGGAATGGATGTATTCCCGCTTGATGCAGGTGAGCCTCCGCAGCCAGACTTGGCGCGCGGCGCGCGGTTTGTATTTCTGCCGCACCGTCTCGATGAACTGGAGACGGTGCGGACACAGTACCCCGGTGGAGAGGAGTCTGCGGTCTATTCTGACGTAGACGGGCGTTTGTTGTACACGCTATACGAGGTGCCGCCATAGATGTGCTGTGGAGCGTGGATTTGAATCACGAATTGCACGAATGCACGAATGACACGAATGGAGGTGGGATGACGTGAAAGCGAGGTGCCTGGTGCTCTTGCTTCTCGTCGCAGCGTTAGCCTTTGCTGGGCTGGGGCACTATTCCTTGCTCTATCTGCGCACGCATCAGGAGAGCACTATAGCATTTTACGCATTGGCCGCCTTTCTGCTGCTAGGGGCGTACGTGCTGGCAGGGCGGGCATCTGCATCTGGGCTCATAGTGATGTCTGTGCGATCCAATCGGCTGGGAGTTGGGATTGCGCTGGCGACGAATGTGTTGGCTGCCCTGATTGCCCTCCTCTGGCCCACTAATTCGTGGGTCGTGTGGTTGTTGTGGGCCGGTGGCGTTGTGTCACCGATGTTCCTCAGCCTGGGGACTAGGGCCATCTATGTATTACCTCTGGTACTCCTATTTGCCGGTGCAAGCCAGTTCGCTTTTGATCGTGGTGAATCGGGACGGCCTTTGGGGATTCTGCTCTTCCTGGCTTCGTTCCCCGTTATCTGGTTGTTCGCGTATTTAGAAGGGCGAGAGGCCGGGGATGACGCCGAAGGACAAAGGCCGGCAGGTGGGCCTATGTCCTCTCTTGCCTATGTCCTCTCTGCCTACCGGGGGCGTTTGTGTGTGGGAGCCCTGGCTATTGCGGCAAGTGCTGCTGCGGCGGTGTTGGCTGTGGACGATAGGCGCAGTCTGATAGCAGGCGCGGTGTGGCTGGCCGGAGTGGGCCTTTTCCTGCTGGCCTGCGTGCCACCTGTATCCAGAGCCCGATTGTGCCATGCATTGGCCGGTTGGCGAGAGGGCTTCCGTCGCCACCGGGTAGAGGTTGTTTTGGCCTTTGTTGTATTGGCCTGTGGGGTCTTTATGCGCTGTTACGGTCTGGATTATTTCTATGGTGCTGTTGAGCAGGATGAGGGACAATATGGCAGTGAAGCCTTGAGGATATTGCAGGGTGAGCGCCCGAATTTGTTCGGCTCAGTCTGGCTTTTCAATCTTACAGCCGTGTTCACCTATTTGATGGCAGGCAGTATGCGCCTGTTTGGTGAAGACGTCGTGGGGCTGCGTCTGGTACCTGCCTTGATGGGCTCCCTCAGTCTCGTATTTGTGTACTTGTTGGTCAGGCGGGGCTGGGGGGCACCGGCAGCCCTCGCTGCTACGAGCCTCGTTGCCGTTGCTCCGCATCACCTATTCTCCAGCCGTATCGCTATACGCGATATGGTGGTCTTGCTGCTGTTCATCCCTGCCGTGCTTTACTTCTTGTATCGGGCTCTGCTATGGCGGCGTCCATTCGAGTATGCGCTGGCAGGTGTCAGCCTCGGAGTGGGGTTATGGTTGGATTACAATAACAAGGCCATGATCCTGGTCCTGATCATCGGAGCAGTTTTCGTCTATTGGTTTCTCACCCAAAAGGGATGGCACCGCGAGTATCTCAAAATCGGCCTCTTTTGCCTGGGGGTGGTCGTTGTCTTGTTGCCCGTATGGGTCACGCTCGCGCGCATGGACGGGATTCGGCCCGAGGGCGGATTTCTCAGAGGCAGATTGGTGTTACAGGCGCCTAATCTGGCTGTAGCCCAACAGCGGTATGGGGTATCTGATCCGTTCCACGTGTTCCTGCATCAGGTAGAGCGCAACGTCTTTGGCGTCAATTACTATAGAGATGAAAGTTTCCTGACCTGTTATGCCGGCTGGTTGAGTAGAAGGCCGATGGTGAATAGTGTGGTGGCCGTGCTCTTTTTGGTTGGACTGGCCTACAGTGTTTGGCGCTGGCGCCAGCCGCGTTATGCTTTTCTGCTCATCGCCTGGGCGGTGGGCATGCAGGGGGGGATTTGGGGCGATAGGCCGCCCAAGATACATTACCTGATTGCGCCGGCCCTGGTACCGGTTTGTGCGATGGCTGCGCTTGGCCTGGTAAAGATGGCTGGCGTGATTGTGAGGCCGCTGAGGCTGAACACGATAAGCAAAGGGATACTCCTCGGCGTCATCATTGCGGCTGTGTTGGGTTACATCGCCTACGTGGACCTTAGCATCTATTTCGCTCCACAGAGCGTCGCGCTGGCCTGGGAGGAATGGCCTTTGCCTGACAATATGTCCTGGATCGGGTTGTCCAAGACAGGTGAGCGGATCAGGGAATTATCTCGGGATTACCAGGTCTACTATCTGGGGGCGCCCCTTGTTTACGCGACCGGGCACGGGACGATTCTGTTCCACTCGGGCCTGGCGTCGTTGTCGGCAATAGATGTTGAGGACATCGGTGCTGTGGTCCCTTTGCGGGAAACAGCCACGCGCGATGTGGCCTTTGTCGTTGCGCCGGTGCATTTCGGCGATTTGGAAAGGTTGCAGCACTGCTATCCTGAGGGTAGACTTCAGGAGTGGCGTGATGAGCGCGTCGAAGGGGTATGTTTCAAGACTTTCCTGGTTACTCAGGAACAGGCGAACGATCCGGCGGCAGATTGTCGCTGAGAGTGAATTTCTCGGAGAACGACGTTGGGGCACTCGAATCGTTGTGGGGTATCACCTATAGTCTGCTGGTTGTTGCTGTGTGTCATCCTGCTCGTGAGCGTCGTCTTGCGTTTTACCAACCTCAACTGGGATGAAGGGATATGGATCCATCCCGACGAAGCACACATGCAGCAGACCTTAAGCGCTATCCGTCTTCCAGATAGCCTGGCGCTCTACTTCGATACCGCCAGATCCCCGCTCAACGTTTGGACGGAAGGGCGCACGTACAGTTATGGGACTCTGCCGCTTTACCTGACGCGCCTGACGGCAGAGTGGCTCGACCGGGCCTGCGACGAATCGCCTGACCGGCTGAGCAGGACCGTGGCCTCCTTGCTGCTCAAGTCTCCGGACCTGCGGTGCAGTCCGGGGGCCTTCACGGGTGGCTACAACAAACAGGTCGGACGGGCGCTCTCGGGACTGGCCGACCTGGGGACGGTGTTGCTCGTCTTTCTTATTGGACGCCGTCTCCACGGGGAAACGGCAGGATTGCTGGCTGCTGCGCTGATGGCGCTGACGGCCTTTTCGATCCAACAGGCGCACTTTTTTACCGTGGATAGCGCGGTGTGTTTCTTTGTCACACTGACCGCCTACTTCTCGGTGTGTGCGGGCCAATCGGG
>DAOUBA010000104.1:0-2743 GCA_034432855.1 Anaerolineae bacterium | reverse complement strand
AACCCTGGAAGACCTGCTCCGCCGTTGGCGGCGTTTTGCCCTCAAGGACAAACGCCGCTCCCGCCTCAGTACCTGCACACAAATTGCGGTGACTGCAATCAGCCCTTAGGTTGACGCGCATGGGGAAAAGCCCCGGTCACGTAGCCGTGGTAGACGACGACGCCGGGCTCGTTGATCGTGCACCACAGGTCGTCGTATTGACCGAGCGCCTCGATGACGCGGCGGACGTAGCGGGCAAAGAGTGAGGGGGTTTCTGCGTTTTCCCATCCGCCGCGCTCGGCCAGCCAGAGCGGGATGGCAAAATGGTGGAGTGTCACCATCGGTTCGATGCCGCGCTCGCGCAGGTGCTTGAGCATCTGTTTGTAGCGCCCCAGGGCAGCGAGATCGAACTCGCCGGGGCGCGGCTCGATGCGCGACCACTCGACGCCCAGGCGCAGCGCGTTCAGGCCCATCTCTGCGGCGCGGTCGAAATCGGCCTCGGCGTTGGCCCACCAATCGCAGGCGCGCCCCGACCGGTGTTCTTCCTTGATGTGACCCCCTGTTTGCTCCCAGGCCCACCAGTCGGTGTTGGTGTTATTGCCTTCGGTCTGGTAGGCGGAAACGGCCGCGCCCCATTTGAAATCGGCAGGGAAATGGAAAGTGGCTTCGGGCATAGGAGTCTCCTCACGGGAACAGCCGTCGTGCTTTGACCTCGGCGACGGCGTCTGCGCGGAAGCGGTAAAGTTTGGCAGGCCGGCCCTCGCCGACGCGGTACTCCCTCGTCTCCTCGATCACACCGGCGCCGATGATCTTGCGGCGAAAGTTACGTTTGTCCAGTTTCTCGCCCAGGATGATTTCATAAGCGGTCTGCAATTCCCTCAGGGTGAAGGTCTCCGGCAGCAGTTCAAAGCCCACAGCGGTGTACTCCAGTTTATAGCGCAGCCGCTTCAGAGCGTAGGCCAGGATGTCGGCGTGGTCGAAAGCCAGCGGTGGGAGATGATACACCGACCACCAACGGGCCTCGGCGGCGTCGTCGCCAGGGCGAGGTTGGACGGCAGTGGCAGGCACCAGGGCAAAGTAGGCCACGGTGATTACGCGCCCGCGTGGGTCACGACCAGGATTGCCGAAGGTGTACAGTTGTTCCAGATATACGTCACGGACGCCGGTTTCCTCCTCCAGTTCCCGCAGCGCGGCCTCTTCAAGGGACTCATCTATCCCCACAAAGCCGCCGGGGATGGCCCACATCCCTTCAAACGGGGGATGTCCGCGTTTGACGAGCAGCGCTTGCAGGTCGTTTTCGCGCAGGGTGAAGATGATCACGTCTACGGTCACGGACGGACGCGGATAATCCATTTGTGGCTCTCCAGAGAAATCGGCGGAGACGCCTTCTACGTTCTTGTGCCGGTAAAGACCGGCAGGGTAACGGTGAAGGTGCTCCCTTTGCCGACCTGACTTGTCACTGCGACATGTCCGCCGAAGGCTTCGGTGATCTCTTTGACCAACGCCAGTCCCAGGCCCACACCACCGTGACGCCGCTTGATGGAACCATCTACCTGGTAGAAACGCTCGAAGATGCGCTCCAACTGGTCTGCTGGAATGCCGATGCCCGTGTCACTCACTTCTAGAACGACCTGTTTCTCTTCCTGCCATAGCCGCACAGTGATCGTTCCGCCAGCGGGCGTGAACTTGACCGCGTTGCTTAGGAGGTTATCCAGTACTCGCCGCAAATGGATGGGATAGCCGCTTGCAGGAGGTAGGTCGGGTGGGATTTCGGCGCGCAGTTCCAGGTCGGCCTGCCTGGTGATCACCTGGAAGTCTTCAACGATGGCCGTAGCCAGTTCGCCCAGTGGCACCGCTTCCGGGCGAGGAGGGTTGCTCTCGGCTTCCAGGATCAGCGTGATGTCGCGTACCAAGTCGCCCAGCATGCGAGCGCGGCGCGCGATCACAGCCACTGGCTGGTGCTGCTCTGGTCGCAATTCGCCCAGTTCACCTGTGTTCAGCAACTCGGCGTAGCCGCGGATGAGCGCCAACGGCGAGCGCAGTTCGTGGGACACGTTCTGTAGGAATTGATCCTTGAGGCGATCCATCTCCTCCAGCCGGGCCAGCGCCGCTGCCAGTTCGTCGGCGCGCAAGCGGGCTTCTTCAAAAAGGTGCGCGTTTTCGAGCGCCAGTTCCAGTTGATGCGCCACTCCTTCCAACAGGCGGATCTCGTCGGGCAGCCAGACGTGCCGTTCGCGGCAGTAGTCAAAGCCGAGTGCGCCGCGCAGCCGTCCTCCGACCAACACGGGTACCAGCAACATGGATTGCATCCCCAGCGAGCGATACAACTCGCGGGTCACCTCGACGCGGGGGTCTGTGGCGATGTCCGAGATGGCGAAGGGCTGGTCGGCCAGGAGCGTCTCCAGTTCGTTGGGCACATCGTCGAACGTACCACTCAGACCGATGTCCGGCTCGATTCCTTCCGCAACACGCTCGTGGGTGGTCTGCCAGGTGCGGGTGTCGGGATCAACGGTGATGAAGTACGTACGGTCGGCCTGCACCAGTTCATGCAGCTCGTCCAGAGCGCCCGCGATCAGAGTGTCCAGGTCCAGGCTCGTAAGCCCGGCGGAGATGCGGTTGAGGAAGGTCAGTTCCTGCAAGCGTCGCCGGGTCTCTTGATGCAGGTGGGCGTTGCGCAGCCCGATAGCCACCGTATCGGCTACTGCTTCCAGCAACGAGCGGTCTTCCGCACCGAAATCGGCCAGGCGTTCGCTTTCCACGTCTA
>DAOUBA010000103.1:0-16280 GCA_034432855.1 Anaerolineae bacterium | reverse complement strand
CCAGCCCGCCAGCGGGGTCGGCGTCAATGGCGATGACCTTGCGGCCCTGTTCGGCATAGATGTGAGCCAAGAGCGCCGCAAGCGTGGTCTTGCCCACGCCGCCCTTGCCGCTGATGGCGAGTTTGTTCAAGCGGGTCATCCTATCACTCCATGGGTTGGTAGATTGGTAATTGGTAGTTGATACGTCGGTAGTTTACCACTAATTTACCAATCCACCAAGTGATTGTCTTTCTGTCCCGCATTACCTGACTGCCATTTCCACAAAGTAACTGTTCAGCCTACGTCGAACACAAGGAGAACCGGGTAGCGTTCGTGGCGTTGACGTCGGTGCAGTTCTGGCTGGGCTCCACACACTGGCCGGCGTCTGCCTACGTCCCTGGGAGTGGTCAAAATGCAAATCGAACCAGCGCTTGCAAAAACAGGTGAACAGGTGTATAAGGTCTTGGCATAATATCGGGGCTCAGCGCGCCGCACACATTGGACAGGAGGAATTCGTGGATACCTTTCGCGCGATCCGGCGCGTCCTTTGGGTCACCATGGGACTCAATCTGATCGCCACTGTGGCCAAGTTGGTCGTTGGTTATCTGACCGGCTCCCTCAGCCTGATCGCCGACGGCTTCGATTCGGCCTTCGATTCCGCCTCGAACGCGATCGGCCTGGTGGGCGTCTATCTGGCCGCCCGCCCTGCCGACAAAGGACATCCCTATGGGCATCGCAAGGCCGAAACGATGACGGCGCTGATCGTCGCCGGCTTGCTCTTCCTGACGACCTGGGAGTTGATCAAGAGCGCCGTCGAGCGGCTCCGTAATCCTGCACTCATCCAGACCGAGGTCAACATCTGGAGTTTTGCCGCGCTTGCTGTGAGCATCGTCGTTCACCTGGGCGTGGTATGGTACGAGATGCGTGCCGGCCGCCGGCTGGGCAGCGACTTTTTGGTGGCCGACGCGCTGCACACCCGCGCCGACGTATTCGTCTCGCTGTCCGTGATGGGCGGCCTGATTGCCGTGAAACTGGGTTTTCCGCTGGCCGATCCGATCCTGGCGCTGGTGGTGGCCCTGGTCATCGCCAAGATCGGCATGGACATCATCCGCGAGGGGTCGCCGGTCCTGCTGGATGGGGTGATGATGCCGCCCGATCAGGTCGAGCAGATCGCCCTGGCGACGCCGGGTGTGCTCTCCTGCCACCGCGTGCGCAGCCGCGGCCACGGTGGGGCCGTGTACGCCGATCTGCATATCCAGGTGGATATGACCATGAGCACCGAGCAGGCCCACGCGCTCGCCCACGAGGTGCAGTACCGCCTGCACGAACGCCATCCCGACCTGGAGGACGTGACCGTTCACGTCGAGCCGGCTGGCTCTATGCCCGAGAAACGGGAATTGCATGAGGTGGATACCCGCATTCGCCAGTTGGCCACCCAGCTCGGGATGCAAATCCACGACGTATGGGCATATGAAGTGGGTGATGGCTACTATGTAGAAGTACACCTGGAAGCGGACGGCGCTTTGCCGTTGCGTCAGGCGCATGAACTGGCTTCCTCGTTGGAGGCACAGGCACGCGCCGAGATTCCTCGCCTGATGGAGTTGACCACGCATATCGAGCCGTTGGAACCTTCGGGCCTAATCTCTGATTCTACCTGGGACGAATCCCGGGTCGTGCGGGCAGTGCAGCAGTTGATGGATGAGGCTGTCCGACCTGACGGGTGTCATCAGATTCAGGTGCGCCGGGGCAGTACATCGGGATGGTTCGTATCGCTACACTGTGCCTTGCCCGGCGAGATGCCGCTGAGCGAGGCCCATCGCATCAGTACCCGACTGGAAGCCCTGCTGCGGATGGAGATCCCCGGAATGGAGCGAGCGGTGATTCATACCGAGCCTGTGGAGGAGTAGGGGCTCGTGATATGCCAGTTGACCTGAAGCGGCTGGAACGCATCCTCCCCACGGTGCAAAAACCGGGCCGTTACGTGGGCGGCGAGTACAACGCGGTCATCAAAGACTGGGACACCACGCCCACGCGTGTCTGCCTGGCCTTCCCCGACGTGTACGACCTGGGGATGTCCAGCCACGGCTTGGCGATCCTCTACGACGTCCTCAACGCGCGGTCCGACGTGCTTGCCGAACGGGCCTATATGCCCTGGGTGGACATGCTGGCGGCGTTGCGCCAGGCGCGTATCCCACTCTACAGCCTGGAGAGCAAGCGCCCTCTGACCGAGTTCGACATCATCGGCTTTAGCCTGCCGCACGAATTGCTCTATACCAATCTGCTGGAAATGCTCAACCTGGCGGGGTTGCCGGTGCGTGCGAGCGAACGTGACGACCAGCACCCCTTGATTATCGCCGGCGGTCACGCGACCTTCAACCCGCAACCGGTGGCTGATTTCGTGGACGCTTTCGTGATCGGCGACGGCGAGGAGGCCATCGTCGAGGTCGTACGGACATACCGGGAGACGCGCCGTGAGCCACGGGAAACGCAATTGGAGGCGCTTGCGCGTATCCCCGGCGTCTATGTGCCGCGCTTTTACGATGAGTACTACGGTGACGATGGAACAGTCACGGCGATTGGGCCGAATGTGCCAGGGGTGCCGTTTCCCGTGCTCAAGCGCGTCGTCTCGCCGCTGCCTCCGCCGCCCACGCGGTTGCTCGTGCCCAACGTGGATGTGACGCACAACCGCGCGACGGTCGAGATCCAGCGCGGCTGTACCCGTGGCTGTCGCTTCTGCCACGCCGGGATGGTCGTGCGCCCGGTGCGCGAGCGGCCCGTCGAGGAGGTGTTGGCGGCGATTGAGGCAATCCTGCCCCAGACCGGCTTCGAGGAAGTGGGCCTGCTCTCGCTCTCGTCATCCGACTATTCCGGCATCGAACGGTTGGTGCAGGCGATCATGGAACGATTCGGCAGCGCGCATCTTTCGATCTCGCTGCCCGCCTTGCGTGCCGACAGTTTCTCCGTCGCGCTGGCCGAGGCGGTGGCACAGGGGCGGCATACGGGCTTCACCTTCGCGCCGGAGGCGGCTACCGAGCGGCTGCGCGCTGCCATCAACAAGCCTATCGCCACCGACCAGATGCTCGACGTGGCACGCGAGGTGTTCGAGCGCGGCTGGCGCACGATCAAGTTGTACTTTATGATCGGGCTGCCGGGTGAGCGGATGGACGACGTGGCCGCCATCGCCGACCTGACGCGGGCGGTGCGGGCGGTGGGGCGCAGGGTGCACGGGCGGCAGGCGCAGGTCAACGTCAGCGTCAACACCTTCGTGCCCAAGCCGCATACGCCGTTCCAATGGGTGGGGCTGGTGCCGGAGGGCGCGGTGCGCGAGAGGCAGGCGCTGCTGCGGCGCGAATTGCGCGGGGGCGGCCTCAAGTTGGATTACAGCGATCATCAGGCGACGCTCCTGGAGGCGGTCTTGTCGCGGGGCGACCGGCGGCTGGGTGCCGTGGTGCAGCGGGCGTGGGAGCACGGCGCGCGCTTCGACGGCTGGGACGAACAGCGCAACCTGGGTGCCTGGCTACGCGCCTTTGCCGAGGTCGGTCTCGATCCCGATTTCTACGCTTACCGCGAGCGTTCGCCCAACGAGGTCTTTCCCTGGGAGGTTGTCAGCACCGGCGTGCGCCGCGAGTTCCTGTGGCGCGAGTACGGGCGCAGCCAGCAGGGTGAGACGCTGGCCGACTGCCGCGAGCGATGTCACGCCTGCGGCATCCTGACCGCCTTTGGCAGTTCCTGGTCAGACGAATGGCGCTGCCCAGCCCCTAATTCCTATTGATTCTCGTGTTGACAATGGAACATTACTATCCCAGATTCGGGCGCATTTTTAGGCGAGATGTTCCTTTATCTACCTAAAGATCAATAATCACCAATCACTAACTGAAAGGAACCAACAATGACCGACCCACGCATCGAAAAACTGGCCGACGTTCTGGTCAACTACTCTGTTGCAGTCCGCCCAGGTGACAAGGTCTGGATCAACGGCGATTCCCTGGCCGAGCCGCTGTTGAAGGCGGTTTACGCCAAAGTGCTGCAGGCCGGGGGACATCCTTTTCTGCTGGCCTCCCTGCCCGGCACGAGCGAGTTGCTGTTCCGCTACGCTTCGGACAAGCAATTGCAGCACGTTCCAGAGCCGCTCGCCCTGCTGATGGAGACCTACGACGTGCGCATCACCATCCGGGGCGCCGAGAACACCAGGTCGCTGAGCAACGTAGACCCGGCCCGGATGGTACTGCAGAACCAGGCCCTCGGTGAACTGTTCAAGGTCTTTATGCAGCGCTCGGCGACGGGAGCATTGCGTTGGGTGGGCACGTTATTCCCGACCAACGCCTATGCGCAAGATGCCGAGATGGGGTTGAGCGAGTACGAGGATTTCGTCTATGGTGCATGCCTGCCAGACATGGATGATCCGGTGGGCTACTGGCGGCGCTTTTCGGCACGTCAGCAAAAGATCGTGGACTGGCTCAGGGGCAAGGAACGGGTGCGCGTCGTCGGCCGGGAGACGGACCTGTGCCTGAGCATCGCCGGACGCTCGTTCGTCAACTGCGACGGTAAGATGAACATGCCCGACGGGGAAATCTTTACCGGCCCGGTGGAGGATAGCGTCGAGGGACACGTCTACTTCTCGTACCCGGCCATTCACCAGGAGCGCGAGGTAACCGGCGTGCGGCTGTGGTTCGAGGGCGGCCGGGTGGTGAAAGCCACTGCCGAGAAGAACGAGGATTTCCTGCTCAAGACGCTCGACACCGACGAAGGTGCGCGTCGGGTGGGCGAGTTTGCCATCGGCACCAACGAGCGCATCACGCGTTTCACCCGCCAGATCCTGTTCGACGAAAAGATTGGCGGCAGTTTCCACATGGCGCTGGGCGCAAGTTACCCGGAAACCGGTGGCAAGAACGAATCGGCCATTCACTGGGACATGATCTGCGACCTGCGCGAGGGTGGGGAAATCTGGGTGGACGACGAACTGCTGTACAAGAACGGCAAGTTCGTGATCGAGTTCTGATTACAGAATACGCAATACGTGCTTCGTGTTGCGTGTTCCGTGGGGAGCGCTTCTTTGCGCTTACGTATCACTTTCTCGAAAGACGGCCCCCTGACCTATACGTCGCATCTGGACTTGATGCGGGTGTGGGAGCGCAGCCTGCGCCGGGCCGCGCTGCCATTGGCCTACTCCGGCGGCTTTAATCCGCGCGCCAGACTGCAACTGGCGGCGGCTCTGCCGCTGGGGCATACCGGCGAGGCGGAGACGCTGGACGTGTGGCTGGAGGCTGGAGCGGGGGAGCCTGGGAGCAGGGGGGGGGAGGAGATGAGGAGAGGGCGGAATGAGGGGGTTGCTGAAGTATTGGCCTCGGTGTTGCCGGATGGGCTGCGGGTGAGGCAGGTCTGTCAGGTGGAGGAGAAGGAACCGGCGTTGCCGAGGCAGGTCGTGGCGGCAGAGTATCTCGTGACGGTCGAGTGGGGTGAACCGGCAGACGAGGTCGAGGCGCGCATCGAGCGGCTGCTGGCGGCGGCAGAATTGCCGCAAGAGCGACGCGGGCGGCGCTATGACCTGCGCCGGTTGATTGAGCGATTGTGGTTGGAAGCGGCAGGTGAGGGCGAGATCGTGTTGGGGATGCAACTTGCGGCCCGCGAGGGTGCCACGGCGCGACCGGAGGCGGTGTTGGAAGTGTTGGGGATGGGGTCAGCCTTCGCGCGCTTTCACCGGCGGCGCTTGTTGACAGCGCAGGGTAGCCGATTGACCTGAACGTTCGCCCGCCACAAGTTTTCGTGCCCGTGGCGGTTGCCGCCGGTTGACAAAAGCACGAGATTCGCTATAATATTTCTATGGTGGCCGGGCCCACAGGCGCGGCCTCCTATCGTGCTTAAGGGAGGTTATCGTCGTGTACGCAGTGGTCAAATCAGGCGCACGGCAGTACCGGGCCGAAGTGGGCAATACGCTCTTGGTCGAGCGAGTGCCCGCCCAGGTCGGCCAACAGTTGGAGTTGAATCAAGTTCTGCTGGTGGCCGATGGCGAGGACGTCAGAATCGGTCAGCCTGTGGTCAAGAAGGCCAGGGTGTTGGCGACCGTGATCTCGCAGGAAAAGGGGCCCAAGATTCGCGTGTTCAAGTATCGTCCGAAGGAACGCTATCGCAGGCGTGCCGGGCACCGGCAGAATTACACGCGCCTGCGGGTGGACGAGATCGTGATGTAGTGAGGAGGACGTGAAATGGCGCACAAGAAAGGTGGCGGCAGCAGTCGCAACGGGCGCGACAGTCGTTCCAAGCGTTTGGGTGTGAAAAGATACGGCGGCGAGATCGTGCGGGCAGGCAACATTCTCGTTCGGCAGCGCGGGATGCGCATCAAGCCGGGGAACAATGTGGGGATGGGCAAGGATTTCACCTTGTTTGCCACTGCCGATGGCCTCGTCCGCTACGAGTACGTCCGGGGAGGGCGCAGGTGCGTGAGCGTCTACCCTGCGTAGGAAATGACCTATGAAGGCAGGAATTCACCCTCAATTCTATCCCGCTGCCCAGGTGATCTGCGCCTGCGGCAATACCTGGAGCGTTGGTGCGACGGTGCCGGTGCTCCATACCGACATTTGCTCCAAGTGCCATCCGTTCTTCACTGGCGAGCAACGCATCGTGGACGCCGGCGGGCAGGTAGATCGCTTCATGAGGAAACTGGAACGCCGCGGTGATGTCATCGCCGAGGAGGAACGACGCAAGTCGTTGGCGACGTCTCCAGAACTGCCGATTACGGAACTCGAACTCGGTCCTCGGACGCAGGCCGTGTTGGCCGGCGCGGGTATCAAGACCGTGGGTGACGTGTTGGCCAGGTTGGAAGCGGGCGACGAGACGCTGACCGATCTCAAGGGCTTTGGCCTCAAGTCGCTGGCGACGTTGAAGAAGCAACTGCGCGCGCGCGGATTCGTCTTGCCGGGCGACCGGGTTGAGATAGAAGAGGCTGGAACAGCGGAGGATTAGGAAGCGGAACCGGCAACAGGTAGGGGCAGGTGTTTGTGCATCTGCCCCTGTTTTGTTGTGGTAGCCGCGCTTTCCATAGCGCGACTGCTAGGGAGGGCGCACAATGTACAGTAAACCGACCGGCGGATGGATCGAGGTAATCTGTGGCAGCATGTTCTCCGGCAAGACAGAGGAGTTGATCCGGCGAGTGCGCCGCGCCCAGATCGCCCGCCAGAAGGTGCAGGTCTTTAAGCCGGCGATTGACACGCGCTACGCCAGGCAGGAAGTGACTTCGCACAATGGCTTGCAGGTCGAAGCGCTGCCGGTAGAAGATATAGCCCAGGTGCGGACGCTGATCGAGCCGGATACGACCGTGGTGGCGTTGGATGAAGTCCAGTTCTTCGACGACGACGTGGTTAGCCTGTGCGAAGAACTGGCGAACCGTGGCGTGCGGGTCATCGTCGCCGGGCTGGACCTGAACTTTCGCGGCGAGCCGTTTGGGCCGATGCCCGAACTGATGGCGCGAGCGGAGCGGGTGGATAAACTCCAGGCCATCTGTGTGGTGTGCGGCGGGCCTGCCAGCCGTACCCAACGGCTGATCAACGGCCAGCCGGCGGCCTACGACGATCCCGTGATCCTGGTAGGCGCCAAAGAGGTATACGAGGCCCGTTGTAGAGGCTGCCATCGAGTCAGGATGACCAATGAACAATGATAGGCAGATTCCAGAGGAAATCGAGCGCGTGCTGTTGGACGAAGAGACTATCGCGAAGCGGGTGCGTGACTTGGCGACGCAGGTGAGTGCCGACTATGCCGATTCTGACGATCTGGTGTTGGTTGGCGTGCTGAAGGGCGCTTTTATCTTCATGGCCGATCTGGCGCGCCAGTTGAGTGTGCCGCACCGTGTGGACTTTATCGCGCTTTCCAGTTACAATAAAGGCGCGGTCAGCGACGGTGCCGTGCGCTTGATCATGGACACGCGCACGAACCTTACTGGTCGCCAGGTGCTGATCATCGAGGATATCCTGGACACGGGCTATACACTGGATTATCTGCTGCGCATATTTCGGGCTCGTGAGCCTGCCTCGTTGCGTACCTGTGTCCTGCTCAGCAAGCCGGAGCGCCGCAAGATCGAGGTGCCGGTAGACTATCTGGGTTTCGAGATCCCTGATGTGTGGGTGGTGGGGTATGGGTTGGATTACGCCGATCGTTTCCGCACCCTGCCGTATATTGGCGCTTTGAGGCGAGAAGTATATGCCTAGAGACCAGGGGCTGAGCATCAGGGACTAGGGGTTGGAAATGGGACTGCGAGACGATATCGCCCAAGTGCTGATACCGGAACAAGAGTTACAGGCGCGAGTGGCAGAACTGGCGCATGCCATCAACGCGACCTACACCGACGATGACCGTCCGCTCCTCGTCTGTGTGCTCAAGGGCGCCTTCGTATTCCTGGCCGATCTCACTCGCCGCCTGGAGATGCGGCACGAAGTGGACTTTATGGAGGTCTCTTCCTACGGCGCGGGAACGAAGAGTAGCGGCGTTGTGCGTATCCTGTTGGACCTGGAACAGAACATCGAAGGACGGCACGTGCTGATCGTAGAGGACATTGTTGACTCTGGCCGCACGCTACAGTACATCACGCGCAACCTGCAGACGCGCAAGCCTGCCAGCCTGCGGGTATGCGCACTGTTGAGCAAGCCCTCGCGCCGCGAAGTGAACGTGCCGCTCGACTTTGTGGGTTTCGAGGTGCCGGACGAGTTCGTGGTGGGGTATGGTTTGGACTTTGGCGAGGAGTACCGCAACTTGCCCTTTGTCGGAGTGCTCAAGGAGGAGGTCTGTGCACGGTAGATGCACTACCTGCTTCTAAATGAGGCGGTTGTGTTTCAATTGAGTAGAGGCCGGCATCCGATGGTGCTGGCCTCTAATTAAAAGGTCGGGCGGGCACGGTGTGTGGGGCTGCAATGCGAGGGATGGAATGGGCGAGTTGTTGATGGGCATTGACGTTGGCACGCAAAGCATCCGTGCGGCGTTGGTGGATTCAGATGGTTGCGTACTTACCAGCGCCGCCACGCCGCAGGACATGCACACCCCACGGCCTGGCTGGGCCGAGCAGGACCCGCAGGTATGGTGGGACAGCGTCGTGGCAAACATCAGGCGAGTGTTGGCAGAGGCCGGGGTCCCGCCGCGAGAAATTCTGGGGGTCGGCGTAAGCGGTCAGATGCACGGCACCGTCCCACTCGATGCCAAAGGGGGGTTGCTCAGTCGCCAGGTTCAACTGTGGTGCGATAAACGGAGCGCCGGGTTGGTGGACGAATTCAGGTCCCGGCCCGAGGTGGCCCACGCGTACCGCGTTGCCGGCAGCCCGCCTGTTGCCAACTGGGTCGGTTTCAAGATCAAGTGGCTGCAGGTTCACCAACCGGACCTGTATCGGCAAACGTGGAAATTTGTGTTGCCCAAGGATTTCATCAATTTCAAGTTGACCGGGGCTGTGGCTACCGACTACTCTGAGGCGTCCGGCTCATTCCTGATGGATGCAAACACCAGGACGTGGTCGGAAGAATTGGCTGCGATGCTGGGAATAGACATCGAGAAGCTGCCAGAGATCTACCCTGCCTCTGAGGTCGTCGGACGGGTGACGGCGGAGGCCGCTTCGTTGACCGGCTTGGCCGAGGGCACTCCGGTCGTGGCGGGTGGCGGTGATATGTTGTGCATGCTGCTGGCAGCAGGCATCACCCGGCCTGGGCGTGCGTCGGACGTGACCGGATCGTCCGGGATTTTCTCGGTGTATACCGAGACCCCTGTCCTGGACGAACGGCTGATGAACCTGCATCACGTGATGCCTGGGTGGATCCCGTTTGGAATCACGGATTCGGGCGGGGCATCCCTCAAATGGTTCAGAGATGCGTTCTGCCAGGCCGAGATCGCCGAGGCCCAGAAGACGGGCAGGAAGGCGTATGCTCTCCTGGATGCCCTGGCTGAAGTGGTCGAGCCGGGCGCGGAGGGATTGTTGTATTTTCCCTATCTGATGGGGGAACGGACGCTAGGCACGCCGTATGCCCGCGGCGTATTCTTCGGCGTGACCCATCGCACCGGCAAGGGCGCGACGGCGCGGGCGATCATGGAGGGGGTGACCTTTGAATTACGGCGGACGATGGAGATTGTGGAGAAGGCCGGGCATCCGATAGAAGTGATCTATCACAGCGGCGGCGGCGCGTACAGCGATCTGTGGTCGCAGATCAAGGCCGACATTTACGGGAAGAAGGTAGCGACGTTCGAGACCTCTGAGGGCGGTATTCTCGGCTCGGCCATCCTGGCCGGGGTGGGGGCCGGCGTCTATGAGGACGCTGCTTCGGGCGCGGCGCGTTGTCTGCGGGTGGCAAAAGAGTTCAAGCCTCGCGCCGAGTGGCGCGAGCGGTATGATGCCCTGTTCGCGCTATTCGAGGAGATACACGATTTGCTGCAGGGACCGTATGAGCGGCTGGCGAGGGTGTCCTAGCGAAAGTGGCCCACAGGCCGCCCCGCACAGATACTGCGGCTATCGCGGGATTATTTCGCGTGGCCGCTCCTGAATATAGGATGGCGCTCTGCCGCCAGACGAATCAGACGGCTCCCCAGTTCACCGTAAGAGTACCCCTGGAGACTGGCGGCATAGGCCACGCTGCTATCCGGGCCAAGGTTGGGGTTGGTGTTGACGTCCAGCACGTACCAGATGCCGTCACGCAGACGAATGTCCAGCCGGGCATAGTCGCGGCACCCCACGGCGTAGTAGGCGGATTTCGCCGTTTGTTCCAGTGTACGGTGCTCGCTTTCGCTGAGTACGGCGGGGATCAAGTTGACGTATTCGTAGTAAGGTGAACTGGGGATGAATTTCTCTTCGAACGTATAGATCCGGTCGTGTGCGGCACTAAAGGCGGAAAAGTCCACTTCCATCGGCGGCAGCATCTCTACCGAACCGTTGCCCCACAGTGAGACCGAGCACTCACGGCCGTTGATGAACTCCTCGGCCAATGCCGGTTGGTGGAATGTGTCGAGAACATACTCGACCCGCTCGCGCAATTCGCCCGGCGTTGTCACTACTGATTGGGACGTCACACCCAGGCTAAAATGCGTCTCGTTCGGTTTGACCATAGCGGGGAAGATTCTCCACCTATCAACCCTGGTGGATGAGAAGACGCGCCATCGGGGTGTAGGTACGCCGTGTCGAAAGAGGATTTTCTTTGTGTGGGACTTGCATTCGGTGAGTTCGAGGACGTCCGGCGGCGAGCCCGTGTAGGCGAACTTGAGCGTTTCGAGCGCCCGGGCCATCGGTACGTAACTGTGCGACACGCCGGGTGTGCTTTCGCACTGATTGAGGATAATACATGTCGCCGGATCGTACTTGCTGAGGGGGGCAAGCATATCGGCGCTGTCAATAGCCAAGAGTTCCACTGGATGCCCCAGGGCTCTCAAGGCCGACGCGAGCTGGTTGACATCTTGTTGGATCTCCTCGTCGGGAGCCCAACTCCAGCCTACGTCATACACCAGCACTACGGGTAAGTCAGTGCCGGCGACCATCCGTTGGATTCGCGAAGCCTTGTGATGATGACATTCCGAACATATTTTACCAAAAATCTTCGTTTATTGCAAGAGTGTTTTGTCAACGTGGAATAGTGTTTGATCGCGGAGGAGCGGACGATGGGTGTCAAGACGGTGGTGGCCGGTGCGTTGGGCGAGTGTGTCCATGTGGCTGGGGTGCTGAACTTTTTGCGGCTGGCAGAAAGCGCCGGCTGGCGTACGGTCTTTCTCGGCCCAGCAGTGCCGGTTGACGAGATGTTGGCCGCAGTGCGCTGCGAATGGGCCGACGCCTCGACGGACCAGGTCCTGGTCGGCGTATCCTACCGCCTAACGCCAGAGACCGGCGAGCGGTTGTTGGGCCAGTTCGCCGAAGCCGCCGACGACCTGCGCAGCGCGGGCGTGCGCTTTGTCTTCGGCGGGACGCCGCCGGTAGCCGAGCGCGCCCGCGCCCTGGGCTTCTTCGAGCGCGTCTTTGACGGCAGCGAGCCGAACGAGGCTGTGCTCGCTTACCTCAAAGGGCAGGTTCACGTCGGCCTTGCCGAGGCGGACTTCCCGCAGATCGCCGTGGAGCGCATCCGTTGGAAGTCTCCCTTCCCTATCCTGCGCCATCATTTTGGGTTGCCGACGGTCGAGGCGACCCGCGAGGGGATCGCGCGCATCGCCGAGGCCCAGGCGCTCGACGTGATTTCACTGGGCATTGACCAGGACGCGCAGGCCAACTTTTTCCACCCGGAACGGCAGGATCCGCGCCGTACCGGGGCTGGTGGCGTGCCGGTACGTAGCGCCGACGACTACCGCGCGCTCTATGCTGCCAGCCGGCGTGGAAACTATCCGCTCCTGCGCACCTACTCCGGCACGGATGACTTTATCCGCCTGGCCGAGATGTACGTGGAGACCATCAACATCGCCTGGTGCGCGATCCCGCTCTTCTGGTTCAATCTTATGGATGGGCGCGGTCCCTGGGACCTGGAAGGCTCGATCCGCGAACACCAGCGCGTGATCCAGTGGTACGGCGAACGTGGTATTCCCGTCGAGTTGAACGAGCCACACCATTGGGGTATGCGCGATGCGCCCGACGTGGTTTTCGTCGTCTCGGCCTATCTCTCGGCCTATAATGCCCGCGCTTTCGGCGTGCAGGATTACATCGCCCAACTGATGTTCAACAGCCCGCCGGGTCTCTCCGATGCGATGGACCTGGCAAAGATGTTGGCTGTATTGGAAATGATTGCCCCTCTCACCTCATCCCCCCTGCGCTCCCCTTCCCCTCTCCCAAAGTTGGGAGAGGGGAAAGGGGGATGGGGGGGTAGGGGTGAGGGCTTCCGCATCTGGCGCCAGACCCGCACCGGCCTGTTGAGTTACCCCCTGAACGTGGACGCGGCGCGTGCCCACCTGGCTGCGAGCGTGTACCTGCAAATGGCGCTCAAGCCGCACATCGTCCACGTGGTCGGGCATACCGAGGCACATCACGCCGCGACTGCCTCCGACGTGATCGAAGCCTGCAATCTAGCCCGCCGCGCCATCGAGAACGCGTTGCACGGCATCCCCGACATGACCGCCGATCCCCAGGTGCAGGCGCGCAAGGCCGAACTGCTTGACGAGGCTGGGGTGACCTTGCAGGCGATCCGCGATCTGGCGGATGACGACGTAGATGATCCGCTGGCGGATGCGGCGACACTGGCGCGCGCGGTCACGAGGGGCATCCTGGATGCACCGCACCTGCGCAACAATCCCTATGCACGCGGCCAGATTGTCACCCGCATAGACGCGCGCGGGGCCTGTGTGGCCGTTGACCCGGCGACGGGGCGTCCGCTATCGGAGCACGAACGGATTGCCCGGCTGCGGGGATGCGTCGGGGCAGGGTGACTTCGCCCTTACAGCCCGTAGACCTCAGCGTATTTCTCCCGCAGGTAAGCCAGATAGGGCGCGGCGCTCATCTCGCCGCCGGTGACGCGCCGCACGAGTTCGGCGGGGGTGAATTTCCTGCCGTGCGCGTGGATGTTGACGCGCAGCCATTCCCGCAGTCCCAGAAGTTGACCCTCCGCGATCTGCTCCGGCAGGTCGGGCATCTCCTTCAGCGCCTGGTTGTAGAACTGCACCGCAAGCAGGTTGCCCAGCGCGTAGGAGGGAAAGTAGCCAAAATAACCCTCCGCCCAATGCACGTCCTGGAGCACGCCACGCGCATCGTCAGGCGGGGTGATGCCGAGATATTCTCTCATCCTGGCGTTCCACGCTTCCGGCAGGTCGGCCACCGCCAATCGCTGACCCACCAGTTCCTGCTCCAGTTCGAAGCGCAGGAAGATGTGCAGGTTGTAGGTGACTTCGTCGGCCTCGGTGCGGATGAAGGAGGGCTCGACCTTGTTGATGGCGTGATAGAAGGTCTCGGCGTCAATGCCGGCCAGTTGTTTGCGGAATGCCTTACGCAGCCGGGGGAAGTAGTGCGCCCAGAAGGGACGGCTACGCCCGACGATGTTCTCCCACAGGCGTGACTGGGATTCGTGGACGCCATAGGATGCGCTGTCGAACAACGGCGTGCGTCCGAGTTCGACGCGCACGCCCTGGTCGTAGAGCGCGTGCCCCCCTTCGTGGATGCTGCTGAACAGCCCCCATGTCAGATCGTCTTCGCGGATGCGTGTGGTGAGACGCACGTCCTGGGGAGCGAAGGAGGTGGTGAAGGGATGGACAGAACGGTCCTGTCGCCCGAAGGTGAAATCGAATCCCATGTCCTGCAGTACCTGGATGCTGAAATCCCACTGCACCTGGTCGGGGTATTCCCGGTGCAGGAATCCGTCGTCCACCGGCTGGCCTCGTTCAGCGATGGCCCGGACGAGGGGGACCTGTCCGACCTTGAGTTCCGCGAATAGGGCGGCGACCTGCGTCGTCTTCATCTCCGGCTCGTAGCGATCCAGTAGCGCGTCGTAGCGGCGCTCTTGGTATCCCAGCGCCTCGGCGTACTCGATGGTCAGGTCGAGCACGCGCTCCAGGTGTGGGCGGAAGATGGCAAAGTCGGAGGCGTCGCGGGCGCGCACCCAGGCGTCGTAGGAAAGAGCGTGGACGCGGGCGCGCTCGGCCATCAGCGATTCCGGCACGCGGCGCAGTTTTTCGTACTCGCGCCGCGTCACGCGGATGAGGCTTGCGTCGTCGGAATCGTAGGGCAGGCCGGCGACCTCGTCCGCGGCCCCTTCGAGCAGGTCGCCGGTTTCGTCGGCCACGAAGAGGGCGTGCCGGAGCGCCGTCACCGTCGCCAGGTGGTGCGAGCGCGCCTCGTGGCTGCCGGGGGGCATGGTGACCTGCTGATCCCAACCGAGCAGGGAGCGCACCGCGTCCAGGTCGGCGATCTGCGCCAGACGCGCTTTGAGTCGTTCAAGGTAGGTGCTCATCGTTTGCCTCCAATAGATGTTTCAAAGTCTGCGCATCACGCACAGCGCAGCCGAATGCGTCGTTGTTGAAGTAGGCGTAGACGGTGCGGCCTTCGTCCAGCCATCTGCGGATGTTCGCCGCCCAGGGGCGCAGCGCATCCGGCCCATACATCCCCCCGTAGACCGCGCCGGAGCCGTGAAAGCGGAGATACACCACGTTGCCGGTGACCCAGGTGGGGCAGGGGAGGCCGGGCATGTCGAAGATGCAGAAGGCCAGGTTATGTTGCTCCAAGATGCGCTGCAGCGGTTCGACGAACCAGCGTGGGTCGCGGAACTCGAAGGCGTGAACGAGATCGGTGGGAAGCAGGGCGGCGAACGTCTCCAGGCGCTCTGGGTCGGCGTTCCAGTTGGGCGGGAGTTGCCATAGGATAGGGCCGAGTTTTTCGCCCAGCCGCCGCGCCCGCGCCAGGAAACGCTCCAGCGGTTCTTCGACCTGCTTGAGCCGTTTGACGTGTGTAATGTAGCGGCTGGCCTTGACGGCGTAGAGGAATCCCGCCGGGGCCTGCTCGCGCCAGCGGTCGAAGGCTTCCTCCGAGGGCAGGCGGTAGAAGGAAGTGTTGACCTCGACGGTGTCGAACGCTTCGGCGTAGCGGGCATACCAGCGGGATTGGGGAAGCCCGTTCGGGTAAAGGACGCCTCGCCAGTGCGGGTAGACCCAGCCGGAGGTGCCGATGCGGTAGCGGGTGTTCGAGAGTGTCGTCATAACCTGATTCTGCGCTGACCTCACCCCTCTCCCCTGCGCCCCCCTCCCCTCTCCCAGAGGGAGAGGGGAGGGGGATGGGGGGTGGGGTGAGGTCTCGGACGGGATGTCGCTCCCAGTAGGACAACTGCTCGCAGTTGTCCTACCAGAGTCCCCCTACACCGGCGCCAGCGTGCCGAACCAGATGAGCCAGGCCAGCACGGTCTTGGCCACCAGGCTCAGGATGATGTACACCCGTTCCCCGACGAGATAGTCCCGCCAGGGGCCCACCTTCTTGTATTGTAGCACCATGTTGATGGCGAAGATATTGAAGAGGACGAAGAGGGTGGGCACAATGGCGTAGACGAACGCCGGCGGTTTGGCGTCCCCCGAATTGACCGCACCGACAAAGTACAGAAAGATCACGATCCAGGGCACTATGCCTGCCAGGCAGCCGTAGATGAAGGCCCGCCAACTCGTCCGGGGTGTGGCCTGGTTGTGGACCTCCATCATGATGCCGAACAAGTTCATCATCGCGTTGATGCCGAACATCAGGATCAGCGCCCCCAGGTCCCAGATGCCGACCAGCATGCCGATCAGCGCGACCATCAGGGAAGAACTGAGGGCGTACTCGTAGAAGCGGACGGGGTTCATCCCCTTCTTCAGGTTCTCCACGTACCGCCCGTACCCGACCGTGGAGAGGTAAAAGTGGGCGA
>DAOUBA010000102.1:0-1773 GCA_034432855.1 Anaerolineae bacterium | reverse complement strand
TTGGCGAGGTGAGCCTGAGTCAGGAGATATCAGGAGCCCACGCCGAACGGCTCGCGGCTGTTAGGGGCCTGTCGCCCAGGGCGGCACGCTATTTGCGCCGCGGACTCCCGAGGCTCATCGAGGCTCGGCGCCGCATGGGTCGGCCGCTTACGGTTGGGTACATTGTCAACCGAGTAACCACACTTGACTGGGGAGTCCTAGCAGGGTGCTGAAGAATTGGAGATAAGAGCGCATCTATCCATGCCGTGGTCTCCGCGACTCAGGTTAAGGGCCTTGACAACGGACTCCCGAGCGCCCTCGGGAGGGCTCGGCGTGGTCCCCTTGTGGTCGAGTAGGCCTTCATGCCGCCGCTTCGAGCAGGTTCCGGACGCGGACCAGGTTGTAGACGGCCGTGGCAAACACGAAGATCCAGTTGACGCGGTCTTCGCCTTTGTGCCGAACCTTGTGCAGCAGGCCGATGGTCTTCAGCCACCCGAAGACTTCCTCGACCCGCTTTCGCTTCCACTGGCTGATGGCGTAGCCGGGATGCCGCGTCGTGCGCGCATCGATCGCACTCCCCCGTCCACTCGTGTGCTGCGCCACATGGGGTGTGCTCTCCAGATCACGCAAGGCGGCGACGAAGTCGTGGGTGTCATAGGCCTTGTCAGCGCCCACGGTCACCCGGTGCGTCCGGGGCAGCCGTGCCACCATCTCCAGCGCGGCCTCCCGTTCCGCCGTCCCCGTGGCCTGCGTGACTTGGGCGTCCACGACCAGGCCGTGCCGATTCTCCATCAACACATGGCCCATGTAACAGAGCTTCGCCTCTCGCCCTGGCCCCTTGCGGTACAGCCGCGCCTGCGGATCCGTCGTGGATGCATGCGTGCTATTGCTCCGGGCCTCGCCGCGGAAGTTCACGGTCGGATTGCCCGGATCGTCTGGCGGCGGCTCGTCGGCGTGATCCTTCGGCTTGAAGCTCTTCAGGCTCGCCCAGGCCTCGATCAGGGTGCTGTCCACCGTAAAGTGCTCGTCAGACAGCAACGCCTGCGCCTCGCCCAGCGCCTGGGCAAAGAAGCGCTGCGCGATCTCGCCCCGCAGCAGCCGCTCCCGGTTCTTGCTGAAGGTCGTGGGGTCCCAAACCCGATCGTCCATATTCAGCCCCACGAACCACCGAAACAGCAGGTTGTAGTCCAACTGCTCCATCAACAACCGCTCGCTGCGGATGGTGTAGAGGACCTGCAGCAGCAAGGCCCGCAGCAGCTTCTCCGGCGGCACCGACGGCCGGCCCACCTTGGCGTAGAGGCGGTCAAAGTCCGGCGACAACTCCACCAGTACCCGATCCACCAGCCGGCGAATGGCCCGCAGGGGGTGATCCTGGGGCACGCGCTCCTCGGGCGAGAGGTAACTGAACATCCCGGCCTGCTGCTCGTCGTCTCCACGCATCGTCGTCTGCTCCCTCGCAAGGTAAGATTGATGCTTCGTGTTGATCCGTCAGTAAAGCGTGGAGGGCATTTTGTGAAGCCACAAGATGTAGAGCGTTTTTCAGCACCCTGCTAGGGCTTCGAGCAGCGCAGGAACAAACTCGACCGGGTAGTCGCCAACATGCAATTGGTACAGATCAATGTAATCGGTGCCCAACCGCCGGAGGCTGGCTTCGCACTCAGACCGCACCCCGGCGGGATCATGACGAGTCACGAGCTTTCGGTCTTCTTCAACGTTGTAACCGAACTTTGTGGCTATGATCAGTTTGTCGCGATCCCCTCCCAGGGCACGTCCAAGCACCCGTTCGCTGTGGCC
>DAOUBA010000101.1:0-26246 GCA_034432855.1 Anaerolineae bacterium | reverse complement strand
TGGCTCCGGTGATCACCCCAACCGCGTCGGCCACCTCTCCAAGCACGGCGACCCGCCTTTCCGCGACGCTCTCTTCCAGATGGGCTATCGCACCGCCCTCCACTACGCCCCCGTCTCCCTCACCTCGGTAGCAACTTTCCTGAACTGGCTGCTCCTCGGCAACTTTGTTGCCATGTCCTTCCTCATCATGACCGGCGCAGACCTCAGAGCCGACGCCCTCATCATTCTGGTGGGGTTTGGCGGCGGGCTGGTGATCGAGTCCTGGGGCACGCAGACGAACCTGTGGACGTACTTCACGAGTGAGCGCCCGCCATTGTGGATCATCCCGGCCTGGCCCATCGCCAGCCTCTCGATTGACCGGTTGTTCCGGTTGCTTCAGCGACTCGTTCCTGCTCCCCGTCTCACCCTGTTTCGCGTGCTGTACTGGCTGATCTTTCCCGCCTTCTATGCGCTGATGCTGGTCTTCGTCTGGCCGACGGTCGGCAAGTCGCTCACGGTCATGGCGCTCATCCTATGTGCATTTCTCATCCTGACCCCAACCGATCACCGCGCGATGGTGCTGACATTCGTGGCCGGAGCTGGGCTGGGCTACTTTCTGGAACGATGGGGCACTACCCGCCTTTGTTGGACCTATTATACCCGGCAGACGCCACCCTTGTTCGCGGTGCTGGCGCATGGCATGGCGGCCGTGGCGTTCTGGCGTACGGGGCTGGTGTTGAAGCGTCTGCACGAGGGACTCTGGCAGAGAGGACGCAAGCGCCCGCCGCTTGCACATCGCGCCGGGCGCTCTCACGAGGAAGGTGGGCCGGGCAGGACTCGAACCTGCGAAGGCTGAGCCAGCGGATTTACAGTCCGCCCCCTTTGCCGCTCGGGACACCGACCCATTTTCGACCGTAACCGCAACTATGTGATCATTTTACCACAAACTCCCATCCCCGCAAGTGAAAGTCGTGCCTCAAGGTCTTATAGCCGTGGGGATGGGATCGCCTTGTCCCTGTTATACCCCATCGTCATCTGAAACACCGTGTTGGCTCTTGGCCGCACCGGCCTGAAAGAGCTGGCGCTGGCGGGTTTCCTTGCCAGAATCAGACACGGCTCGTCCTGGGCATCTCCAAGACACCCGCGATGTTCAGAAACCAGACACCATCACGCTCATAAGAGATTGGCTGACCCTTCGGGAATTCAACGTGAAGGGGGAAACGAAAGAACGGCCCCGCGGTGACAAATGTGTGGTATTCGCCGTTCTCGCCGCAGGGATGAGCGCCCCGCCCTGTTACTTCCGTGACCAGTGCGCGATCCAGCCAACGGCCAACCAGTGCGGGGTCTAGCCGGGTGGCGACGACAATCGCCCGAAAGCCCGCGTCCCAGAACTCTTCCAACAACAGGCCAGGGTCCTCCTTCCACAGAGGAAGCAGGGGCTTTATGCCCACCTCAGCGCATACTCGCTCCACCCACTCCCGATGTTCCTCGATATCCATGTCCCCAAAGACCCCACCTTCCACACCACCGACTTGAAGCGCACGCATCGCATCCTTAAACTTTGCCTCATATTCATCCCATGAGGTTTGCACCTGGAAAAGAGGAATCCCCATCGCCCGTGCCTGCAAGCCAATGACCGCCGTCGGCAGGCCGTGGGAGCGAGTGCGGCTGCCATCTTCCGCAACACAGTTGAGCAGATACGCCAGCTGATGGCCCTGCTTCCAGGCCCGATAAGCGGCCAGCGCACTATCCTTGCCCCCGCTCCAGGAAACGAAGAGTCTCACAGCCCGTTCCTCATTTGAACCAACCACAGACGCGACAGTGGGCCGACTCCAGCGGCAGGCCTGTTCCACAGCCAGGACAAACCATTTCCCCTGGCTCGGGAGCCGGAATATCTCCTACTACCTGACGGTAAACCCGATAGTAGTACGGGTGATCCGGGCTGATGAACTGAACCGGCGCATCCCAATCGGAGGCATTCACCATATCCGCAATCGTCTTCCGCAGACGGGTGAATCCCGAGCCCATTTCGATGGGCCGTTTACTCTGCCAACATATGTCCGCCAACTCTTTCTCGAATGCCTTGCGGAGGATCCATTTCCCGTACCGCTGCCCATTCTCCATCCGAACCTTCAGTTCAGCGGGGATAGAAAGGGCCAGATTCACAACCTCTCTGTCCAGGTAAGGCTGGGCAACCCGGATCGCAAACCACGCGCCGAACTCGTTGGCCGAAAAATGCATCCGTCCAACCAGCCAGGGAATATACGTCTCCAGGTCCCGATCGAACATAAAGGAGTATCCGGCAAAAAGTTCATCGGCGCCATCGCCGGTCATCACACTTTGCCACCCGAGTTGCCGTGCTTTATCGAACGCGAAATAGAGGGCCAGGTCGTTGGGCAAAGCGGGGTCGAAACTGCGCCGGATGCGAATGACCTCCGGGATGGCCCTCAGCGCCTCGTCTGCAGATACCTGCCGGACCACCAGGCAGAGGCCCAATTCCTGCGCCACCCGTTCGGCGAAGTAGAGGTCATCTCCAGCTCCCTCCAGACAGATGTGGAGGGCGGGGATAGCAGGGGAGAGAGAGGCCAGAATGGAGGTGTCCAATCCGCCTGAAAACAAGAATCCCTCCGCCGGATTTTGACGAACGGCATCCCTCAAGCAGATACGCAATGCTTCCAGTATGGATTCCATGACGTAAGAGGGCACGCTCGAGCGCGAGAGGACATCAAGCGCCATGTCGCCGTGCGGTGAGAAATTACGCACCTACATTGATAAGCGGGCGTCGGCCCGGCAAGGGAGTACCACCGGGCAACCTCCGTCATCGGGACGAGGGAAGACGGCAATGGCACTCCCGTAGATGGCGGCCAACTGTTCACGCCGGAGCACGTCCTGCGGACCACCGAGCGCCACCAGATGCCCATCCGCCAGCAACGCCAGCCGGTCGGCAAACGTCGCGGCCAAGTTCAGATCGTGTAGCACGACGAGAACGGCGATTCCCTGCTCCACGGCCATGCGGCGGATGAGAGAAAGGACGGCCACCTGATGGTGGATATCCAGATGGGTCGTCGGCTCGTCCAGAAGCAGGCAGCGAGGTTCTTGGGCTAATGCACGAGCCAGGATCACCCGTTGTCGTTCCCCGCCGGAAAGTTCGCCCATCAGCCGGTCGGCCTGGTCGCTCATGCCCACCCACGCCAATGCCCGGCGGGCCGCGTTCCGATCGGCCTCACGCGGAAGACCGAGAAAACCCAGGTACGGTGTACGGCCCAAAAGCACGCTTTCCCAGACGGTAAAGGTCGGCGGGATATAGGCTCCCTGCGGCACCAGGGCCACCCGTCGCGCCAACTCACGAGGTGACCAGTGAACCGGAGGCCGCCCGAAGAGCCGTATGGCGCCGGCATCGGGGCGGAGGAACCCTGCCGCCAGGCGAATCAACGTAGACTTGCCCGCTCCGTTGGGGCCGATCAACGCCAATACTTCACCAGATTGTAAGCAAAACGAAGTTTGATGCAAGACCAGGCGACCATTGTATCCAAACGTCACACCGTCCACTTCCAACGGTACCATAATCCCACCTCCAATTCCTGCCTCCTGCTTCCTTAAAACACTTCTCGTTTTTGCCGCCGCAGTAGATACAGGAAAAACGGTGCCCCCACGACTGCCGTCACCACACCTAGAGGCAGTTCTCGTGGAGAAAAGAGCGTACGGGCTGCGCTATCGGCCAGGATGAGGCTAATTGCCCCTACCAGCCCGCTCATCGGCAACAAGAAACGGTGATCCGGCCCCCAGATGAGGCGGACAATGTGCGGGACGATGAGTCCGACAAAGCCCACAACCCCGCTGACCGAGACAGCCGCAGCCGTAGCGAGAGAAACGGCCACGACAAGTATCCCCTTGACCCGTTCTACAGCCACTCCCAGCGACTGTGCCTGCTCCTCGTCCAACTGTAGCACGTTCAACGTGTGGACGTACCTTCCGATGACCACCAGACCCAGCAACAGGTACGGCAGAATGGCCGAGACCTTTTCCCAGTCGGCCAGAGCCAGGCTCCCCATCAGCCATCCTAGAACGTGCATCGCTCGGAAGGCATCCTGGACGGAGAACATCAGCAAGACGGTGCCGGCGGAAAGCAGCGCGCTGAGTGCTACTCCGGCCAGGATGAGCGTGGTGACCGGCGTTCGTCCTCCGACGCGGGCCAGGCCATAAATGGCCGCCGTCGCCAAGAGCGCGCCAACGAACGCGGCGAGCGAAACCCCGTTCCACCCTCCCCATCCTAACTGCCAGACCAAGACAATTGCGAGTGTAGCGCCAAAAGAAGCACCGGACGAGACACCGATCAGGTACGGATCGGCCAGTGGGTTCCGAAAGAGGGCCTGATAAACAGCGCCGGCAATGGCCAGCGTCATCCCCACCAGGCCACCTAATATCACACGGGGAAGGCGAATCTGGAAGAGGATCGTCTCCCAGGCAGGGGGCCAGTCCAGCGCTTTCCCCACTCCAATCAACCGGTATCCGATCATCCGAGCGACGGTAGAAGGGGGAATAGAAACCGCGCCCCAGGCCATTCCCAGCGTCATTACGACGGCCAGCAGGCCGGCGGCCAGGGCCAGAGAAAGCCACCGGCGGCGCCGTAGGACGGGCACATGGCCCGTCCTACGGTCTGCCTTACTATGGTCAGAAAGCATCGGGGTGGAGTGCATGAGCAATCATCTCGAGTGCATCTATGACTCGTGGACCTGGGCGGCTGACGATGTCGCCCTGCTCTGCCGTCAGTTCTATTATGCGTCCGTTGACCACCGCGGAAATCTTGTCCCAGCCCGCGCGGGCGGCCACCGACTCGGCCGATTCACCGTAGGGATGGTCGGCCAGAAAGATGACCTCCGGGTCGGCGGCGATAACGGCCTCGGCGTTCAACTGCACCCAGGCCTGTTCGGCGTCAGCAGCAATGTTCTGCCCGCCCGCGCGCTCGATCAGGTCCTGGATGAAGGACCCCGGTCCGACGGTCCAGAGCGTGTTGTCCAACTCCCAATAGACGCGGGGCCGCTCCCGCCCGGCCACGGCCTGGGCCACCGCGTCGGCGCGTTGTTGCATCTGAGCGGTCAGTGCTTCTGCCACTTCCTCTTGAGCGGTGACCTTGCCTACCAGACGGATCCCGTCCAGGACGCCGGGAAAGTCATGGGCATCCAGAACCAGTACCGTGAACCCCAGTTCCTCCAGTGCCGGCAACACTTCGGGAATGTGAATGCTGGCCACCAGGATCAGGTCCGGCTGCGCTTCGACCACTTTTTCGGTGTTGACATCAGAAAAGCCGCCGACTTTGGGCTTCTGGGCAGCCTCGGGTGGATAGTTGCAGTACTCGGTGACCCCTACGATGCGATCTCCCAGGCCCAGCGCATAGAGAATCTCGGTATTGGAGGGAGAAAGGGACACCATGCGCTGTAGCTCGGCGGCAACGGTCACTTCCCGTCCGGCCATATCGGTCACGGTCATCGGATAGAGTGATGGCGTCGCAGTAGGCGGGAGCGGTGTCGGAGTCGCCGTCGGGGCCGGTGTTGCCGTCGGGGCCGGTGGAGTCGCAGTGGGAGCCGGCGTGGTCGCTCCGCAAGCTGTGAGCCCAACGATCAAAACGAGCGAAAGCGCCGCAAACAACAAGCGAAGAGTCTTCATCTTGATCTTCCTTTCCGCTAAAGTTTGATTCGACGTGAGGAAACGAAAAACCCTTCCCCCTCACGTCTGATGGGGAAGGGCTGATGATGTATGAGCACCCTTCATACGCCACCCCCTTTCCGCGAAGAGGTTATTGTGGGCATCGGCAAAGGCGGGTATCCTGGCTCGAACACGGACCTATCCGTTGTTCCTACAGTTGCGGGACAGCGCCGGACTTGGACCGGCTTCCCCCCTTGCGCCCCTCGCATCCGGGCTTTGGGGCACCTTTACCGTAGCCGTATTCAGTTGTGATGTAGTATAACACAAAGGCCGAGACTGTCAAACCAGCCGTGCTCATAGGGGCGTCGTATCCCTGCCCTTGATCTGAACCGGGATGCCGGCCATCAGTGCGTAGACTCGATCCGCGCTGTGGGCCAATATCTGATTGGCGCGACCGAGCAGGTCACGGTAGGCACGGCCCAGAGGATGATCGGGCACGAGGCTACATCCCACCTCGTTGGACACCACGATCAGATGCACGTCTGTTTCACTGACACAGGAGACGAGACTCTCGAGCTCTGCCACGACCTGCGCCTCCACCTCGTCTGAAAAAATATCCTGTGCTTCCAGGAGCAGATTGGAGACGAGCAACGAGAGACAATCCAAAAGGACCACGCGGCTCTCGCCGAGATGAGCGCGTATTGCCGCGCCCACGTCCCGCCGCATTTCCAGAGTGCGCCACCGGGTCGGGCGATCGCGTCGGTGTCTCTCGATACGCCGTTGCATTTCCTCGTCGCACGCCTCAGCCGTGGCGACGAAGAGCACGCGATCGCCGCCCAGATCGTATGCCAACTTTTGCGCAAAGCCGCTCTTGCCGCTACGTGCGCCGCCAAGCACAAGGACCAATTCCGCGTGAGACGGGCCGCTGGATGGCTGCACCAGATGGGCCGTATCGTTAAGCCGCATCACAAAGGCCTCCCCTTCACATATACCCAGTTCCGAGATGGAAGCAGGGTCCACCTGAAATCGCCAGTACATCTGCAGCGCCAACCCCAACGTCTGGCAAAGTAATACCTGTAGCGGTCCACCGTGGGAAACCAATGCCACACATTGGTCGGTGTGATGCTCGACGATAGCGTCGAATGCGGACTGTACACGGGCAGCGACCCGTGCCAGAGTTTCTCCGCCCGGAGGCGATACAGTGAGCGGATCGGCCTGCCATGCAGCCCATGCCTGGGGGTAGCGCTCGCCGATCTCGGCCCAGATCAACCCTTCCCATTCGCCGAATGCCATTTCGCGCAAGCGAGTGTCCGCGTGCACCGGAAGGCCGTGAACCGCGGCAATCGCGGTCGCCGTCTCTAAGGCCCGACGCAAGTCACTGGTATAGACGGCGTGAATCTCGCCTCGGGCAAGGCGGGCTGCCAGTTGGCCCGCCTGACGCCGTCCTTCGGCACTAAGGGGTGGATCGCTTTGCCCCTGGCAGCGCCCCTGGGCATTGTGTTCTGTTTCTGCGTGGCGCACGAGCAGCAGTTTCAGCAAGAGAGCACCTCACGCAACGCCGCGAGCAACCGGGCATTCTCCGAGGGCTGCCGGGTGGATATGCGCACATATGCCGGCAAGCCAAAAGAGGCGCAGTCCCTCACCAATATCTTGCGTCGTAGCAATACCTGTCGCCAGATTGTGCCGTTCCCAACTTCGACCAGAAAGAACTGCGTAGCTGAAGGCAGGGGATTCCATCCCAAGTCGCGCAAGCCCTGCATCATGGCTTCTTTGTCTTGAGCCAGTCGGACCAACGAACGACGGATATATTCTTCGTCTCCCAGAGCGGCCAGGCCGGCCGCCTGCGCCAATACGTTGACATTCCACGGCGGAAGAGCGCGGCCAAGTGCCTCGATGACGCCCTGGCTCCCGACGGCATACCCCAAACGGAGCCCGGCCAGTGCATAGTCCTTGGTCATCGAACGCAGGACCAGCACGTTCTCCTCCGATAGTGTGACAGCAGAATGGGCACTACAGGCGAATGCGATGTACGCCTCGTCCACGACCAGGAGCGCCTGGGGGAGCGCGCGAGCCCATTCGGAGATCGCGTCGGGGGAAAGCAGGATGCCTGTAGGGTTGTTCGGGTTACAGACAAAGATCAGGCGCGGCTGCATCTGGCGCAGGATGTGCGTGATCGCATTCGGGACCGCAAAGCCATCCTCGGGACGTGCTGTCCATTCGATTGCCTCTCCGCCCATCAGAGATGTGGCACGGTGATATTCACCAAAGGTCGGCCCGACGATGAATATCCGGTCACCGCTGCGCACGAACGCCAGCGCAATCGCCCAGATCAGTTCGGTCGCCCCGTTGCCCACTGCGATCTGCGACGGTGCGCGCCCCAGACGCTCAGCCAGGGCACGCCGCAGAGCCAGCGCCTGTCGGTCTGGGTATCGGTCCAGAGACACTTGTCTGATGGCATCCCATACCTGCGGCGACGGGCCATAGGGGTTGACGTTGACGCTAAAGTCCAGCACTTCATCTGGGGATAACCCCAGGCCCTCCAATTCTCCATAGTCCAACGCGCCGTGCCGAGGAATATCCACCGCCATCAATTCGGGGCGCGGAGAGGGGAATCGAAAAGGATCAAAATCTTGCATCATTCTTGCTCCGATGTTGGGCCAACAGCAGGCCGGCCAGCAACAATCCGCTTCCCAGCACCACGCCTGCGCGCATTAGCCGGACGGCCCGATCAATGTCGCCGGCGAGTGGCTTCCGTTGCCCACGTCCCAGCCGATAGCACCCTGCTTTCTCCAACTCGACACCCAGCGCGCCGGCCATCGCGCTCATCGGGTGGCCCGCGTTGGGGCTGGCCGTCAGGGCACGATCCCGCCGCCAGATTCGCCAGGCGCCGGCGACATTCTCCCTCATAATCGCCGCCGCTCCCATGAGCAGCAAAGCAGTCAGCCGCGCCGGAATGAGGTTGATGAGATCATCCAGCCGGGCTGCTGCCTTACCCAACCACTCGTGCATCGGGTCACGATATCCCAGCATGGCATCGGCGGTATTGACGAAGCGATAGGCCAGGGCCGCCGGCAGTCCCCCAACGGCGTAATACGCGAGGGGCGCGATCACGCCATCCGACGTATTTTCCGCAATCGATTCTATCGCCGCAGCGGCGACCTGTGAGGTGTCCAGACCAGCCGTCTCTCGACTGACCAGGTGCCAACCCAACAATCTTCGCGCTTCGTCCAGGTCGTTCTCTTCCAGAGCGTGCCGCACCTCGTCCGCTGCCGAAGCAAGGCCGCGCAGCGAAAAAGTCATCTTGAGTAAAACGGCCTGAAGCGGTATACTCCACGCCGGTGGGAGACGGCCCAGCAGCCACTCTACCACGCCCCCTATCGCTGCAGTGGCCGCAGCGCCGCCGATTGCCAATCCGGCTCCATAGGCCATCTGTGCCCAGGGCCCCTGGCGCGGCGCGTGCCGTTGGGCCGCGGCGATGACCGTCCCCATCCACGAGACCGGATGGAAGCGATTGGGCAGCTCTCCCCACGACAGGTCCGCCGACAAAGCCAGGCCCATCACAAACGCACGTCTGATACTCACCGGTAAGTGCACGGTAATGCACCTCCGTTGCACTATAGCGTATCGCCCGCGAAAGACGATCACAACCGAAGATTTTTTGGAACGCAGAGATCAGGTTGCGGCCGGAGGCTGCGCTATGGCCATATCACGCATAGAAGCAGCACGATGGCTTCCACGAGTTCACAGATCGCACCATACACATCACCCGTCAGACCGGGAAGACGAGCCAGGGCGAAGCGGGCCAGGGCAAAGACGACGACACCGGTCAGCGCCATGCCGACCAATCCCATTCCTCCGGCAACGATCCAGGCTACCGGCAGGACGATCGCCGTAGCAAGCGCCATCTGGTGCCAACCGGCATAATCCTTGAACACGCGCCCGGTCCCAGCAGTACGAGCATAAGAGAAACCGACAACTGCCAACACCATTCCCCAGCGCCCCAATGCAGGCACCAGGATGAGCCTGGCAACCGGCCCAAGTGTCACCAGTGCAGAGTACTTGAGCAACAACAAGAGCGTGCCTCCAATGACACCAAAGGCCCCCACGCGCTCGTCGTGCATAATCTCCAGGCGTCTTTCGGGCGTATGTCCCCCTAACAGGCCATCACAGGCGTCCAGAAAGCCATCGAGGTGCAATGCGCCGGTCAGCAGAACCCAGGTTGCCAGCACGAGCACGGCCGAGACGCCTGGTGTAAGGAGATACCCTGAACTCCAGTGCAACCCGGCCAGCACGAGGCCCAGCAACAGGCCAACCAGGGGAAAAAAGCCGACCGACCATCCCATCTCCTGCGCCGTGAACCGCCGACGGATGATCGGTGGCACGATGGTCAGAAATTGCAGGGCTGCCAACGGGGCAACCCAGATATTGCTTATCTGCTTTTCGCGATTCTCAGCCATTACCGATTTGCTCTCGAGACCCCGGCCTCCTCGAACGTTGCCATCTCGCACAGAATCTTACAGGCCGCTTCGACCAAAAAGATGCCCAGCGCGGCGCCGGTGCCTTCTCCAAGCCGTAGATCGAGGTCGAGCAGCGGCTGCAATCCAAGCCACTCTAACATCACCCCGTGTCCGCGCTCTTGGGAGCGATGGGAGGCGATCAGGTACGGGCGCAACTGAGGCGCCAGGCCCACCGCGATCATCGCCGCTGCCGTGGAGATAAAGCCGTCTACCACTACCGGCCGGCGATGGGCTGCAGCTGCCAGCATTGCGCCGGCCATTCCGCCGATCTCGTAGCCGCCGACTTTGGCCAACACGTCGAGCGCGTCACTTGGATCGGGCCGGTTCACGGCCAGCGCCTTTTCTACGACGGCAACCTTGTGTGCCAGTCCCGCATCGTCCAGACCCGTGCCGCGGCCCACGACCGCCGCAGGCGCCTGTCCGGTCATCATGGCCGCAATCGCCGCCGAAGGCGTCGTATTGCCGATGCCCATGTCGCCGACGCCGAGAACATCAAGCCCCTGCTCGATTTCCTTTTCGACGACCTCCATCCCGGCGAGGAGAGCGCACAGCGCTTGCTCCCGGCTCATCGCGGGTCCCCGGGCGATGTTACCGGTCCCCGGCGCGATCTTTTTCACGACCACCGCCGGATGGGAGACGTCGGTGGCAACCCCCATATCCACTACTACCACACGCGCTCCTACGTGGCGGGCCAGGACATTGATCGCCGCGCCGCCGCGCACAAAATTGGCGACCATCTGCGCCGTGACCTCCTGAGGGTAGGCGCTCACCCCCTCGGCCACCGCACCGTGATCGCCGGCCATAGTGACGATGACCTTGTGTTGGATCGTGGGAGAAGGCTTGCCCAAGATACCGGCCAGTTGGATCGAAAGTGCCTCTAACCTTCCCAGACTGCCCGGTGGCTTGGTCAGCCCAGCCTGGCGCGTGCGGGCCTGCGCCATGGCCAGTTCATCCAGGGGTTGAATCTGGGATACTATTCCACTCAAGCGGGCCTCATCCATTTCATCATCATGCTCCCAATCAGTGATCTCGACAAAAAAAGCCCTTCCCCCTCACATCTGATGGGGAAGGGCCGATGATGTACGAGCACCCTTCATGCGCCACCCCCTTTCCGCGAAGAGGTTATCGTGGGCGTCGGCAAAGGCGGGTATCCTGGCTCGAACACGGACCTATCCGTTGTTCCTACAGTTGCGGGACAGCGCCGGACTTGGACCGGCTTCCCCCATTGCGCCCCTCGCATCCGGGCTTTGGGGCACCTCTGCCGCAGCCGTATTCGGTTGTGGTAACAGTATAACATTGGCGGGGCAGGTTGTCAAATTGCACTTGGCATTCCAGGGCGATTGAGGTATACTAAGAGCACGATGCAGACCCAAGACGACGTTCGAACGCAGCGCAAACAGGCAAGCGACCGGAGCGTGGCCCGGTTGAAAGCGCACGTTCCTGCGATCCTGGCCCGCTATCCCGTGGACGCTGCCTACGTTTACGGCTCGCTGGTGCGAGGTGTAGCCACGCCGTTCAGCGATGTGGATATTGCGCTGGTACTGGGAGAGAGGCTCCCGCCCTATGAGCGGCTTGTGCTCGAACTGACCATTGCGGGCGAGATCGAGGATACGCTGGGTGTGAGGCCGGTAGACGTACGAGTGATTAACGAGGCCCCCCTGGTTGTACGAGGGCGGGTGGTACAGGAAGGTATCTTACTCTACGAGCGAGATCATCTCCGACGCGTCGTCTTCGAGGTGCAAACACGCAAGCAGTATTTTGACTTTGCTCCGGTTGCCCGCCGCCTGCGTGATGCCTTCCTCCGGCGAGTTCACCAGAAGGGGTTGCTTCATGGTTGATCCTGCCACGCTGACCTCGATCCTCAACAACCTGCGCGGATACCTGAGGAAACTCGAGGTGCTGGCTGCACTTCCCCGAGAGGCCTTTCTGGCAAATTTTGCTAACGTCGAGAGCGCCAAGCATCTGTTGCAAGTCTCGATCGAGTGTTGTCTGGACATCGCTCACCACATCGTCGCCGATGAAGGCTATCGCACACCCAGCGACTATTACGACACCTTTGCTGTACTGCACGAGAACGGCATCCTGCCGGCAAGTTTCATGCCCACATTGCGCAAGATGGTCGGTTTTCGCAACCGGCTGGTGCACCTGTATTGGGAAGTTGACGACGAAATCGTGTACCGCATCCTCCGTGAAAACCTGAACGACTTTGAGACATACATCAAGTACATCCTGGATTTCACGCAGAAGGAGTAAACACATGTTCACGCTGCTCTACCGCCGAACCTGAACCTCGAACCGGGACGCCGTAGGCGTCTCCGTATCCGGCCAGCACACACGGCGGCGGAGCGATGGCGTGACCGCCCCGTGACCGCTCATTGGGCACCTCCTGATGGGGAGCCGCCGCCGGCGTGTGCTGGCGGCGGCTTTCCCTTTGCCCACGCCGCAGCCTGCCGGCTGCGTGTGGAGACCATCATTTGACAGGAGGTGTTCGAATGTCCAGAGTGACCCGTTTCTTTGCCTCGCGCTGGGGCATCATCGTGGCCGGAGCCGTCATCGGCCTCCTGGCCCCGCTCCTGCAAAAGTGGGGCAACCCGCCCAACATGGGCATCTGCGTGGCCTGCTTCGAGCGCGATGTCGCCGGCGCCCTGGGGCTGCACCGCGCCGCACCCGTCCAGTACCTGCGGCCGGAGATCATCGGCTTCGTGCTGGGCGCAACAGTGGCGGCGCTCATCTTCCGCGAGTTCAAGGCCCGCGCCGGCTCGGCCCCCATCGTCCGCTTCGCCCTGGGGATGTTTGCGATGATCGGGGCACTCGTTTTCCTCGGCTGCCCCTGGCGGGCGCTGCTGCGGTTCTCGGCCGGCGACCTCAATGCCGTGGTCGGCCTGGCCGGCCTGGTAAGCGGAATCTTTGTCGGCGTGCAGTTCCTCAAGGCCGGCTATGACCTGGGCCGCGCGTACAAGACCTACCCCGCTGTCGGCTGGATCATGCCGGGCATTATGGTCGGCTTGCTCTTGTTGCGCGTCTTTCGGGTCAAGGTCAGTGATAGCGGCGCGCTCTTTTTCAGCGAGAGCGGGCCGGGCTCGATGTACGCGCCGCTGCTCGTCTCGCTGGGCGTGGGGCTGGTCATCGGCTTCCTGGCGCAGCGCACGCGCTTTTGTACGATGGGTTCTATCCGTGACGTGATCCTGATGCGTGACACTCATCTGATCAGCGGCGTGGGCGCGCTGGTGGTGGTTGCCATCGTCACGAACCTGATCCTGGGGCAGTTCCGCACCCCCGCTTTCTTCGGCCAGCCCATCGCTCACAGCCAGCACCTGTGGAACTTTCTCGGCATGGCGTTGGCCGGGCTGGCCTTTGCACTGGCGGGCGGATGTCCCGGCCGGCAACTGTTCCTCGCCGGCGAAGGGGATGGCGACGCTGCCGTGTTCGTGCTGGGGATGATTACCGGCGCAGGGCTGGCGCACAATTTTGCCCTCGCCGGCACGCCGGATGCCGTCGCAGAAGGCGTCCAAAAGGTCGGCGGCATCGGGCCTTACGGTATGGCCGCCGTGGTGCTGGGATTGGTCTTTTGCATCGTGCTTGGGTTCACAATGCGCCACCAAAAAACGGAGGTGTGATATAATGGCCACTACAGTAGATGCCCGTGGGCTTTCCTGCCCGCAGCCGGTCATCCTGGCCCGTCGGGCCGTTGACGCCGGCCAATTCCCGATCGAGGTGTGGGTGGACACCGCGACCGCGCGCGAGAACGTGCGCCGGATGGCGGAAAAGGCGGGCTGCAAGGTTCAGATCGAAGAGTCGAACGGCGAGTTCAAACTGACGCTGAGCAAGTAAGATAGACCTCCGAGGTCTCCAAGACCTCGGAGGTCTCAGGAGCACCATGATCTACTTCGACAATGCTGCCACAACCTGGCCCAAGCCGCCGTGCGTGGCCGAGGCGATGGTACGCTTTATGAACGAGGTCGGCACCAACCCCGGTCGCTCCGGCCACCGTCTCTCGGTGGAGGCGGCGCGTGTGGTCTATGCGGCGCGTGAAGCGGTAGCGACACTCTTCAATGTATCCGACCCGCTGCGCGTCGTCTTTGGCGCCAATGCCACCGAGGCGCTCAATCTGGCGTTGCGTGGCCTCCTGCGCCCAGGCGACCACGTCATCACCAGCAGCATGGAGCACAACTCGGTGATGCGTCCATTGCGTCAGTTGGAGCGCGAGGGGGTCGAATTGACTGTTGTGCCCTGCTCGCCGGAGGGATTCCTCGATCCGGCCGACATCCTGGCGGCGGTCCGGCCCAACACCGTGCTCGTCGCGCTCAACCACGCCTCCAACGTGACCGGGACGATTTTACCGGTCGCGGAGGTGGGACGGGCATTGCGCCGGCGACCACAAGGGTCGCCCCTGCTATTGGTGGATGCGGCGCAGACTGGTGGGGCCTATCCGGTAGATGTCGAGACGGATTGCATTGACCTGCTGGCCTTTACCGGGCACAAGTCGCTCTACGGGCCGACCGGCACCGGCGGCCTGATCGTCGGCGAGCGGGTGGATGTAAAATGGATGATGCCCCTGAAGCGCGGCGGCACGGGCAGCCGCTCCGAGCGTGAGGAACAGCCCGACTTTTTGCCCGATGTCTACGAGAGCGGCACACTCAACGTTGTGGGCCTGGCCGGGCTGGAGGCCGGCGTGCGCTGGGTGCTGGGGCAGGGCGTCGAGGCCATCCGCACCCACGAGGCGATGCTCACGCAGCGGCTGATAGATGGCTTGTGCGCCATCCCCGGCGTTACCGTCTATGGAGGGCTGGACGCCGCCCGTCAGACCGCCACCGTCTCGTTCAACATCGCCGGCAAGGAGCCTTCGGAGGTGGGGCAGCGGCTCGACGAGGAGTATGCGATCATGTGCCGCGTGGGGCTGCACTGTGCCCCGGCGGCGCACAAGACGCTCGGCACGTACCCCGACGGCACGGTGCGCTTGGGATTGGGGGCATTCAATACGGAGGAAGAGGTGGACGCGGCACTCCGGGCGGTGCGAGCCCTTGCCGCAGAGATCAGGTTAGCGCCAGACTGATCTTGAGGCGCGCGTCAATCTCCGACATCACCGGGGGAGGAAAAGCGCCCAAAAACCCGTTTTCTGGACCGATGAGTGGGGATTCTCTCCCCAAAAGGCGACCTTTGTGGAGCGCTGGCCCTACCGATTGCAAGAAAACGGGTTTTTCGCCAGACTCCAGTGTATAGATGACGCTACAATCCACAACAGAATCCCTCAGCAACCCAGCCGCCTGCGCCAACGGCGATCCGGCTGTGACCTTGTATTGGGTGGGGAGCAGGCGCTGCGGCACGCGAGAAGAGATGGAGACGACGATCAGATTTCCGCTGACCTTGTTCGCCACATCGTTCTGGACGAGAAGAGCGGGGCGTACTTTCGACTGAGTCACGTCCGCAAAGGGCAGGTCTATCAGGAGCAGATCGCCACGACGATAACCAAGATCGCTCATTCCTGGTACTCCTCCCACTCTTCCGTAGGATCGAGGACCTGCACAACATAATGAACCGACTCCTCGGCCAGGCGGGCGTGTTCTTGCGCCATGGCCCGATACTCTTCTGCTAGTTCCTGCTCGGCAGGCGCGGCAATACGCTCGCGCTCCAGGCCCTCGCGGAGGAGATGGCGCACGACCTCGCTGAGGGTCTTACCCTTCCGGGCGGCGAGGACCTTCAGTTCCTCGTGCAAAGTGGACGGGATGTACACAGATTTCATGCCCATCGCTCTGCTCCTTTCGTCCAATAGGATTGTAAAAGGATAAGTGGGAAAAGTCAAGTATCATGAGTCAATCCGACCGTGCCATCATCCTGGTCTATTCGACCAGCCACGCGATTCGCGCGGAGCAAATCCTGTACAGGGCAGGAATCCGTGCGAAACTGATTCCCGTCCCGCGCCATCTCTCCTCCAACTGCGGTACATGTCTCGAGATCGCACGCAGCGATCTCGAAGAGGCACGCCGGGCGTTGGAAAAAGCGCATATGGAGATCGAGGGGATTCATGAGGAGTGGTGAATCCATGCTGACCGACAACATTCTCGACCTGATCGGCAACACCCCGTTGATCCGCCTGCGCGGGGAGAACGTCTACGCCAAGGCCGAATTCCTCAACCCCGGCGGCAGCATCAAGGACCGCGTGGCGCTGGCGATGATCGAAGGCGCCGAACGTGCCGGTCGCCTCCATCCCGATTCCATCATCGTCGAGCCGACTTCCGGCAATACCGGCATCGGCGTCGCGCTGGTGGGACGGCTGAAAGGCTACCGCGTGCGCATCGTCATGCCGGAGAATATGAGCGAGGAGCGCAAGAAATTGATCCGCACGCTGGGCGCGGAACTCGTGCTCACCCCGGCGCAAGAAGGCATCCGGGGCGCCGTCGAGCGCGTGCGGCAGATGCAGGCAGAGAACCCGCGCATCTTTGTCCCCCAACAGTTCGAAAACCCCGACAATCCCCGCATCCACTACGAGACGACAGCGCGCGAGTTGTGGGAACAGTTGAACGGGGATATCGCCTGCTTTGTTGCCGGTGTCGGGAGCGGCGGCACGCTCCAGGGCGTGGGCAAGTTCCTCAAGGAGCACAAGCCGGACGTGCGGATCGTCGCCGTAGAGCCCAGGAACGTCTCGGCGATTCTGGGCCACGAGCCGGGCCTGCACCAGATTCAGGGCATCGGCGACGGCTTTGTGCCTCCCATTCTCGACCTTTCGCTGGTGGACGATGTGGTGGAAGTCTCGGATGAAGACGCCATCGAGACAACGCGCGAACTGGGCCGCGATTACGGCCTGCTGGTGGGGATTTCATCCGGCGCGAACGTCTGGGCCGCCCGCCAGATGGCGCGCAAGATTGCCGGCAACATCGCTACCGTCCTGCCCGATCGCGCGGAGCGTTACTTTAGCACGGCGCTGATGTAAGAACGTACTGCGTATTGCGTACCCCGTTCACGCGATACGGAATACGCAATACGCAGTACGCAATACGTAAAAGGAGCCCCAATCGTGAGCGATCAGGAAATCCGCCTGACGGCGCTCGCCAGCGCCGCGGGTTGAGCGGCCAAGCGCGGGCCCGATGCCCTGGCGCAGGTGCTGCGCCCGCTGGTGGGGATGTTCACCGCCGAACGGTATCCCAATCTGCTCGTCGGCCTGGAGGTGAGCGACGACGCTGCCGTCTACAAGATTACGGACGAGATCGCCGTAATCCAGACGGTGGACTTTTTCACGCCGGTCGTGGATGATGCCTACGACTATGGCGCGATCGCCGCTGCCAACGCGATGAGCGACGTCTATGCGATGGGCGGCGAGGTGACGCTCGCGCTCAACATCTGCGGCTTTCCTCCCGATCTGCCGCCCGAGATTATTGCCGAAATCTTGCGGGGGGGCGCGGAAAAGGTCGCCGAAGCAGGAGCGGCACTCGCAGGCGGCCACACGATTGACGCCAAGGAGCCAGTCTACGGGCTGGCAGTGATGGGGCTGGTCCATCCTCAACACATTTTCACCAAGGGGGGAGCACGTCCCGGCGACGTGCTTGTGCTGACCAAACCACTGGGCGTGGGCCTGATCACCACGGCGCTCAAGGGCGATGCCGCCGATCCCGCGCACGTTGCCGCAGCGGTGGCGAGCATGAAGCGGCTGAACCGGCAGGCCGCGCAGTTATTGCAAGAGAGCGAAGTACACGCCTGCACCGACGTGACCGGCTTTTCGCTCCTGGGCCACGCCTACGAGATGGCCGAACGCAGTAAAGCGCGGCTCCGTTTCCACTTCGAGCGACTGCCCTTCCTGCCTGGGGCACTGGAGTACGCCGAACTGAATCTCTTCCCCGGCGGCGCGTGCCGCAACCGCGACGCCTATATCGGCCATGTGGATTTTGCTTCTGCGCTCTCCGAGGAGCGGCGGATGCTGCTCTTCACACCGGAGACTTCGGGAGGGTTGCTGGCCGCGATCCCACCGGGGCACCTCGACACTCTCCTCGCCCGCTTTGCCGCCGCAGATGCCCCCTGCTGGGTGGTGGGCGAGGTGGTGGAAGGGGAGGGGATCGCAGTGCAATAGAGAGTTGTTATCAGCAACGAGAGAGGAGGATCGAAAGATGGCACAAGCAGGGATCCATGGTCTGGTCGGCATAGCCGCGCGCAAATGGGTTCCCAGCCACAAGTGGCTGGCACTGGGCCTCGTCCTGGGCAACCTGCTGCCCGACGCCGATAACCTGGCTGTCGCCGTCGCCACACTTGCCCGGCTGCCTACCGAGGGTCTCCACCGCACCTTCACGCACAGTCTCTTCTTCGTCGCCGCGCTCGTCGCCGTCTTCCAGATAGCGGCCTGGATCGTCAAGCGTCCTGAATGGAGCAACCTGGGCCGGGGGCTGAGCGCAGGCGTGCTGATGCACATCCTGCTCGACCTCCTGGTCTGGTTCAACGGAGTGGAAATCCTGTGGCCTATCCCGTCGTGGGTCAACCTGTGGAGTCGGACTACACCGCCCGAGCAGTGGAAAAGGTTCATGCTACCGGTCGAGTTTCTCTTCTTCGCCCTCTTCTTCCTGGCGCTGGAGATGGGAGCACGCAGACAAGGGACGGATACGGATTTTCGGCGCGTTCTGCGAGCATGGACAATCGTACAGGGCGTGCTGTTCGTGGCTTTCACGGTGCTGGCCTACACGATGAAAACAGGGGTCATCATCCCCTATGGCGCGTTCTACCTGCTGTCGCTGGGCTTGGCTTTCGGCGTGACGATTCGGATGCGGGAAACGGTAGAGAGGCACGCCTAGGCATGCTTGAGGATACCCGCCACCGCAGGCGTGTCCCTGCTATTTAACCCCGAACATCTCCTTGACCGCCGGTTGCAGCAGTAGGACGATCGTGAAGACGCCCAGGGCCGTGCCGAGCGGTGGATAGGCGCATTCGATCCCCGCCGCGATCAGGCAAAACAGGTGGTGCTTTCTGGTCAGCAAAAAGTACCCATTGAGCGCCTGGCACACGGATGCAGGCTACGAACCACGAAAAACGGCTACAGGGACCGCTCCCTGCGGCAAACCACACTCTTGCGCCAGAGCCGTATCACCCCACTTTACCACCCAGTGACCGGATCGCCCCAGCGCAGTGGAGACAAGCGCCACGTGAGCCATCACGATACCGGCGTCTATCGGCGCAGGGCGCACCGTGGTGAGTACAATGGCATCCGGTCGGACGATAAAACGCCACGGCTGGCGGTTGACGGCAGACGGGGCCAGACGTGCATGCTCGAGCACGGTGTCCAGTATTGGGTCGGCCCCCGCCGACGACCAGGGTTGTCCCCACCGCTCGGAGAAGACGATCTCGCCGAGCGGCTTGCGCCTGTGCCCACCCGCGAGTCGCCGCACGGCGCGGCTGTGCAGGCGTCCCCACCTATTCTCGGCAGGATAGCCCAACGCGACAACCGCTGCGACCCTCTCACCGGCAGCCAGCCCCACCGCATCGCCGGCACGCTCCGGGTGGTAGGAGCCGGCAATCCAGCAGGCAGCCAGCTCCAGGCGAGTCGCTTTCAGCACGACCTGCTCCATTACGTAACCCAGGTCGAGCCGCGCCAGGGCGCTCTCCTCGGGCAAGACGCCCACCAGCAAGTGCGGCGGATTCTGCACCAGACCGTAGGAGCCAACGATATGGGTCAGAACACGCCGCGTGCGTTCCACGCCGTTGACGAGGGCGACACGCACGGACGGCCCATCCAGATGTTCGACGGCCTGAGTATAGGCCATCAGGCGCTCCAGCAGTGGAGCTTCCACCGGACGGTGGGCATAGGCGCGTACACTCACCCGCTGCCGGATGGCCGTCAAAACATCCATCTCGCAGCTCAAACCGTCGTCCCTCCCGAGGCCGCCTGCTCGCTTGCCAGAACGGCCTTGAGCGCCCCGATGGCGACCTCCAGCATCGAGTCGTCCGGCTCGCGGGTGGTCAATCGCTGAAGCGCCAGGTTTGGCGCGATCAATACCCGCATCCAGGGCCGGTCGGCCAGGCGCGCGGTCAGGCGGATGAACTCGTACGCGATACCGGCAATAACCGGCAGGAGCACGATGCGGCTGACCAGGCGCACAAGCAGCGTGGGCTTGCCCAACGGGGCGAAGATGAGCACCGTCAGCAGAACCAGTGTGAGTAGGAACGCCGTACCGCAGCGCGTGTGCGCCGTCGAAAAGCGACGTACCTCTTCGACGGTCAGAGCAGCGCCGGCCTCGTGGGCGTGAACGGTCTTGTGCTCCGCGCCGTGATAGGCGAACACGCGGCGAATGTCGGGCAAGAAACCCACGGCCCACACGTAGCCCACGATGATGAACAGCCGGATGATGCCTTCGAGCAGGCTGGTGAGCCACTCAGAGGGCAAGTAGGGGGCCACCAGCCCGACCAGGAAAGAGGGTAACAGGATGAACAGCCCGATCGCCAGCCCGAAAGCCACGATGAACGTCCCCCAGGCAACCGGCCCGGAAAACGAGGCTTCCTGTCCTGCGGTAATATCTGCCGACATCATCAGTGCTTGAGTGCCCAGACCGAGCGTATCCCACAGCATCACGAGGCCACGTACGAAGGGGATACGGCTGATCGGGCCGTTGTAGATTTTCTCGTTTAGCGGCTTTTCCTGCACGACGATCTGGCCCTGGGGATTGCGCACGGCGACCGCCATCGTGCGCGAGCCGCGCATCATCACGCCCTCGATCACGGCCTGACCGCCGTAGTTGAATGCTCTACCCACGTGAAAACTCCCTGGATTGGTGAACGTGATACGTGAAAACGTGATGCGTGACCTCACGTATCACGCATCACGTATCACGGAACCCGTACTCTGCTCTGAATCCCTACCAGCCTTCCAGGTATTTCGCCCACGTCCCATTGCCTGCGACGTAACGGCCAAAGAGATATTGCGCCGTAGGGCGCGGCTCGAACGGCTGACGCAACAGGCGCATGTGCGCTTCCGCCAACGTGCGCCCGCCCTTCCGACGGTTGCATTGCGGGCAAGCCGCTACCAGGTTCTCCCACGAGTGTTCTCCGCCCCGATGGCGCGGCACGACGTGGTCAACGGTCAACTGGCTCGACTCGCGTCCGCAGTACTGGCAGCGGTAATGATCGCGGCGTAGGATCTCGCGCTTGCACAACCGCACGCGTGGGCGCGGCCGGCGCACGACGTAGACCAGGCGGATGACCGACGGGCGCTCGAAAGTTTGGGACACAGTATGGATGAAACCCCGTCCGTTCTCCATCACCGTGGCCTTGCCCGAAATGATCAAACCCAGCGCCCGCCGCGTGCTGCAGACGTGGAGGGGTTCATAGTTGCCGTTGAGCACTAACACGGGCTCGTCCATCTTTGTAACAGTATAGCACACCTGTTACAACTCGTCAAAAATCGGCAGATTTCCAGAACTGTGCCAACTGGCGGTATTTGACCGCCTCATAGTATGCCATCAACAGGCTGAGGCGCAAGCCGTGCAGGCCATCACGGACGCCGCGCAGGGTGACCAAGCGCCACCAAAAGTGACGCACGGCCTGGCTGTAGGGTGTGTACCAATGCGGATGAACTCCCTGCTGATAGAGAATACTGGCATCATAACGGACGTACCTGTCCTGTCGCTCGATGAATTCGGCAAGAGTCGCGTAGTTGTAATGCAACAGATGGTTCTTGAGATACCCCTGCGGTCCGTCGGCGACGGCAATTTCGTGCACCGGCCGTTCCCAGCGGACACGCCCACGCCGCAGCAGACGCGCCTGGTAGTCGGGATACCAGCCGGCACCTAAGGTCAGCCGCCCGAAGATGTAGTTGTAGCGGGGGATCCACCAGAGCACCTCGTCGTGCTCCCCGGCAAGCACTGTCTGAATCTCTGCCGCCAGTTCCGGTGTCACCCGCTCGTCGGCGTCCACGAAGAGGATCCAGTCTGCCTCTACGCGCTCCATCGCCGCGTTGTGGAACTGGGCATAATTCTCGAAGGGGTGTTGGATAACCTCGGCGCCGGCCTCCCGCGCCAGTTCGACGGTGCGGTCGGTGCTGAAGCAATCAAAGACAACGCGCCGGGGAGCCCACGCCGCGCTGGCCAGGCATTCTTCGATGTTATCCTCTTCGTTGTAGGTGGGGATGATGGCGGTTAGTTGGTTGGTTAGTTGGTTGGTTGGTTGGTTAGTTGGTTGGTTGGTCATAGGCTCAAGATTGTTCGATAGGCGTCCAGTTGGGCGGAAAAGCTGGCGGCATCCATTTCACCACGCCGGAAGGAGGCTTGCACCTGACGCATCCTTCGTCGTATGCCCATACGCACAAGGGCACGTGCCAGGCGCCGTTTGAATGGTGGATAGTGCTTATCATAGAGCCTCAGGCGGCTGCGCCACAGCACGACGAAGGAAGCCACTCGCACCTGCTCGCTGCTCTTGGCGGTGTGATGGATCACCTGCGCCGCCGGCACACATAACGCACGCCAGCCGGCCTTGCGCATGCGCCAGCACCAGTCAATCTCCTCGCAGTACATCCAGAATCCCTTGTCGAGTAGTCCCACCTCGGCGATGGTTTTCGTGCGCACCATCATCGCTGCTCCCAAAGGGTGATCCACCTCGAAGGGCACTTCACCCTGGTAGAAGCGAGGCGGATAGCGGCCATTGAGTGGGGTATCGTACAGGCGCGCCGGAAAGGGGAAGAACTCGAACGCCAACTGGACCAGGCCCGGAAAGTGGAAGGCGGAGTGTTGCAGAGAGCCATCGGGATAGAGCAGTTTTGCCCCGGCGACACCAGCCTGCGGATGGGAATCCAGCGCCGCGACGAGGGCCGCGGTCGCGCCGGGGCGCACTTCCGTATCGGGGTTCAGCAGCCAAACGTATTGCGTATTGCGTATTGCGTATTGCGTATCGTGAAGGATGGCTCTCAATGCGACGTTGTTGCCGGCAGCGAAACCCAGGTTCTCCTGGCTGGCAATCAGGTGCACCGACGGAAACTCGTGTCTGACCATCTCCGTCGTGCCGTCGGTCGAGGCATTATCAACAACAAAGATCTCAAGGTGAGTGATTAGTGATTGGTGATTAGGAGGATAATCCTGATTCCCAACCACTAATTCCCAATCACTAACTATCGAAGCCAGACACCGCCGCAAGAGATCGCGGACATTCCAACTGACGATGACGACGGCCAGATCGGGCATTCACGGCACCTCGATTTTAAGCGACACGGGGTCCACGCGATAATTGACCATCGAGATCTCCACATCTTCGTGGATGAGCGAAGCGTAGCAGTACTGCGGATTGCGGGCCGGGACGGCCTCCACGAAGCGAATGCCACCGGTAACGAGCGCGCGCCCCCCGGCCGGCAGATAATAGTATGTCTTGCCGCCCTCGGTGACCTCGACCAGATCACCCGGTCCGCCGACCGCCCAGCGCCAGGGGTGGTCTATCGGGCTGGTCTCGCAATGGATGCCCACCCGGAACACGCCCGACTGCTGATACTCGCCCAGCGTGGCATAGTTCTGGTCGCTGCGGTAGATCGTGCCCGGCGGAGGGCCGCTCGTGCGGATGGGCACCATGCTGTCGTTCTCGACCGTGAGGGTAAAGTAGAGTGTGCTGCTCAAGGGAATGCTCACCTGCGATCCTGTACCGGAAAGGCCGGCCCATTCGACCTCGCCGTTGAGAATATAGGCGCGTGGCACCCCACCGTCCTTAATTGTCAGCGTGCCCACGGCTCGCGTCCACTGTCCGACCGCGTCGCGCGCCTGCATCGTCACGGTGTACACGCCGTCTGGCGGCGGATCGTCGCCAAGGTCTACTCCGGCGTCGTAATCGAAGGTGTGCCAGCCGGCTGCATTGAGCGGCGTGGTGGTCTCTTTTTCCTCCACGTGATACCGCGTCCCATCTGGCCCCGTCAGATAGACAGTCAGTTCCTCTACATCTTTCCTGAGGTCTACATTGATCGTCGCCCGGTCGCTGATGGCATCACGGTTAGGGGTAAAGACCGGCGGATGGATGCTGAACCCGCGTAATTCGGGCAAGACGGTATCGGCATCGGCAATGGTGAGCGTGCCGGCCACCCGCTCGGTGACGCCTACCGCATCGGTGGCCTCCACTGTCCAGGTGTAGACACCGTCCTGCAACACGCGCTTTTCGACGGTAAAGCCCTCGAACTGCTCCCCCGGAAGCGTATAGCCATCTACCACCCCAGAGAAATAGACCTGGTAGGGCTGTTCGGCCGAAGGGCCGTGGTGGACGCGGCTACGGAAATAGTAGCGATTGCCCGCCGGGTCGTCAAAATAGATCGAGATGTCGGCGCTGCGTGCAAGCCGGAACGAGATCAATAGAACGTCGTTATCGCGGTCGGCGTTGGGTGTGATCAGGTCCTTGCTGAAGGAAACGTCGCTCAACAGTGGTTTCCTCCCACACGCGGCCAACGCCAGACCGAGCAGGATGAGCATCGGCAGAACATACCACTTTCGCAAAGCAGACCTCCCCTGGACGAGATTCGGACGGAAGTGTACCACAAGTTGGTAAATTGGGAAATTGGTAATTGGGAAGGATGACTCGACCAATCTACCAGTTACCAATCTACCAGTTATCAATCTACCAACTACCGACACAACTTGCATTTCCCACAAAAACGATTACAATCCGCGCCGACGGACATGCGCGATGACATACCAGGAAGCGATCGCCTATCTTTACAGCCTTACAGATTACGAAAAGACCCGCGTCGAACGTTACACGCCCGAGACATTCGACCTGACGCGCGTCGAGCGGCTGCTGGCGGCTATGGACAACCCGCACAGACGCTTCCCGACGCTGCACATTGCCGGCACCAAGGGCAAAGGTTCCACGACGGCGATGCTCGAATCGTGCCTGCGGGCTGCAGGGTACCGCACCGGCCTTTACACCTCCCCCCACCTCCATACCTTCCGCGAGCGTATCCAGGCGAACGGGCACAAGATCACACGTGAGGATGTCGTCGCACTGGTCGAAGAGATTCATCACTTGATCGAGCGCATCCCTGGTGTGACCACCTTCGAGACGATCACCGCCATCGGCTTCCTATACTTTGCCCGCGCCGGCATAGATGTCGGGGTCATCGAAGTGGGCCTTGGCGGGCGGCTCGATGCCACCAACGTGATCACGCCGGAAGTCTCGGTCATCACCTCGCTCAGCCTCGACCACACCCAACTGCTGGGCAATACGTTGGCCCAGATCGCCTACGAGAAAGCAGGCATCATCAAGCCAGGAGTGCCGGTCGTGAGCGCGCCGCAGCGCGCGGAGGCGCTGAGCGTGCTGGAGAAGGTGAGCCGGGAGCGCGGCTCGCCACTGATCGAGATTGGCCGCGACTGGGATTACGATCCCGGCCCGGCGGATCTCGAGGGCCAATCCTTCACCGTCCGGTGCATCGCCGATGAGGGCTCGGAATTGGACGGCGAATATTGGACACCGCTGCTGGGCCGCCATCAACTGGAGAACGGTGCGGCAGCCATCGCCGCGCTGGAGGTGGTGCGCGGACGCGGCTTTCGCGTTCCCGTTCAGGCCGTGCATGCAGGGATGCGCGACGTGAAGTGGCCGGGGCGGCTGGAGATCCTCAGCCGTGAGCCGTTGGTCGTGGTAGACTGCGCACACAACCCCTACTCGGCGCAGGTGCTACGCCGGGCGCTGGAGGAATGGTTTCCCGGCCGGCGCTGGGTGCTCGTTTTCGGCGCCTCGACCGACAAGGACATCCCCGGCATGTTGCGGGAACTCTTGCCGATAAGTGAGTATATCATCGTCACCCGTTCCGAGCACCCCCGGGCAGCCGCCCCTATCGAACTGGCAGACGCCGTCGCATCGGTGGGCGGCGGGGCGGAAGTGAGCGTGAACATACGCAAGGCCCTGCGGCGCGCGCTGGCCGTCAGGGAGCCGGATAGCGGCCTGCTGGTGACCGGCTCGGTCTTTATTGTCGCCGACGCGCGCGAAGAATGGGCGCACCACACGGGAACAGCGCTGCCGGATAATGATGGGTAAACGGGGAGAGTCAATCCGATCAGTAGTTTTGCACTTTTTACAACTCCGGCTTGAGGCATAGCGCAATCTGTGGTAGAGTTGGGAGCATCCACAAGTTATCCCGGAGGAAGCCATGCCTCAACCGATTCATATCCGCGATGCACG
>DAOUBA010000100.1:0-5129 GCA_034432855.1 Anaerolineae bacterium | reverse complement strand
GCGCCCGACGGCACCATCACGCCGCTGGACGGCTTCCTCGACCCATACTTCCAGGAGGTCTACCTGGAAGCGGGATCGGTGCCGCTCTTCACCAAACTGGCGCAACAGGTCTCGCCCAAGGCGCTCGACGAGTACGTGCGCCAGATCACCAACGAGGTCTACAAATACACCCACAAGCACGTCAACTATGGCAAGGCGGCCAAGCGGCTCTACAACATCTTCCGGCTGACGGGCCGCCACAAAGCCGCTGCGCTCATCCGCGAGATGTTCAACGAGCCGACCACGCTCCTCTACCAGGTCTGGTCATTGCTGGATACGATTGATGACGCGGGCAAGCCCGATTCGACGATTGACCGCGAGACGGTGGTGCAGCAGACCGACGAACTGATCCGCGACGTGATCCAGGTTTGCGAGGGGCCGATGGAGACCGAGATCGTCATGGCCCTCATCCGGTTGCGCGACAGCATCACCGGGCGCAAGGACCTGGGGGCGGAACGGAGCACGCTAATCGCCGACTCGCGGAACAAAGTCGAGGAACTGGTCAACGAGTTCTTCAAGGAGAAACTGCTCGGCATCCCGGAGGTGCGCGAGTTCCTGGACTCGCTCGAAACGCAACCGGCGCACTAGGTAACCCCAGTGAGGTGTGTCCATGCAACACACCAACAGACAGGTCCTCTCTCGACGCCAATTCCTGGAAGGTTCCCTCGCTACGGCTGGCTTGATGCTCGCGGGCTGCACCCATCCGCGTTCTCACCCTGTCACTGCGACCACCTCGACTTCTGACCTACCGGCAATCTATCACGAACCTGCCTTCTCCTTCGAAGAGCGGGTAAACGATCTGGTGGGGCGTATGACCCTCGGGGAAAAGATCTCGCAAATGGGCAGCGAAGCGCCGGCCATCGAGCGTCTGGACGTCCCCAAGTACAACTGGTGGAACGAGGCGCTGCACGGCGTAGCCCGCGCCGGCATCGCCACCGTCTTCCCACAGGCCATCGGCCTGGCAAGCACATGGAACCCCGACCTGATCTACCGCATGGCCGAAGCGATTTCGGACGAAGCGCGGGCCAAACATCACGAGGCTGTCCGCAAGGGCGTGCGCGCGCTCTATACCGGGCTGACCTTTTGGAGCCCCAACATCAATATCTTCCGCGATCCTCGCTGGGGCCGCGGCCAGGAAACCTATGGCGAAGACCCCTATCTCACGGCCCGACTGGCGGTCAAATTCGTACAGGGCATGCAGGGGTCAGACCCGCGCTATCTGAAAGTGGTTGCCACACCCAAACATTTTGCCGTCCACAGCGGCCCAGAAAAAGAGCGTCACTCCTTCGACGCCAGGGTATCCCAGCGCGACTTGCGTATGACCTACCTGCCCGCCTTCAAAGCCTGCGTCGTCGAGGGGCAGGCATACTCCATTATGGGAGCCTACAATCGGGTCAATGGCGAGGCGTGCTGCGCCAGCCCAACGTTGCTCAAGAAAATCCTGCGCGACGAATGGGGATTCAAAGGATACGTCGTCTCCGATTGCGGCGCGGTTGACGACATCTGCACCGGCCACCGCCTGGTGAATTCCACGATTGAGGCCGCTGCCTTGGCCGTCAGAAACGGCTGTGACCTGGAATGTGGCTGTACCTACGGCATTCCATGCCACTATGGCAAACTCGAAGAGGCCGTCCGGCGCGGGCTGCTGACTGAAGAGGAGATTGACCGCGCGGTCAAGCGGCTGTTCATGGCCCGCTTCCGCCTGGGGATGTTCGACCCTCCGGACCAGGTGCCCTACGCCCAGATACCGTTCAGCGTCGTGGATTGCTCAGAACACCGTGAGTTGGCGCTGGAAGTAGCCCGTCAATCACTCATCCTGCTCAAGAACCAGGATGACCTGTTGCCGCTATCGAGAGACGACGTGAGGTCCATCGCCGTCATCGGGCCAAACGCCGCCGAAACCCTGGTGCTGGCCGGCAACTACATGGGCACGCCTGCAGAGCCGGTTTCCGTATTGGCCGGCATTCAGGCCCTGGTTGCCTCCGAGACCGAGGTCATCTATGCTCGGGGCTGCGACATCGTTGACGACTCCCAAGACGGTTTTGCCGAGGCCATCCAGGCCGCCGAAAAATCACAGGTGGCCGTCATGGTCATGGGCCTCTCACAGCGGTTAGAGGGCGAAGAGGGTCAAAGAGAAGGCAATCCGCTAGGTGTCATCAGTCGAGGCGATCGCACGACTCTGGACCTGCCGCCCGTCCAGGAACAACTTTTGCAGGCTATCTATGCCACCGGAACGCCCGTCATTCTGGTGCTGTTGAACGGCAGCGCCCTCTCCATCAACTGGGCCGCTGAATACGTCCCCGCCATTCTGGAAGCCTGGTATCCGGGCCAGGCAGGAGGAACCGCTGTGGCCGAGGCCCTCTTCGGCCTGACCAACCCGGGTGGACGGCTGCCAGTTACGTTCTATCGCTCCGTAGAAGACCTGCCCGCTTTCGACGACTATAACATGGAGAACCGCACCTATCGCTACTTTAGAGGCGAGCCGCTCTTCCCGTTCGGCTTTGGCCTGAGTTACACCACTTTTGCGTACCGCAACCTCCAAATCACGCCCCAGACCGTCAAACGCGGGGACCCTGTTGATGTCCAGGTAGAGGTTGAGAACGCCGGGCCACGCCCGGGCGACGAAGTGGTGCAACTATACCTGAAGGACGTAGAGGCCTCTCTGCCTGTGCCCTTGCTCCAATTGCAGGGTTTTATCCGCGTCCGGCTGGCCCCTGGCGAAAAACAGGTCGTCCGCTTTACCCTCACCGCCGAGCAAATGTCCTTTGCCGACGAAGAGGGGGAATGGGTGCTGGAACCCGGCGAGTTCCAGGTGTGGGTCGGAGGCCAACAACCCCCGAAAACCGGCGCTCTGCCGCCCAACATTCTGGCAGGGCAATTCGGTGTGCGGTGAGTCTACCCGAGGAAGCCAACCAAAATCGCCCGATGTCTCCTCTCAGATGTCCCCGGCGCGATTCGAACGACGGATGCCATTTTCAGTCCGTCTGCCACCGCGAGTTGAGATGAATACTGTATCACCCCCCTTTTACTGGCGGGCGAGCGAGAGCCAATGGCGTGCGGTGCGCACCGAACTCTACAAGGTGCTGCTTCCCAGGCCGCTGGCAGCCGGCGAGGTCGTCAGGGAAGCGGGGCTGGAATGCGATCCCAAGAGCCTGGTGGGTCAGATTTTCAGGGTCGTGGAGCAGGTGCAGAGATGAGGCGCGCGGCCCGGATGGACAAGACGTTGCCGCTGCCTCCGCCGCTGGAGAAGAGCGTGCCGGTGGAGGTTTTCAAGGCTGAATTGACCGCGTGGGCCGGTCGCCTCGGCGTCGCGCCGGTGCTGGTCACCGTGCGCGCGATGAAGCGCAAGTGGGGCAGTTGTTCCCGCGAGGGGCGGCTCACCTTCGACCGCGACCTGCTCTACCAGCCCGCCTCCTTCCGCGCCAGAGTCATCATCCACGAGTTGCTACACATCAAGTATCCGGCCCCTCATCACGGCAAAAAGTTCCAGGCGCTGGTGAACTCGTACCTGGCGCGGTACGGGTTGGTGGAGTAGGAACAGCGAGCCTCAAGACAGTGTGGCACCTTCTTGCCGCTGGACGAGGCGGACGTGGATGCAGAGGATACGATCGCACAACTGGGGAGCACACTGGCGGCGGAGCAGGGGGAAACCTCCGAGCAGGAATACGAGGACAAAATCCGCGAGGCCTTCCGACAGTTGGGGATTGAGCTGAGGGAATCGGTCGTTCAGGACACCCTTGACGCCTGCAATGCTCAGAACGTGGCCCAGATGGAAGAGGCCGTGGCCCTCATCTACTGCAAGCACAGCAGAGATACCGTCATCCCTACCACCTGGAACAGCAACTGCTGGACATAGACCTCACCGGGCGGCCCTGCGGGCCGAAGGCGGCGTTTGCCAGCAGGGGCTACTTCCGCCACCCACGCAACCGTCAGGGGCGTCAGATCGGCTACGTCTTGGCTACCTATTACGAAGAGGTGGTGGTGGAGCGGGTGTTTCCCGGAAAAGACCAGTTGCCCACCGCCCTGCGTCCTCTGGTCGAGGCGGCGGATCGCACCCTGGGGCTGGACGAGGCCAAACGGCAGCGCACGATTCTGCGGATTGACTCCGGCGGTGGGAGTGTGGATATGGTCGTCCTGTTGGAAACGTTGGCCCACAACATTCTGGTGTGGGCGCGCGCAAGGTCACTTCAGATCAACTGCCGACCGCGTAAGTACTGTAATTGACATTTGTCCATCGTGCAGAGTCGGCGGGGCACTCGGCAGTTGAGGTGGGTATGGGAAGTAGGGTGGGGGCAGACCGTGGCATAGGAGTAAGCGAGGGCGTAGCAACCGCGCAGGCGCTCAGAAGCGCCACCAGCCCACCCACCATTAACCACGCGACGCTGTCGTGCTTACAAGACCGTTCCTGCCGGCTCATAGTCTCTCTGCCCCGACACATTCGCTTGACGTTCTCTCACAGGTGCCCCTGGTGCGATTTGAACGCACGGCCTTGAACTTAGGAGGTTCCTTCTCGGGGACACGGTGAGACAGTCCACTCTTTGTGGGCTAGTGCCCCTTTACTCACTTCAGCCAAGTGAACCGGTCGTGTCGCTCTCGAAGCTCGTCATCGGCCCACCTCGCATAGAATTTCTTTGTCACCTCTATGCTGCTGTGTCCCAGGATATCGGAGACTGTCCCCAGATCGGCACCGTTCCGCAATGCCTCGCGTGCCCAGCCGTGGCGGAAGGCATGGGGATTGAAGCGGCCCCTTACCCCCGCTTTTCCAGCCAGTCGCTTCAAGACCTGGTAGACGGCACGCGGTGTCATATCTCCGCCGCGCTTCGATACAAAAAGCCGATCACTTCCGCTCTCAGGCCGCACGCGGAGGTATTCTTCGATCGCCCCCTTGGTGTATTCAGAGAAGTAGACATATTGAGCTTTCTTCCTGCCGCCTCGACCTTTCTCATACACCAGCGCGCGGCGGTTCTCTAGCATTACCCTTGAACGCACTTTAACAACCGCACAACTGGAATTGACGGTGAAGCGGGCGCGTGGTAAACTACAGGCCATCCCTTGCCACGAGGAGGTTGCGATGAACCATCCCCCTGCCG
>DAOUBA010000099.1:0-3098 GCA_034432855.1 Anaerolineae bacterium | reverse complement strand
CCGACGTACGTTCGTTACTGGACCAGCACAAGGCGGCCCTCGATCTGTACGAGAGGGCCGCTGCGCTTTTCCGCTCCCTGGGACTGGAACTCGAGGCGGCCCATGTTGCTGTAGGCCAGATTGGCGCGATGCGGTATCTGGGGCTCTACGAGGAGGCGCTGGCACTGGCGGATTGGGCTGCGGACGTCTTTCGCGCCGCCGGGGATCGGTTGACCCTGGGCAAGATGGCGATGAACCGGGGCAATATTCTTGTCCGCCTGGGGCGCTTCGAGGATGCACGCGCCAGTTACGCTGAGGCGCGCGACCTCTTCACGGCCGTGGGGGATGCCCGGCATCTGGCGATGGTCAACGTGAACGACGCCAACGTGCTGACCGAGTTGGACGACTTTCGCCAGGCCGAATCCATGTTCCGGGAAGCGCGCGCCTATTTCGAATCGGAGGGGATGGCAAGCGCAACGGCCCAGGTTGACCTTGATCTGGCCTACCTGTACTTTGCCCAGGGGGATTATCAGCGCGCTCTGGTCACTTTCAATCGCGCCCGTGAAACGTATGCCGCTCTGAACAGTGTGTCTGACGTCGCTTACGTGGACATGCACCGCAGCGATACCTACCTGGCGCTCAACCTGTGGCGCGAGACGCTGGAGCGGGCGCGGGAGGCGCGCCCGGTCTTTGAGGCCGCCGGCATGGCCTGGGAGGCGGCCCACCTCTGGCTGAACGAGGCGGTGGCGCTGGCCCACAGCGACGGCGGCCCCGCGCCTTCCAAGGCGTTGGAACAGGCCCACCGGCTCTTTGCCCAGGAGCAGAACGAGATGGGGCTGGCGGTGACGGACCTCTGTCGGGCGACGTTCGCGTTGCGCAATGGAAAGCCGGCCGCGGCGCGGGAGGCGGCGCTGCGCGCCCGCGAGTTCTTTCAACGGGCCGGGCTGCGCAGCCGCGTCGCCCAGTGCGACGTGGTTCTGGGCAAGGCGGCGTTGCTGGAGCGAGATATCGCCCATGCGAGAGAGTGTTTCTCCCGCGGCCTGGGGCAACTGGAACAGGCCGACGTGCCCGCGGTGTCCTTTGCCTGCTTCTACGGCCTGGGATGCAGTGAAGAGGCCCGGCACCGCCAAGAGGCGGCGCTGCAATACTACCGCCGCGCCATCGCCGACGTCGAGCGTCTGCAGGCGGCTATCGGCGCCGAGGACTACAAGATCGCCTTCCTCCAGGACAAATTGGAGGCCTACGAAGCGGCCATCCTGCTTTCCCTGCAGCGCGGCACGCCGGAGGCGGTGGACGAGGCTTTCGAGACCGTAGAGCGGGCCAAGTCGCGTGCCCTGCTCGACGCGCTCGCGCGCGGCCCCGTGGTTCCGGCTAATAGAACAGCCGAGGCCGACCTGTGGGCCGAAATAGAGCGTTTAAAGGGCGAACTGAACTGGTACTACAACCGTCTCTACGCGCCCCAACCCGGCGAAGGCCGCACGGTGGCCCGCGTGGCTGAACTTACCGCAGCCATCACCCGGCGGGAGCAGGAACTGAAGCGACTGCTCGACCGCTGGCGCTCGCCGGACCTGGCGGCGGTCCCCCGTAACCCTATTGGGGCCACCACGCCAGCCCAGGTACGGGCCGTCCTGCCGGACGAGGCCATGTTGCTCGAGTTTTACAGTGCACGCGATCGGGTCTTTGTCTTCGGCCTCTCGCGAGGTGAGACCTGGGTGCAACGGCTGCCGGCGGCCTATAGCGAGATCGCCGAAACGTTGAGCCGCTTCTATTTCCAGATCGCCAAGTTCGGCTATGGCCCGGCCTATCGCAAAGAGCATGCTGCCATACTGCTGAAAGCCACCAATCGGCAACTGCAGCGCCTGTACCAGGCGCTCTTTTTGCCCATCGCCGAGCGGTTGACTAGCGGGACGTTGATTATCGTGCCGCACGGCGTGTTGCATCATGTCCCCTTCCACGCGCTATTCGACGGCGAACGGTATCTGATTGAACAAAAGACCATTTCCTACGCCCCCAGCGCTACCATCCTGCACCGCGTCTTGAGCAGTACGGCTCGGGGCAATGGCCGTCCACCGCTACTACTGGGCGTCTCTGACCCGACGATCCCCTATGCCATTTCCGAGGTACAGGCCATCGCGACGCTCTTTCCCGATGCCGACGTGCGGCTCGGCGAGCAGGCTACGGTTGCCGCTCTGATGGAGAACGAACAGCATCCTGCCTTTGTGCACCTTTCCACCCACGCTGCCTTTCGCTCCGACAACCCGCTCTTTTCCGCGCTGAGACTGGCCGACGGCTGGGTGACGGTCAACGATATCTACGGCCTGGCCGACTCGGCCCCCCTGGTCACCCTCAGCGCCTGCGAGACGGGACGCAGCCAGGTAGCCGTGGGCGACGAACTGGTGGGACTGTGCCGCGGTTTCTTCAGCGCGGGAGCGCGGTCGCTGGTGGTGAGCCTGTGGACGGTGGACGACAACTCGACAGCCCGCTTGATGCGGCGTTTTTACGAGGAACTGCGGGCAGGCCGTCCTGTGAATCAGGCGCTGCGCACGGCCCAACTGGCGATCAAGGCCGAGATGGGCCATCCTTACTACTGGGCGCCGTTCATCCTGACCGGTGATGTCCACACGCGTCTTTCAGGTCTAATCACCCATTACCTTACCGGAGACCGAGTTCGCTGACCGCGCTGCCGTGAACCGGCAGCGCTGGACCTCACCCATCCTCACCCCGGCCCTCCCCCACGGGGAGGGAAGGGGAGAGGGAGGATGAGGGAAGGGTTAGGAGAGGTCGAACCCCGCCAGCACCGGCGCTTTCAGGCCAGTGCTGGCCGGGAGCAAACACGGGGTTTGAAATGACAATTGGTATAACATTGTCGAGATAGTTAAGGTTACGTTCGGGGGGTGGATTATGGCTACCTGTGTGAACCTCAGGCGTCTTGGAGCAGCCCTCGTACTCCTTGTGCTACCGTTGATCGCCGGCATGGCGCCACGACCGGCTGTGGCCGGCGAAACGGTCGTCGCCATCGTCAAGGTCCAGAGCGGGACGGATTGCAGCCGGTTGGCGGCGGACCATCAGGCCACGTTGACCGGCGTGGTCGGTGCGCTCTTGCTCTGCCGGTTGCAGGG
>DAOUBA010000098.1:0-4591 GCA_034432855.1 Anaerolineae bacterium | reverse complement strand
AGGAAGTCTTTGAAGATATGTTTGAATTCTCTCAGCAATGACCATTGCGCCGACTCCTTGCTATGAATATTGTACATCATGGCTGATGTGGTCACAAGACACAAACTAGAAAGGGCGGCTAACGGCACGCGTGAGCCGCCGCGCCGACCCATGCACAACCTACCTCACTGGACGACTACCGGCAAATGCAAAAACGCCGCTGCTTTCGCGCGCCGCAGGCGCGGTCGGCTCCACGCAATGTTGGGCCGTTCCCCACCTTACCGGCCTACGCCGGGCAACCACGTCACGAGCCGCAGGCCCGCCCCGCGCGTCACCTGCCGCACAGCGCCACCGGCGATCTCTACCTGCCATACATCTGCTGCGCCTCCGACGCCCGCGCTGAAAGCCAATCGCCGTCCGTCCGGCGACCAGACCGGCGCCTCGACCATCGTTCTCTCGAAGCGTGTCACAGCCCGCACCTGACCCGAAGCCGCCTCGGCCAGGTAGACGTTGCTCTCCAGGCGTGCGGCAACCGCGTCGGCCTCCCGATCCGCCGCGTTCTCCCGCACGACGAAGGCGATGGCTCTCCCATCGGGCGACCAGGCCGGCCCATATCCGCGCCCGGCGTCGGCGCGGTCCGATAGCCTCCGCGCCCCGCGCTCATCCATCACCCACAGCTCGCCGACGGTGAAGGGCGTCTCGCTGTCCACCATGCGGATGTAGGCCCACTGCCGTCCGTCCGGCGACCAGCGCGGCAGGGCCACGATGTGCCCAGGCTCGCGCAACAACAGAGTTGGATCGCTCCCATCGTGGCCCGTCAGCCACACCTCGCTGCCGTGGCCCAGCCCTTCCGTCACGGCGAACAGCGCGCGCGAGCCATCCGGCGAAAAGGCCACGTCGTAGGTCGCGCCGGGCGCTGGCAACGGCTCGGCTGCCAGCGTGAGCGGGTCCACCAGGTACACGCCGCCGTTGCCGGTCGGCTCGGCGCGCACGGCCAGGCGCGGCTCACTACCGGGCAGCCAGTCAAGGAAGATGGACTCCTGTCCCAATGGACCTGCCAGGCGCATCGCCTGCCCGCTACTGAAATCGGCCAAAAGCACGTACCCGCCCCACTCGCAGTTGGCCTGCGCCGCCAGGTAGCGCCCATCAGGTGAGGGGTACAGATCGAGCAACTCACAGCCGGAACCGATCAGGGCAGAGAAATCGACCAGCGGTTGCACAGCGCCGGAAACCCGCCCCTGACCGTCCAGCGGCTGCCGCTGCCCGCGCCCGTCTGCGCCGAAGAAAGCCAGTCCGCCGGGCAGAGAAGCGAAGGGTGTCGGCAATGGGCTGGAGAAAGACGACAGGCCGGATAACGCTTCCGGTGTCGGCAATGGGCTGAAGGAGGCTACTCCTCGATCGGCCTTTGAGCCACCTGTGGCGAATGGCGTCTCTTCCACCGAGGTGGGAGCGATCCCTTGCGATACCTGCAACTGATAGGGGTCGTTCTGATGGGAGCCGGAATAGGCATAGACCAACACCCGATACTCGCCGCTCTGGTCTACCCACCTGCGAATGTACTCGTCCGCGTTCCCGCTGTTGGTGGAGGAAATCAGCAATGTCCCTGATGGGCTGTATAACTTCAGGTCGTAATCCGTGCCCGGTGGAATGGATTGCAGCCAGACGTAGATGTAGGCGCTGGGATAGGCCTCAATGGGGAACCGGTAGTAGTCATAGTCCGCTGGCGTCCAGATGTACGAGTAGTACCAGCGATCGCGGGAGATGCGGTAAGCCGTGTCGAAGGTATTGTTGGGCTCGTAGGTATCCAGATGGTCCGGCGTCGGGGTGGGAGTCCGAGTGGGTGTGCGGGTTGGCGTCGGTGTAGCGGTGCGAGTGGGGGATGGCGTGGGTGTGCGGGTCGGGGTTGGGGTAGCAGTACGGGTGGAGGTGGGCGTAGGGGTGCGCGTCGGTGTGGGGGATGGCCCGGTCGTCGGTGTGGCCGTCGGCGGAGGTGGAGTGGATGTGGCGGGTGGTGGGTTCAGCGGGACGAACTTGACCGCATCGGCCAGCACGTAGCGCAGCGCGTCGTGGTCGAAGGTCAGGTTGGAGACCGAGACGTACTCGCCCCCGCCGCGGGTGAAGGGGTACGTCCCCAGGTAGACCCAGGGGGAGGTGTGGCCGGTGTTGGTGAAGGCCCACTGGTTGAGGATGGCATAGTCGTCCTGCCCGGCGTGGCGGATGGTGTAGGTGACGCCCTGGGTGGAGACGAGGCCTGATGGCAGGGCCAGGGTGTAGGAGATGACGTAGGCGTAAACCTGGTAGTTGCCGCCGGCCCCGGCTTGGGCGGGGAGATTCCACTGCGCCTGGCAGGTAGCGGTGGCGGTGACGCGGGCGGTGTAGCGCAGGTCGCCGCCGTAGGCCGCGGCGGGGCTGGCGACGGTCCAGCAGCCGGAGGTCTGGGTGTAGTCGGCGTCGCCGTCGTCCACAATGACGACGCCCGCGCCGGAGGGTGGGGTGGGCGTGGGACGCGGGGTGCCCGATGTATAGATTCCGGTGTTAGAGATGGCCGGGTACTCCAGCCAAACATTGTAGCTGGTGGCACCCTGCGCTTGTGCACTCCAAGGGTCAGTATAGTCCCCTGTCCATCCAAAGGGATCCACAACACGGTTATTACGTCTCACATCAAAATGCAGATGCGCGCCGCAGGTCGGGCTAGTATTCGGGTCGCAGCTCCCGCTCCCGCTGACTTTGCCTGTATTTCCGCTGATGCCGATGATTCGACCGGCTTCAACATCGGTGATGACCGTGTTTACATCCACTGTCGTGACGCTGAGATGGCCGTAGAGGGTGGCGTGATTGTTATCGTGCTCCAGGCGCACAAACAGCCCCAGCCCTCCGCGATGATTGGCCGGGTAGTTCCATCGCGCCTCGCTTACCCGTCCGTTGGCGGCTGCCAATACCCGCTCGTAGCGCAACACGTAGTCATAGCCGGCGTGACCATCGTAGCTCAATACCGTGCTGGTGATACCGTTGTAGGGGGTGACGCCGTTGTTGTGGACCTCATAATCCGGCAGATTGTGGTCAAAGACGGCGCTCATTGACTGCGTGCCATAGTATGGTGCGCGCAGAAAGGGGGATGGGGGCGATTGGTAGTTGCTTGCTGAGAGCGGAAGGTAGACTCTGTGGATTGCAGCAGGAAACAAGGGTGACTGAAAGGCTGTTGTTGTCAGAGGATTCCCTAACGCCAGAAATCCTCCTATCCCCAGCAACCCAACGACCGTCATCAGCACAAAATTGAGAATGCGCTTTTCCATTGGTTGACTCCTTTCACAAAACGTCTACCGCGATGGTATCAGTACCCAAGCAGGGCGGTCATTCACATACATTTCGCTCAATTGGCGAGAGGATCCACTGGTGAGATCAGCGACAACAAGATACTCTTTCCATAATCCGCTTGATGGCCCCACTGTAAAGACAACCTGTGAATCACTCGGCGACCAAGTGGGATGTGCTGCGTTGTCACTAGGGCTGTAGAATACTTCCTCGACATTGTTCCCATCTATGCCGGTTATGTAAATAGCCCAATTTCCTCTGCGTGTGGTGACAAAGGCGATGTGCTGGCCATCTGATAACCAAGCGGGCTGGAAATCTTCCGCTGGGTGACGTGTCAGGTTGAACAGACCAGAGCCATCGGTATTGATAATGAAAATATCTGCATTTTTGTCTTCTCCTACCCCTGGAGCTACAAAGGCGATTCGACGCCCATTCGGCGACCAGACTGGTTGCGCTGTGTACGGACGCCAATGGTACTCGATGGGCGTATCAACAACCTTGCGCAGCTCAGAGCCGTCAGGCTTCACTATCCAAATAGCACTGCGCTGCTCAAAAGCAATCCACTCTCCCGTCGGTGACCAAGTCACCGCCTCAATCTTCCCATCCTGGGGGGACAACTTTCTCTTGCCCGTACCATCTCGGTTCATCACATACAAGTAGGTATGGTATTCGGTGACCGTTGGAGTGCAACCTTCCTCATAACACGGCGGAGACGGAGAACAAGGCACGTTGACCTCTGAGGAGACAAACGCAATTTGCCGCCCATCCGGCGACCAGGCGGCTGACCACTCCGTAGTAGTCGTTCCACTGGTCAACGTGAAGATTTCCCCGCTTTGGACATCCAGCCTGTACAGGTGAGAGAGGTCAAAGTAACCCACTCCCCAGTCCGGACAGGTATCCTCGCGGATGGCGACGAAGAGAAGATACCGTCCATCTGGAGAAGCCGTCAGGTCAGTAATGTGTTCTATTTCTCCCACAAGTGGCATCAGTCCACTCCCATCGGAGTGGATCAGATGCAAACGCATTGGTCGGCTAGGACTGGGCATCTCAACTGCTTCAGGATGCAAAGCAGCAAATGCAATCCCCCACTCCGGCGTCGGGATGGGTGTCGGCGTAGGCCGCGGTGTGGCCGTTGGAGTAGGTGTCGGCAGCATGGGTGTGGGTGTTGGCGTTGGTGTGATAGCCACTGTAGTAGTACAGGCGGTTAATAGTGCTAGACTGAATATTGCCAGTAGAATGTAACGCATCGTATGCCCTCCTGTTCAACTGCTGGTGTTGAGAACGGCCCAACGAATAGGTT
>DAOUBA010000097.1:0-29445 GCA_034432855.1 Anaerolineae bacterium | reverse complement strand
GCAAAGGCGAGGGCCAGGCGCGCCGTCTCTTCGTCGTACTTACCGGGCTGATAGGAGGCCGTCATCAGTACGCCAATGACCCTGTCGTGGGAGATCAGCGGCACACTCAGCCACGAACGCGCCGCGGCGAATCCCTCGACGGGGTGCCAGCCGGGTTCCTGCTGAACGTCGGGGAGGATGATCGGGCTGCGCTCGCGTACCACGCGGTGTAGATATGGAGTTCCTGCACACTTTAATCCCTGCGCGGGGGCAGATTGCAGACCGCGGGAGGCGACGATCCAGGCGGTGAGGGTGTGGTCGTTCGATGCTGCGGTAGGTGCCAGGTCCGCCTCGTACAGACGGCAGATGGCAGCGGCGTCGTACGGCACGACCTTCTGCAACTCGTCCAGCACCCGCTCCAGCAGTTGATCAATCTCCAGCGTCGTGCTCAGGGCCTCGGCGGTGTCGAGCAGCGTCTGGGCCACTTCGCGCTCGCGCACCATGCCCTCGAACAAGCGGGCGTTTTCCACCGCCACGCCGATCTGCTGGCCGATGGCAACAAGCAGCGCACGATCGCTTTCGGAGATGGCGTGGGGCTCGGTGTCGAAGAGACACAACGTACCCAGAACGCGCTCCTTGTGAGAGATCGGCACGCCCACGTAGGCCCGCATTCCTGCCTCCAAAAGACCGCCGACATCCACGGGGGCGCTGGCGCTCAGGTCCTCCAGAGCCAGGGGCCGACCTTCCCGGCAGATGATGGCGCACAGCGCGCCGTCGAGCCGATGGGAATCGAGATGTTCGACGACGGGTATCGGCAGGCCATGGTAACTGTGGAGGTGCATCTCGCCGCTGCGCTCATCGGCCAGGTAGATCAGGCCGCCGGGAAAGCCCAGCGCGAAGATGGTGCGCGAGAGCGCCTCGTCCAGAAGGTCTTTGAGTTCCAACGAGGCGGATAGCGCCTGGATTACCACGTTGAGGGTGGCCAGTTCCAGGTTGCGCTGATGCAGGAACTGCTCGGTCTGGGCGCGTTCGAGCGCCCGGCCGAGGATCTCGGCGGCGTTGCGCAGGAAACCGATTTCCTCGTTCTGCCACTCGCGCTGCTGTTTGGCCGTGGCAAGGCCGAGAAACCCATAGAGGGTGCTGTGTGCAAAGAGTGGAACGGCTAACGTGGAGAGCAGGCCGCGCTCTTCGAGGATCGCCTTTTCCGGCGGCGGCAACTGGCCGACGTCGGAGACGGCAATGGCCTCGTTGGCGCGCAGTCTCTCCATCGCCCAGGAGAGAGGGGTGGTATCTATGTCGGACCATTCTGTGGCCGGTGGCATGTTCCCCACGGCCCTCCAGAAGTGGGTAGCTCTCATCTTGGCCTCGTCGTTGATTTTGACGAGGTACGTCTGGTCGGCGTGCAGTGTGTCGCCGATGTCTCCCAGCGCCCCGTTGATGGCCTGGTCCAGGTTCTGCGGGTTCATGAGGCGACCGGAGATGCGGCGGAGCACATGCTCCGTCTGCAAATAGTATATCTGCCTGAGGTCGGCCTTTTTGCGTTCGATGGCGTAGTGGATGGCGCGTGTCAACAAGATGCTGTTGACCTGCCCCTTGACCAGGTAGTCCTGTGCGCCGGCGCGCACTGCCTGGAGCGCGACTTCTTCGTCGTCGAGGCCGCTCAGGATGACGATCGGCACGTGCGGTGCCTGCGCCTGCACCCGCGCGAAGGTGGCCGCGCCACTACTGTCCGGCAGCGAGAGGTCTACCAGAACGATGTCAATGTCCCCAGTTGCCAGCCGCTCCAACCCTGTCGAGAGTCGCTCGGCGGATTCCAGGACAAACGAGACCCCTCTGGCTTCCGCCAGCATCTCTTTCAGCAGGCGGACGTCTCCGGGATTGTCTTCGATCAACAGCAGTTTGATGGGATTCTCCCCCATAGCGCGGCCTCCCGCCGCAACCGAATGAAGATTTTATGTTTACGATCCGTGTGCATCCGTGTCCTAAAGAATTTGTTGACGCGCCAGGTAGGGGCGGGGTTACCCCGCCCCTACTCCCTGGGTAGTTTGACGATCGTCAGCCAGAACTCTTCGATGGATTTGACTACCCGGATGAACTGGTCGAGGTCAACCGGCTTGGTGACGTAGCAGTTGGCGTGCAGGTTGTACGTCCTGAGGACGTCCTCTTCGGCCTGCGAGGAGGTCAGAATGACCACGGGGATGCGCTTCAGATCTTCGTCGGCCTTGATCTCGGCGAGCACTTCGCGGCCGTCCTTCTTGGGCAGGTTCAGGTCGAGCAGGATCAGGTCTGGGCGGGGCGCGTCGGCATAGCGGCCCTCCTGGCGCAGGAAGGCCATCGCTTCTACCCCGTCACGGACCACATGCAGGCGGTTGTACATCTTGTTCTCCTTGAGGGCCTCCTGGGTCAGCCGCACGTCGCCGGGGTTATCTTCGATCATCAGGATTTCGATGGGACGGGTGTTGTGGAGCATAGTGGGACTCCTATTTGTGCGGGATGGTGAAGTAGAAAGTCGAGCCCTTGCCGGGCTCGGATGCCACCCAGATGCGCCCGCCGTGGCGCTCGACGATCTTTTTACAGATCGCCAGGCCGATGCCGGAATGTTCCTTCTGCCTCTGGAGGGGCTGGAACAGGGCGAAGATGCGCTCAAAGTACCGGGGCTCGATGCCGATGCCGTTGTCACTCACCGAGAAGCGCCAGGCGCCGTCCTGACGTTCTGCGCAGATGTGGATTTGCAGCGGGCGCTCGCCGCGGAACTGGATCGCATTGATGAGCAGGTGTTGGAATACCTGCGTCAGTTGTGTGGCGTCGGCCATCACCGTCGGCATGGGGTCGCAGTTCACCGTTGCGCCGCTAGCCTGAATCGCGCCGTCGAGGTTGGAGAGCACGCGGTCCACGAGGGCGGAGCAGTCTACCGGCTCGATGGTCTGAGCACGGGTGCTGATGTGCCAGTAGGCGAGCAGGTCGTTGATCAGCCGGTGCATGCGGGTGGCTCCCTCCACGGCGTAGCCGATGAACTCATCTGCCTCCGGGTCGAGCCGGCCCCTGTAGCGTTGCGCCAGCAACTGGGCGTAACTGGCGACCATGCGCAGCGGCTCCTGCAGGTCGTGGGCGGCGACGCGGGCGAACTGTTCCAGGGATTCGGTCAGTTCCTGCGCCTGCTGCGCCAACGCCGCTTCGGCCCGCTGGCGCTCGGCGATTTCCTGCTGGGCCTGTTCGTACAGCCGCGCGTTGGTGATGGCGTTGGCCAACTGGTCGGCCATCGTCTGCAGGACGGCGATGTCTTCTTCACTGAAGGCGACCTCCCGGGTGCTCTGGATGGTGAGCGCGCCGATCGCCTCGCCGCGGCTGATGAGCGGCAGCGCCAACTCGGAGCGCGTCTCTGGGAGGAAGGGGTTGTCGAAACGCACTGCCTCCGCCCCGACGTCCAGCGCGATGCGCGCCCGCTTGTTGGCGATGCACCAGCCGATCATCGAGGCGCCGCCGATCTCTAGTTTGTGGCCCTGTTCGAGCATCTTCTGGCCGGCCTCGCCGGTGCCGGCGCGGAGCACAGCCCAGCGACCGCTTTCGTCCACCAGAAACAGGCCGGCGTAATAGAGGTCGAAGCGCTCGCGGGCCAGTTGCACAACTTGACGGATCAACTCGTCGGGGTCGAGGATGCTGCTGGCAGCACGCGAGACCTCGGCGGCGGTTTGGAGCAGGAGGGCGCGCTTTTCGGAGCGCAAGAGCAGAGCCCCCTTGAGGGCGCTGCTGATCTGGCGGCACAGTACCTCGTATACCCGGGGGATCTGTAGCCCTGTTTCGAACAGGACGAAGCCGAGGTGATCCTCCTGAAAGTAGAGCGGCATGAGCGTTAAGGTGTAACGTCTTTCGGGTGGCGCTACGCCAACCGGCAGCAGGCGCCGGGAGGGGAAGCGGCGCCCGCCGGGCTCCAGTTCGACGCGCCCGTTTTCGTTGTATGCCAGCATCAGCCTGGACCACTTGGCGGGCACACCCTTTTCTTCCTCGTACAGAGCGAGGTAACAGCCGGGGATATTCAGGCGCGGCAATTCCCGGGCTATGGCGTCCATCAGGGCCGGTATGTCGAAGGTCGTACCCAGAACGGCATTGATCTCACCCAGTGTGGCCGTCTGTTGTTCTGTGTGAAACGCCCGGTATCTCTGCGCTTGCTGAGCTGCCAGGCCCACGAGTGCGAAGGCCTGATGCCAGAGGTCCTCGGCCCGGTGCAGGGTTTCACGACGGCTGAGGTAGGCAAGAGTGTTGTGACGTACGATGGAGAGCAAATGATACCACGCTGTCATGTCCTGGCCTGTCGCAATGGCCGGGCGCAGGGCCTTGTCCAGTGTACCCAGGAATATCTCCGGTGACCTGGACTCTAATGAAGCGGCAAAGGCGTCGAGCAGGTTCTCCTGGTCTGCCTGGGTCAGGACGTCCGAGCCGCCGGCCTTTTCTATTGCGGAGAGGGTGGATTCTCTCCAGACAGGCAAGGCGATGCGGAGCGGTTGGCCCGTTGGCCTGACAGTTCCTGCGGGTACTTGAAGAACTTCTTGGGGAAAGCAGCCGCACGATTGGCGCACGACCAGTTTGGTGGGTAGGGTCACCCGGTCGGGCACGTCTTTGCCGGCCAAGAGTGCAAGGAGCAATTCTGCGGCCTGCCTTCCCTGTTCGTACATTGGTTGGCGCACCGTGGTCAGCGGAGGGAGGACGAGTTGACTTTCCTCCGTATCGTCAAACCCCACCAGGGCCACGTCGTCGGGCACCTTTATGCCGCGCCGGGTCAGTACCTCCAGGACACTTATGGCCATGGCATCGTTGGCCGCGATGACTGCGTCGAAGTCAATCGCGGGACGCAACCCGCGCCCATCTAGCATAGTATAGGCTGCCCGCGTTCCTCCGTCCAGGCTAAAGTCGCCGGGTATCACGAGCGTAGGATCGAGCGGTATTTCGCACTCGGTCAACGCCTCGACATAGGCGCTATACCGCGCTTCGGCTTCTGAGTGACCCTCCGGCCCACAGATAAAGACGATGCGACGATGGCCGTGCGTTTCGATCAGGTGGACGACCGCGTCGTGCATGCCCTTTTTGTTGTCTACCGTGATGCTAGGAGCATCCTCTAGCTCCAGTGCAATGCTGACCCTGGGTAGGGACTTGTAGCGGTTGATGAAGGCTTTGAACTCTTCGGGGGTGACGTAATTGCTCAAGTCGCCGGAAGCCACGATCAGGCCGTCCACGCTTTCTTTGTCCACTAGATCGTAGATCACGTTGCGTTGGGCGATGCGTTCGTAAGGCTCGTTGAGTCCTCCGGCGACGAAGCAAACGAGGTTGGCGTCCTGTTCCCGTGCCTTGCTTGCCACGCCGGAATAAACGGTGGCCTGGTAGCTTTGTTCAAGCCAATCGGTCAGCAGGCCAATAGTTGGGCGCGAGTGTGTGCGGCGGGTCTTCATGGAGTATCCGTCTCAGGGCGGTTGCGGGTATCCAGGCAGCGCCTCACCTGGTCCGGAAACGTGCGGGTGTTGATCGGCTTGGTGATGTAATCCACGCAGCCGAGGGCCAGCGCTTCCTGCCGTTCATAGTCCATGGCGTGGGCGGTGAGGGCGGCGATAGGAATATGCGCGGTCTCGGGCTGCGACCTGAGGGTCTGGATGGCATCATAGCCGCTGATTTGGGGCAATTGCAGGTCCATCAGGATGAGGTCGGGCCGTTCGCGGGTCGCAAGGGCAATGGCCTCTTCGCCGTCGGTGGCGGTTAACAGACGATAACCGTGAGGGCGCAACACGGTCTCGACCAATTTGCGGTTGAGCGCGCTATCTTCGACGAGGAGGATCGTTTCACCGGCCATCTTGCGCGCCCCCTGTGGCAAGCGCCTTGAGCGCCGAGTCTACAGGCATTCTGTAAGTCTCGAGGAAGGAGATAAAGTCGGGCAACAGGATGCGGTAATGGCCTCCGGGCGTGGCGTAGGCTGCGAGTTTGCCTTTCTTGATCCAGTTGAGGATGGTGGCCTGCGAGACGCAGCAGTAGCGCGCGGCCTGTCCTGTGGTCAGAGATTGGTTTTCCACTTTCGTTGCTCTCCTGGATTTTCTTGCTCTTTAGGAATTATAAGTTTTTTATGAATTGCGGTCAATGGGGCAAAGGTACTATGGGCGAATGGCGAGGGACGGGGGCGGAGCTTTATTCGCGGATGACGACGAGGGTACCCAGTTCAGCCCAGTTATAGAGCGTGGCGGCTTCGTCCAGGCCGAGGACGATGCAGCCGTAGGAGACCGGGCGGCCCAGGTAGCCCTCCCAAAGCCGGGCGCCGCTGGAGAGGGTCGGCAACCCGTGAATGCCGTTGGTGAAATCCGGCCCGGAACGGTAGATGCCCATAAAGTGCGGCATCCACAGGTCCCAACTGGAAGCGTAGGCGTTCTCCTCCTTGCTCAATATCTGGAAAGTGCCCGTGATCGTCGGTGAGGAGGCGATGCCGGTCGAGCATAGGAAATCGTAGACCAGCGTGTCCCCTTCGTAGGCGTAGAGGTGTTGGTCGGAGAGGTCTATCACGATGCGCTGCTCGGTAATCAGCGGGTATGGGAAAAGGATGTCTATAGAGGGGATGACGATCTGTTGGCCGGGGTGCAGGGCCCTCAGGTCAATGCCCGGGTTGGCCTGGGCGACCCACCAGACCGGGAATCCATGCCCGCGCGCGATGGAGGTCAACGTGTCTCCTGGCTGTACGGTGTAGGTGTGCGGTGGGTGGATCAGTGCGGCGGTTGCCAGGCTTTCGCCGGCCTCGAGCGCTGCGCGCACTCTTGGCGCCGTCTCTTCAGCGTCGAGCGCGACCTCCTCGGTCAACTGGCTGCCCAGGTTCTCCAGGTAGGCGCGGATAGCCTCTTCGTGCGCCGTCAGCACAAGCCGTGCGCCGTTCTCGTCCTCGACCGGCTGGACACCGAGCCAGGTTGCCACCACTGCCGTCTCCACTGTCCACGTCGCGCCAAAGCCGGTCAGCGGGTCATAGGCGGTCAGGGTGAATGGTCGAGCCAGCAGCGCCTCGGCCTGGGCCTTCACCGGGCCGGGGTCACCGATGGCCGGGGGCACCTGGCGCGTCAGCAACTCGATGACCAGCCCATCCCTGCCGACGCGGACAGCGTGCGCCAGCCCGGCTACGGTAGCCTCTACGTCCAGTTCCCGCCCTGCACGGCCCGGCACCGGGATGACGCTGTCAGGAGAGATGACGAGCCCGGCGTCCACCGGCGGCACGGCGACTTCGGGTGCCAGGGCCTCGAGCGCAGCGGTAGCGCGGGCCGGATCGGGAAGCACGATAACGGGGGAGAGGGGATAGCCGGTGAGAAGCCCCCGCAACTGCTCTCGGTACTGTCTCTGAGAACCCGATCTTCCCACCTGGTAGGCCAATTGTGCGGTTGCCTGCGGGTCAATGTGAATGTCCAGGTCGGCCCAAGAACGGCTCCAGGTGCGCTCGCCGTCGCGCAACGTCACGAGCAGCGTGGCCGGGTCGGGGAAGGCGGCCTGGAGTCTGGCGACGGCCTCCTCGACGGTCAACCCGCCCAGGGCCACACCATAGACATTGACGCCGGGGTAGATGCGCCCCTCGTAACGCTGGTGGTAGGCGCGACTCGCCAGCGCCAGCCCGATCGCGCCGAGCGCGAGACCGGCGACGACGAGAATGGCGAGGAAAAAGGCCCCTACGGTGCGATTCATCGGTGGGGACACTCCCCAAGTAGGGTGGGGCAGGCTTTCCAGCCTGCCCGGACGGCGGCGCGTGGCTGCACCGGCCTAAAGGGCCGGTGCTGGGGGGGCTTGATCTCTCCTAACCCCTCCCTCGGGAGAGCCGGGGTGGGGATGGGTGAGGTCCAGCGCCGCCGGTTCACGGCGGCGCGGCCTATGGAGCCCCCCTACCTGATGACGCGAAATGAGCCGGCGTAGGACTGGATGTCGTCCCATACTTGTTGATGCCCGTCGGTCTGCGGCACATAGTTCACTTCGACCAGGTAATAGTGTTGCGCGCCCTCGGCACACAGTGCCCAACGCTCAATGTCCAGATCGGCCTCCTGCCCGTCCACACGCACGTTTTCCAGCCGCCAGGTGGTCTGCATCAGGATATAGTCGCTATCGCGGTTGGCGATAATGTGGTTGACCGCGCCCCAGTGGAAGGTGCCCCAGGTCAGCGCGATGTCGGGCAGGGTGTAATCCTGGGCGACGCTCTTGTCTATAGCCAGGATCGTGATCTGGCTATAATACGCGGCTGTATCACTCGCCAATTGCCCCACGTCAATGGCGATCCCGTTTTCTCGTGATCCCTCCACGTACCGGACCTGGATCGGCTGTTGATAGCGGAGGCGGTAGAGGGGCTGCTCGTTCCAGGCCAGCCCGACTTTCGTAAAGAAGAGGATAAGCGGCGATAGGGCGTTCCCTTCTTCGGTGAAGAGATCGGCATACGTCATCTGCTCGATGGCTCCCCACCCGGCGCGCGGCTGGGCCAGCACAAAGCCGGTGTCGGTGGCGACGTAATACGCATCAGGGTCGAGTCGCCGGGCCTGGCCCGCATCGAGCGCGATCCGCCGTGTGTCTATGTGGAGCGTGTGTTCGCTATCGGGGGCCGAAAGCGCTATGTTGGATGTTGCGTTCGACCTGGTAGAGCGTCAGTCCGGCGCTCAACGCCGCCCCGCCCAGTCCGCCACACGCGGTGATCGCGGCACCGACCAGACCGATCAGAGCTCTACGGATGGTCCGGCGAGACTGCTTTTCCTTCGCGTCCTCCATGGCTTCTCCTCCTCGAGGCGGTGGCCCTTATTGGATCACACGGAACGAGTCCATGTATGCCTGCAGGTCGTCCCACACCTGCAACGATTGGCCGCTCTGCGGCGTGTAGGCGATCTCGACGGCGTAGTAGGCATCCGCGGCCTCGGCGAGCAGCATCCAATCCTCCAGCGTGAACGTCGCCGGTTCGCCATCCATTTGGACGTTCTCGTAGGTCGCCGAGGCCTGGAGCACCACAAAGTTGGAACCTTCCTCTGCGATCAGGCGGTTGATGCGCAGGCTAGAGGCGGCGGTGATGAGCAGAACCAGATCGGGCAGTTGATCGAAGCCCATCTCTTCTACGACCGGGCGCTCAAAGACGTTGATGGTTACCTGGCTGTAATAGGGCACCGTCCAGGGCGGGGACCCATATAGCTGCTCGAGTGTGTCGAGCCTGTCCTCCGGGACCGGCCGTCCGTTGACCCGCGTTTGGCGGTCGTATTGGATCTCGATCGGCTGGCCGTAGCGGATGCGATAGAGCGGTTGGTCGCACAGGACGAGGCACTGTCCGCCGACTTCGGCCATTTGCTCCCCTATCGTCAGTTCTTCCATCTGGCTCCAGCCGGACAGGGGACGGCGGATCGCCAGCCCGCGATCCAGGTCTACAAAGTACGCCTCCGGATCAAGGGCAGCGGCCTCCTGCCTGGAGATGAAGATATTGCCCGTGTTGATGCTCAGTACCTGGCGGCCTTCGGGCGCGGCGAGTGCGACCTGCTGTTGTTCCCGCTGTACGGAGTAGAGAGTCACGGCTGCACTGAGTGCGGCGCCGAAGCAGCCGCTGCAGGAGGTCAGAATTGCGCCGATCAGCCCGATGATCGCGGCCTGCACGGTAGCCGATTTCTGTTCCATGGGCGTTACCTCCGCTGCCGATTGCTTACCATCATACCACACAATGACCTTGCTTGGCAAATCTGGCGCAATACATCCGTATGATGTATAATGCACTCCATATGCCCAGATTCCAACTCGTCTCCGATTTCCAGCCCACCGGCGACCAGCCGGAAGCGATTGCCGCGTTGGTCGAGGGGGTCAGGAAGGGGTATCAACACCAGACGTTGCTGGGAGCGACAGGCACGGGGAAAACGTACGTCGTAGGCCAGATCATCGAGCAGGTACAAAAGCCCACCCTCGTCATCGCGCACAACAAGACGCTCGCCGCGCAACTCTATGCCGAGTTCCGCGAGTTCTTCCCCCACAACGCCGTCGAGTATTTTGTCTCCTACTACGACTATTACCAGCCGGAAGCGTATCTGCCCCGCTACGATCTCTACATCGAGAAGGATGCCGACATCAACGAGGAACTCGACCGGCTGCGGCTGGCGGCCACGACCGCGCTCTTTTCGCGTCGTGACGTGATCATCGTCGCTTCGGTCTCCTGCATCTACGCCATCGGCGATCCCGAGGAGTGGGGGCGGGTGATGCTCGAACTGCGCCGGGGAGAGCAGTATCGCCGCGAGACCGTGTTGCGCCATCTGGTCAGCATCTATTACGAGCGCAACGATCTGGAGTTGAAGCGCGGCGCGTTCCGCGTGCGCGGCGATACCCTGGAAATCGCGCCGGCCTACGGCGAGACAGCCTACCGTATCGGTCTGTGGGGCGACGAGGTCGAGCGCATCACCGAGGTGAACCCGCTCACCGGCGAGGTGCTGGCCGAACTGGACGAGGTACGCATCTTTCCCGCCAAGCACTTTATCACCCCGGAGGAAAAACTGGAGCAGGCCCTGGCCGACATCGAGGACGAGTTGGAGGCGCGGCTGGCGGAATTGAAGCGCGCGGGCAAGTTGTTGGAAGCGCAGCGGCTGGAGCAGCGCACCAGGTACGATATCGAGATGATCCGCGAGATCGGCTACTGCCCCGGCATCGAGAACTATTCCCGTCATTTGCAGCGGCGTCCACCGGGATCACCCCCCTGGACGTTGCTGGACTATTTCCCACCCGGTTTCTTGCTCGTGGTGGACGAATCGCACATGACGATTCCTCAGATACGCGGGATGTACAACGGCGACCGCAGCCGCAAGGAGGTGCTGGTCGAATACGGCTTCCGTCTGCCCTCGGCGCTCGATAACCGCCCGCTGACCTTTGAGGAGTTTGAGGCGCGTGTCAACCAGGTCATCTACACTTCTGCCACGCCCGGCCCCTACGAATTGGCGAAGAGCCAGCAGGTGGTGCAGCAGATCATCCGCCCGACCGGCATCGTGGACCCGCAGATTATCGTCAAGCCGGCGCAGGGGCAGGTGGACGACCTGGTAGGGCAGATCCGCGAGCGGGTGGGGCGGGGAGAGCGCGTGCTGGTGACGACGTTGACCAAACGCATGGCCGAGGACCTGGCCGATTATCTGAAAGAGTTGGGGATCAAGGTGCACTATTTGCACAGCGAAGTACAGACCATCGAGCGGGTCGAGATTCTGCGCGACCTGCGGCTGGGGGCCTACGACGTGGTGGTGGGGATCAATCTGCTGCGCGAGGGGCTCGACCTGCCAGAGGTGAGCCTGGTGGCGATCCTCGACGCCGACAAGGAGGGATTCTTGCGTTCCGACACGGCGCTCATCCAGACGATGGGGCGGGCGGCGCGGCACGTGAACGGCACGGCGATCATGTACGCCGATCAGATCACCGATTCGATGAAGCGCGCCATCGAAGAGACCGAGCGGCGGCGCAAGATTCAGTTAGCGTACAACGAGAAGCACGGCATCGTGCCGGCTTCCATCGTCAAGGAGGTGCGCGATCTCACCGACCGCGTGCGGGCGACGGCGGCCCGGCCGGCGGAAGAGGGCGTGGGGTTGGAGAAACTGCCCAAGGACGAACTGGCACGGCTGCTGCGCGAGTTGGAGAAGGAGATGAAAGCCGCCGCGCGGGATTTGGAGTTCGAGAAAGCGGCGTTGCTGCGCGATCAGATTTTCGAACTGCGCGCGGTACTGGCGGAGGAGGCCGGGGAGGAGCCCGCCTGGGAGCGTGAACGGCGGCTGGCGCGGCTGGGGGTGGAGGAGGCGTTCGCGGATGGCGACAGGTGACTTGACGTCAGCGCGGGTGTAGGTATAATATAGTAGAAACAAAATATCGTGTCATTGAAGCGGGCGGGACTGCTCGGACTATTCGGCGGGATGTGTTTAAGCGTTTCGCCCGTTTCTCTTTGATCAGACGCCGGATCGTTTCCGGTTACAGAGGCGGGGGGGAGAAGTCAAGCGTGCCAACGATCATGCTGGTGGAGGACAACGAGGGTACCAGGCGGTTGCTGAAACTCCTTTTCGAGATGGAGGGCTACCGTGTCATTGATACTGACCGTTACGACGAAATCGTGCCGCTCTTCCGCCAATCGTTCCCGGACGCTGTGCTGATGGACGTTCAGGTGCACGGGAAGGAAACGTTTAGTTTGGCGCGTGAGATGCGCTCGTCGGGTGGCGCGCGAGCGGCCGAGATTCCGCTGATTATGACTTCGGCGATGGACTGTCGTCGGCAGTGCCTGGAAGCCGGCGCCGATCAGTTCATACTCAAGCCCTATCTGCCGGATGAGTTGGTGCAGGAGGTCAATGATTGGGTAAAGCGGCAATCGGGGGACAGGGCCGGGTAACAGGGCTTTTCGGTTTCGGAGGAACGCAGGCCGGGCATCACCAGGTCGAGCAGCAGGACGTCGGGATGTAAGTCGGCTACCATACGCCGGGCTTCCAGGCCGTCGCCGGCCTCGCCGATGATCCAATGTCGGGGGCCCGCCATCGCATTCCTCCCCCGTCTGTGCCTCCGAGGAGGGATTGTACAGGAGGAGTACGGAGCCGTCAAGAGAAGCGCCCGGCACAAGGCCGGGCGCGAATGGATGGTTGAACGCCGGTGTGACCTCAGTCCGTCGGCGTGAACAGGGTGTCGGGCAGCGTCGGGTCACTTGCCCGACAAAACGTCCAGCACCGGATTGCTCGTCTGGCCCGCCAATTGGAGTGGAGCGCGACGCAATGCGGGGATGTCGGCGATACCGGCGGCGAACATGGCCACGCGCGACTGGGCCGTCAGCGTGGCGATGGCTTCGACCACCGCAGCGGTGGACTGGACAGCAGCGTGAAGGAACGGCCCCGCCACGCCACACGCGGCGGCGCCAAGCGCCAACGCCTTGGCAATCTGAATGCCGTCGCGGATGCCACCGCTGGCGATGATCGGCAGGTCGGGCGCGCCCCGCCGGGCAGCGAGCAGGCTCTCGACGGTGGGGATGCCCCAGTCGGCGAACACCGCTGCCACGCGGCGTTCGTGTTCATTCGTGGCGCGGTACATTTCCACCTGGCTCCACGAACTGCCCCCGGCCCCGGCCACATCCAGCGCTGCGACACCTGCCCCAGTCAATTGGCGGGCGACGGACTCTGACAATCCCCAGCCCACTTCCTTGATCACTACCGGCACATCCAGCGCCTGACAGACCGCTTCGATCCTGGCGAGCAGGCCCGCAAAGCGCGTGTTCCCTTCGGGCTGCAGCGCCTCCTGGAGCGGGTTGAGGTGCAGGACGAGCGCATCGGCCTCGATCATCTCGACCGCCCGGCGGCACTCGTCGGGGCCATAACCGTAATTCAACTGGACCGCCCCCAGGTTGGCGAACAGGAGAATATCGGGCGCGACGTGACGCACGCGGTAGGTATCGGCCAGCGACGGGTCTTCGATGGCTGCCCGTTGCGAGCCGACGCCCATCCCGATTCCGGCGGTCTGAGCGGCTTCCGCCAGCCGCTCGTTGATCGCGCGCGCCTCCGGCGTGCCGCCGGTCATCGGGGAAATCAGCAGTGGGGCTGCCAGCCGCTTGCCCAGCAGCGTGGTGGAAGTATCCACGTCTTCGAGGTTCAGGTCCGGCAGCGCGCAGTGGACGAAACGGTAACGCTCGAAGCCGGTAGAGACGTGCCTGGAGTTGACATCCTCTTGCAGGTTGATGCGAAGGTGATCGGATTTGCGCTTTTGATGCATGCTCGCGTAACCTGAACCGTAGCAGGGTGTTCTTATAGTGGGTTCATGATACCGGCGGTGGGGGCGATTGTCAAACTCGTCGTTTGACAATACTCCATCTAGGGGTAGAATAATATCATCGGTCAGCAAATCAACAGGAGGTACAATCAATGTCAGACATATTCGAGAAGGTCAAGGAGATCATCGTTGACTTGTTGGGCGTTGACCCGGCCAAGGTCGTACCGGAGGCGCGTTTCCGCGAGGATCTGGAGGCAGATTCCCTCGATCTCGTCGAACTGATCATGAAGTTCGAGGAAGAGTTTGGTGGGACGATCTCCGATGAGGAAGCCCAGCAGATCAAGACGGTCGGCCAGGTGGTAGAGTACCTCAATAAGCGGATGGCCCCCTGAGTCCCACACGGGCTGGCGAAGCATCAGGCCACCGGCGGGTGCCGGCGGCCTTTTGCTTTAGGCGTGCTCTTCTGGAGGTGGGAGTATGGAGTGCAGGATAGATGAGAACCTGAGTCGCTGTACGTGTTCCTATGAGCCGTGCTCACGCAAGGGTAAATGCTGCGAGTGCCTGCGTTACCACTGGCGTGCAGGCGAATTGCCCGGGTGCCTCTTCCCGCCGGAGGCGGAGCGCACCTACGACCGCTCACTGGCTCATTTCATCCGCATATACAGCAAGCGGTAAGACGGGTTGCCCACCCGTCCTGCGTTCTGGCGATGAAAACGTGGTGTATTAGGGCAGCGTGCCTGGCGGCAATGCTGCCCTGATCGTCTTGATGCTCAGCCTGGCCTCTGGGGCCGTCGCTTGTACGCGCTGAGGCTATGCTTTCTTCTACGCCCCTGCCACACCTGGGCTATGGCATCAACGTGTCCGCGTCTTACCATTTCCCTTTTCGCGTGAACTATACTATAATGCATGGCGAAACCGGCTGCACAAGAGTTGCGTATTAGGGGTAGCAAGTTACCTCAAATCAAGGAGGCTAAGCGATGGACGTGCTGGGTAAAGTAGAAGAGAGCCGTAACATCCTGGAAAAGTTGGGGAGCATCATCCCCGGCTGGAAGGGCTACCAGGAGCGCCAGGAGCGGCGCAAGGCGGATCAAATCCTGCGCCAGACACTGGCCGAGAAACTGGCCGACCAGCGCAAACGGCTCGACGTGGCGATCAACGAACTGATCGAGAACAGTCGCTACGATCTCGTGGATAACGTCGGGAGCGCCATCACGCAGTTGCAGACCTTCATTGACCGCGTGCGTTTCGCCAGTTACGGCTATTCCGGGTTGTTCGACGCGGTCAAGATCAACCAGAAGGAACTGGAGCAGATCTATAACTTCGACATGGCTCTGTTCGATTACGTGGAGCGGCTGAACACGGCCAACGATCGGCTACAAGAGGCCATCTCCACCGGCCAGGGCCTGCTCGAGACCGTCCGCATCGTCCGGGATATTTGCCGCGAGGCCAACAGCACCTTCGACGAACGCGAGCATCTCATCCTGGAGAGCGGCCAGACCGGGGCGTCACAATAGCCCCGCGAAACCGAGGAGGTAGAAAACGATGGCAGCGCGAATCTTCGATATAGTGCAGTTTGTGGACGAGGCCGGCACCGAAATCGTCCATCGCATCCCCGAGCGGGGCTCCGGCGATTTTCGCATCGGCTCACAGGTGATCGTCCGCGATAATCAGGCGGCAGTGTTCTTCCGGGATGGACGGGCACTGGATGTCTTTGGCCCCGGCCCACACACGATCACTACGGCCAATATTCCGCTCCTGGTGGACGTGATCGGCAAGGCATTCTCCGGCCAGACCCCCTTCAAGGCCGAGGTCTATTTCGTCAGCCTGCGCGAGTTTCTGGACCTCAAGTGGGGCACGCCAACGCCGATCACGATCAAGGATCCGGTGCTGCGCATGGCGCGCGTACAGGCGCGCGGCACCTATGCCATGCAGGTCGCCGACCCGCAACTGTTCGTCAACAAGATCGTCGGCACGCAGGGCATCTATACCACCAACGATATCCAGAACTTTTTCCGCTCGATCATCCTCACCAAGTTGACCGACATCGTTGGCGAGATGGGCAAGTCGGTTCTCGAACTCTCCGCGATGGCGGAAGAGGTGACAATGGGGGTGCGGGCCAAGGCGGCGGAGGAGTTTGCCGCCCGTGGGGTGAACCTGACCTCGATCTACGTCGAGTACCTGGGGCCGACCGAGGAGACCGCCAAGGCGATTGACGAAGCAGCCTCGATGGGCGCGCTGGGCGACATGAGCGCCTACATGCAGTTCCAGGCCGCGCGGGCAATGCGCGATGCAGCCCAGCAGCCCGGTGGTGGCGCCGGCACGGGCGTGGGCCTGGGTGCCGGCATCGGCATGGGCGCGGCCATGGGGCAGATGCTGGTGCAGAGCATGCAGCAACCCCGGCAGGCTCCGGCAGCCCCGGAGGCCGCCCCGACCGCCGCCCCCAAGACGGCCGCAGAAGTCCAGGCCATACTGGATAACCTGGACGCGCGGCTGGCCACAGGGGAGATCACCGAGGCAACCTACAATAAACTGTACACCAAGTGGGAGGCCAAACTCAAAGAGTTGGGTGGATAAAAAGTAGGGGCGGGGTCATCCCGTCCCTACGGTTTTATGCCGTCCAGCACTTCCGCCAGCCGGCGGCGCACGTCATCGGGTAACGGCTTGAGTTTCCCCGGTCCGCGCAGCCAGGTTTTGAGTTTCTTGCCCAGGAGCGCCGGCACCGGTGACTCGTCGGCTTCCAACGTGACGTTGGGGTGGACAAAGACGACGACCCCTCGCACCGGCACCTCGACGTCCGGCAACCGGCGGGCCAGCCAGCGCCTCAACCGCTCCGCCTGGCGCTCGGCTTCAAAATCGGGCAGGCCGATCCCCTCCTGGCCGGCGAACTGCCGCCAGAACTTGCCCCTCTGTATGTGCCTCCAGCGCCCGCCCTTCTCCGGGCTGTAGATCACCTGTCCCCCCTGCGTCTTGACCACGAAGGCCGTGCAGCCGCCCGGCTCGACCAGAACGTGCGAAGCGGGCAGGAGATACTGCACGAGCAGGTGTTGATCGTCCAGGCCCTTGAGTGTCTTGACCAACACACTGTGGTGCGCCAGCGGCCCTACGTAGCGATCGGCAAAGTAGCCCCCCGCTACAGTGACGATGAACCCCACGGGCAAGATAATCAGGACTGCGAGCAGGGTGCCCGGGTTTGTGATGGAGATGAACCAGGCGATCAGTACGGTTAGAATACCGACCCACGGCACGTATCGCCCGATAAAGTTGCGCGTGCGGATGTGGCGCTCGTTGCGGATGACGCGCATCTGGTCTCACTCCTTCTCCAGGCCACTGCGGATGGTGGCCACGACGTTGCCCTGCACCGCTTTGCGTGCCTGCCCGATGGCGTTCTTGATCGCGCGCGCGTTGGAACGCCCGTGGCCGATGATGACCACGCCGTTGACGCCCAGGAGCGGCCCCCCGCCGACTTCGAAGGGGTCAATGCGGCGCCCTACGCGACGGAAAGCGGGTTTGGCGAGCAGGCCGCCTGCCGCCGTGATCGGGCTGGCCTTGATTTCATCGCGGATCAGGTCTGTGAGCATCCTGGCTGCGGCCTCCAGCGTTTTGATAAAGACATTGCCGGCAAAGCCGTCGTGCACGACGACGTCGGTCTGCCCACTGAGCACCTCTTTGGGCTCGACGTTGCCGACAAAGTTCAGGCCGGAAGCGCTCAGAAGCGGATAGGCTTCTTTGACCAGCGTGTTCCCCTTGCCCGGTTCCTCGCCGTTGGAGAGAAGCGCCACGCGAGGCTCCCCGCATTCCAGGACGGCGCGGGCATAGATTGCCCCCATCAGCGCGAATTGCGCCAGGTATTCGGGGCGGCAATCGGCGTTGGCGCCGATGTCGAGCGAGACGACGCGTCCGGCAGGTAGCGGCAGGATCACCGCCAGCGCCGGGCGAAGCACGCCCTGAATGCGATGCAGGGTATGCAGCGTCGCCACCGCCAGGACGGCCCCGGTGTTCCCCGCGGTCACGTAAGCGTCGGCAAGCCCACCGCGCACCAGGCCCATCCCCATGTGCATCGAGGAGGCCATTTTCTCGCGCGCCGCCCACGCCGGGTCGTCATCCATCTCGATGACCTGTGGGGCGTGAACGACCTCCAGTCTCAGGCCGGCAGTGTCGTGTCGGGCCAACTCGGCGCGGATTTTGTCTTCCTGTCCGACGAGGAGGATTTCATCTCCCCATTCCCGCGCTGCCAGCACGGCCCCGGCGACATCGGGGACGGGGTAGGTGTCCGAACCCATTGCATCGAGTACGATTCTCACTTCTGACTCCTTGTTGCCCAGAAATGTTACGAGCATTGTACCCTGCTTGGTCATAGTTGACAAGCAATGCAGGCAGAGTATAATAAGGCCAAGCCCCGGTGGCGGAATAGGCATACGCAGCAGGTTGAGGGCCTGTGCCGTAAGGCGTGCTGGTTCAAATCCAGTCCGGGGCATACAAACGGGGAAGCCAGGGCTTCCCCGTTGTTCGTTCCATCTCTTGATGGTTCGCTCCATCGATGCATTTTGTGGCACAGCGGCGGATTATGATCCGCCGTCTGCGTCTGGGTAGTTACGCATGACGATGGGCAGGTAGACCTCGGTCAATTCTGTATGGGCTACGCGGAGTGTGACGGTTATCCGGTGTGGCGACCCGGGTATGCCGGCGGGGCTCACGACCGTCACTGTGATTGCACCGCTGTAGGTGGCGACCGTGCCGGTGCTAAAGGCTGTCGGCGTGACGAAAAACGAAGCCGGAGTGGCGCCACTGAGAGGCGATGCGGTGAACCATGTCCCGCTGGTGGTGATCGTCCAGGTGAGAGGGCTGGAGTCTCCTGCATTTTGAGGCGTGACCTGATGAGCAGCGGGAAGCAGCCGTCGCTCTGGAATGCTGTAGGTGAAGGTAAGCCCCGATGGCAATCCACCGAGGACAGGAGAGCAAGTCAAATAGATGGTATCGCTGGTCACGGTCGTATTGCTTCCCTTTCTCAACTCAGCCCAGACGGTGTGTGTATACACTCCCACGCCCAGCGTCCAACTGAGCGTTGTCTGAAAGGGTTGCCACGCTGTCCAGGGGTCGCTATCGTTACGCAGGCGCATTTCATCCCAGACGCCGGCGCCATAAATGTACAGCGATACCTGGCGCGAATCTGTTCGCGCTGCCTCCTGGTTAATGATGAGGGGATAGACTCCACTGCGCTTTCCAAAATCCTGCACCCAGTAGCGGTAGTAGTTGCCACTGCCCTGATAATAGCCCACGCCGATTTCCCAACTCGAGCCAAGAATGTTGGCCCTGTGGCCTGAACTGTTCATCCAGGCGTTCATCACGCTTTCGGGAGTGCTATAACCGGCCGCAATGTTTTCGGCAAGCATAGAGTAAGGAGAATAATACGACTTCACCCGGTCTATCCAACTACAGACATACACCAGGTTGCCATCGCTGCGGTCGTAGGTGTCGTGGCTGAAGTAGTTATCCTGGCCCATATCGGTGGCAAAGTAACGGGCAGCCTGGTCCAGTTGGGAAAAGCGCTTGAGTGGAGGCAAACCGTTTTGGGCGCGGACTGCGTTCACCCGCTCTACCACCTCTTGCTCATACTCTGGATTGCTGGAGGGTATGCCCCAGACGCCGCCACAGCCGCTATATGCAGGCGAGACCGCCCCCGTTCCCGTTGTAGAAACCGGGGGAATCAAATAACCGCCAGAGGCATCCTGTGCACTTGTCCCCAGGGCAACCAGGGCAAGAAACAGGAATGCCAGAGCCACACTGCCAGCCAGTGAAAGCGCACGTGCGGGTGCCATATTCCCAAAAATTATAGCATTGCAGGAACGGAGTAGACAATAAGACGTTGGTACTACTCGACCTGGTCAGGCGCTCGACTTTTATCCCGTTCCGTACTACAATATGACGCTACCCCATCCGCAGAACACAGGAGTGCTGAAAATGGAAGGAGAAGAGGGACAGGCAATGCTAACCGAAGAGGAGCGCCAGCGACTGCTGGCGTATCAGAAGGCCGAGATCACCGAGCACCATATTTACACCCGCCTGGCTCGCATCATCAGGCCACCGGAGAACAAGGCAATCCTTGAGCAGATCGCCGTCGATGAACTCCGGCATTACCACCGCTGGCGCGAACACACCGGGCAGGACGTTCGCCCGGATCGGCTCAAAGTCTGGTGGTATGGCCTGATCAGCCGGGTGCTGGGGTTCACGTTCGGCATCAAGTTGATGGAGCGGGGCGAGGAGGGGGCGCAGGATAACTATGCATCCTTCGGCGCGGCGCTCCCAGAAGCCGAGACGATTGCCCGTGAGGAAGGAGAGCACGAGGAGGCGCTGATCGCGCTGCTGGACGAGGAGCGGTTGCGCTACACCGGCTCGATCGTCCTCGGGCTGAACGATGCGCTGGTCGAGTTGACTGGGGCGCTGGCCGGCCTGACGCTGGCACTACAGAACACCCGGTTGATTGCGATGACCGGCGCGATCACGGGCATCGCCGCGGCCCTGTCTATGGCGGCATCGGAGTACCTCTCCACCAAGTCGGAGGAGACGACCAAGAATCCGTTGCGGGCCGCGCTCTACACAGGTGTCGCTTATGTCATCACTGTGCTGGTCCTGATCCTGCCGTACCTGGTGCTGACAAACTATTACGTCTGCCTGGCATGCACCCTGGTTGCCGCGGTTCTGATCATCGGATTTTTCAACTACTACGTCTCCGTGGCCAAAGACATGCCTTTCAAGCCGCGTTTTCTGGAAATGGCGGGGCTGAGCCTGGGTGTGGCGGCGGTGAGTTTCGGCATCGGGTTTGTCCTACGCGCCGTGTTCGGGATCGAGGTGTAGCATCGTTCTCGTGGAGGGGCCATGTCGAACCAGGAACGCTTTATTCTGATCCCTTTGGGTGTGATGGTCGTCCTGGCAGCGGCGCTCATCCTCATGGGGCCGTGGCTGGCGCGGCAGCAGCCTGCTGAAGAAGAGCCTCAATCCCCGGCGCAGGTCACGACGGAGACGATGCCCGCGCGCGTGATCGAGATCCTGGAGGAGGGCACGATTGACCTGGGTGAAGGCAACGCGCAGCCCTATCAACGAGTGCTGGTGCGCATCGAGGGCGGCTCCCTGGCCGGACTGGAGATCGCGGTCGAGGAGGGAACGATCAACATCATCAGCCAGGAGCGGCTGTTTCGCATCGGCGACCGCGTGTATGTGGAACGGACGGTCAGCCCGCTCGGCGAACGCTTCTACATCTCGGACTTTATCCGCACGAGGTCTCTCATCTGGATCGCGGCGGTGTTCGTGGGATTGGTGGCGCTGATAGGACGTGGGCGGGGGTTACGGGCGCTTCTGGGGACGCTGTTCAGCCTAGTGGTGATCTTTGCCTTCATCCTGCCCCAGATCAAGGCCGGACGCGATCCGGTTGCTGTGAGCCTGGCAGGCGCTGTCACACTGCTGACCGTTTCCACCTACCTGGTCTATGGGTGGAATTTCAAGGCGCACGCGGCGGTGGCCGGGATGATCCTCAGCCTGGCGTTGACCGGTGTGCTGGCCTGGACGTTCGTGAGGGCGGCGCGGCTGACCGGTATGAGCGAGGAGGCGGGGTTTATTGTGTTCGAACTGGGGCAGACGGTCAATTTGCAGGGGCTGGTACTGGGCGGGATCATCATCGGCGCGCTGGGGGTGCTGGACGACATCTGCGTGGGGCAGGCTTCGGCGGTCTTTGAACTGGCCAACGTCAACCGCGACCTGGACTGGTACAGGCTCTTCCGCAGCAGCCTTAACATCGGGCGCGACCACATTGCGGCGATGGTCAACACGCTGCTCCTGGCCTATGTGGGCGCCTCGATGCCCCTGATGCTGGCCTTTATGCTCTATCCGGAGCCGATCTGGCGACGGGTGAACCGCGAGCCGGTCGCCGAGGAGATCGTGCGCACGCTGGTGGGGAGCATCGGGCTGCTCCTGGCCGTGCCGCTCACCGGGCTGATCGCCAGCCTGCTGGCCCGCTGGGCGGTGCGGCGCGCAGAGACGCGGGCCGGGGCAGCCGTTGTTTGGGGTGAACGCGATAAGATCGTCGCAGGAGGGACAGAGTGAGGATCACCGTGCGTCATATCGAAGGGCGGCGTTTCCAGGCCACAGTGGACGACTATACGGTAAGCGTGGACTCGGCGGTAGAGTACGGCGAGGTGGGCACGGCTCCAAGCGCGCCGCAATTGTTCGCCGTGGCGGTGGCCGCGTGCATAGGCGAGTTCGTCGCCAACTCCTGTCGCCTGCATGGCATTCCGTTCGAGCACCTAAGTGTCGAAGTGGAGTATGAGAAGCACCTGCAGCCACGACGCATCGGCACGTTGGAGGCAACACTCCACATCGAGCCGGAGCCGCCGGAGGATGTCAGACGTCGGCTGATCGGCGTCGCCCGGCACGTGACGCTGGTCAATACCCTCGCTCACCCGCCGGAGGTGGTCATCCGGTTCGCGGAGTCTGCGTTTCCAGCGCTTCCCGCGTCAGCGGCAGGCCGATGGGTTCGATCCGTTCGCCGCGCCGGGCAAATCGCTCCCGGAAGAGGTCGGGGTGCGCGTAGAGGGGGGGGCCAGGGCGAGTGCGCTCCAGCGCCGGCAGACCGCCGGTGTGATCGTAATGAGCGTGGCTGATCGCCAGCGCATCGAGCGCTGCTGGAGCGATTCCTATCACGTCCAGGTTATGCAGCAGCACCGCACCACTCTGTCCGGTGTCGAACAATACCCGGTCCGCCTCTGCCTCGATCAGGAATGCCAGCCCGTGCTCGCCCCACAGGCGCGAGCCGGACTGGACGGCTGACGCCAGGAACATCACATTCCCCGGGAATCTGACCACTTGACAAACATCGCCAAGCACATATAATTGAGACTAATAATCTTTTTCAATAATCGGGTAGAGGAATTGGATGTACCGGCATCGTTTTACGGATTTCACAGACACCCTTGACGCTGGTCGAGGGGGCGAGAGGTGCGACTTCCGTTTCAAGAGGGGCGAATCATCCAGCGGCTGGCCCCCGCTGTCGCTGGATACATAAGGAGTTGTGGGTTCTGAGATGGGCAAGGAGATGACAATTGGGCGGTGGGAGATGCGATGATCTCTGAGCGCGAAAGGGTGCGTGCACTGCTCGATCAGGCTTTGGCCGAGGCGCGTTCGCACGGCGCCGGCCGGATCACCGCGCTGCATTTCATTGTATACGGCCCGTTCCGCGAGACCGAAGCGCGCTTGCGGAGCATACTGCAGGAGTTGACCGTGCACACACTGGCAGAGGGTGCGCAGATCGTCACTCATGCGGGCCCGAACCGCTTTATCTGCTGGAACTGCTGCGCGCTGCGCTTCGAGAGCGAGGAGGAGGCAGCGGTTTGCCCGAACTGTGGTCATACGGCGACGCCGATCCCCAGGGAGATCACCTGTGCCCTGGATCATATCGAGATGGCGAAGAGCGAGGAGATAAAGGGGTGATCGTATGACTCAGACTAACTATTTAGCCGATGTGCTGCACAGCGGCGGCCGCAGGCTCACCCGCCAGCGACGGCTGGTGATGCAGGTGCTGCAGGATAATCCGGGCCACCTGGAAGTAGAACGGGTGTACGCTTTGGCTAAGGCCTGCGATCCCAACATCAGCCTGCCCACGGTCTATCGGGCCCTGGCCGTGCTGAAGGAGATGGGGTTGGTGGAAGATCATGCCCTGGGAGAGGGTCACGCTCACTTTGAGACGGCCCCGGAGACGCCGCACTATCACTTCACCTGCCTAAAGTGCGGACAAGTGGTGGAGTTCGACGCGCCCCAGATCGCGCAGGTGGTGCGCGTCTTGAGCGAGCGCGAAGGGCTGCAGGTCACCGATGTGCATCTGTTTCTCGGCGGGTATTGCGCTCGATGCCGAACAGGAGATCCGAGTGCAAAACCCAGATGAACAAAGTACACTAACGAGACCTGCGATCTCGCCTGAAACGCGACGCGCAATCGTCAAGTGGCTCGTCCAGGCTGCCTTTGGGTGGTTGCCGGGCTGACCGTCCGTCTTGGCCGGACGGGGTCAATTCCATTAGCGTATCACGTGGGTGGCCTGGTGGTCACGGTGCTGGGATATGTGTTGTTCTTGTGGGCGATGGCGTCGAACGCTTTGCCGAGGGGGTGTGTACATTGTTGCTTGGTTCGCTGTGGGCGCTGATTCCTACTGTCGCGTCGGCGGCGTTGTACGTGCTGCGGACGTGCCTGGAGGACAGGACACTGAAGAAAGAGCTGCCCGGGTATGAGGACTATACCCGGCAGACGCGCTATCGGCTCTTGGCCGGTGTATGGTGATCCACGTTGCACAGCCAATATCGAACGAGAGGCGCAAATGCAGAACTCAATATCGGAGTGGCAACATCAGGTACCACTGCAAACGTTGAGTGATCTACCGGTCGGCGCGCGTGGTGTGGTGCGCGGGCTGCGCGGCGGCAGAGAGTTCATCAGCCGCGTCGCCGTGTTGGGGTTCACCGTCGGCGCCGAAGTGACCGTCCTCCAAAACTATGGACAGGGTCCGATCATCGTGGCCGTGCGCGATACGCGGGTGGCGCTGGGGCGCGGCGAGGCCGCCAAGATACAGGTGGAAGTGATGCGTGAAACGTGATGCGTGATATGTGAGGCGCTATGAACGAACACCTTCCTGATCCCCAATCCCCAATCCATGATCCCCTCATCGTTGCGCTGGCCGGGCAGCCCAACGTCGGCAAGTCCACCGTGTTCAATATGCTCACCGGGCTGAGCCAGCACGTGGGTAACTGGCCGGGCAAGACCGTCGAGCAGAAAACCGGCGAGTTTACGCGCAATGGACGGGTGATCCGCCTGGTAGACCTGCCGGGCACCTATAGCCTGACGGCCAATTCTGAAGAGGAGCGCATCGCGCGCGACTACCTCATCCGCGAGCAGCCCGACGTGGTGGTCGTCGTGGTCAACGCCGCCGCGCTGGAGCGCAACCTGTACCTGCTGGCCGAACTGCTGGCCCTGCCGGTGCGAGTGGTGGTGGGCTTGAATATGGCCGACGTGGCGGAGCAGCACGGCATCCATGTCGAGCCGCACGTGTTGGAAGCCGCGCTGGGTGTGCCGATCGTGCCGCTGGTCGCGTGCAAGAACCAGGGGCTGCACGAGTTGATGGACGCTGTCGAACATCTGGCCGCCGCGCCGGATGCCTTCAGGCCCAATCGTCCTGTCATCCGCGCCGCGCACCGTTCTGTACTGCGGGAGATCGGTGTCCTGGTCGCCGGGCATGTGCCACAGCCATACCCCGAAGACTGGTTCGCGCTCAAGTTGCTGGAAGGCGACGCAGAGATCACGGACATGCTGCGCCAGGCCGCGCCGGAAGCGTGGGAGCGTGTCCACACGGTGCTGAAGCAGCACGAGGACGCCTACCTGGACATCGTCGGCGGGCGCTACGAGTGGATCGGGCGCATAGTGCGTGCGGCGGTCGTCCGCCCCAGGGCCGGCGCCGTCACGCTGACCGACCGCGCAGACAGGGTCGCCACGCATCCCCTGTGGGGACTGGCGCTGCTGGTGGGCATCTTTGGCCTGATGTTCTGGCTCACCTACACGGTGGCGCTGCCCGTCGTGAATTGGCTGGACGGAGTGGTCGTCGGTGGACTGTCTGAAGGTGTGAGGATGACGCTGGCTGCTGCGCCGGGCTGGCTCTCCGGTTTGATCGTGGATGGGATCATCGGCGGGGCGGGGACGGTGTTGACCTTCCTGCCGATCCTGGTGATTTTCTTTGCGGCGCTGGGGTTCCTGGAGGACGTGGGCTACTTTGCGCGCGCCGCCTACGTGATGGATCGCTTCATGCACTGGATGGGGCTGCACGGCAAGTCCTGCCTGCCTCTGGCCCTGGGTTTTGGCTGCAACGTGCCGGGCGTGATGGGATGCCGCATCCTGGAAGACCGCCGCGCCCGGCTATTGACCACCTTGTTGACGCCGCTGGTGCCGTGCACAGGCCGCCTGGCGGTGCTCACGTTTCTGGCCCCGGCTTTCTTCGGCCGCGCCGCCGTGTTCGCCTCGTGGGGGCTGGTGGCGCTCAATCTGATCATACTGGCGCTCATTGGCATCGCCATCAACCGGCTGGTGTTCAAGGGCGCGTACACGGCATTCATCATGGAGATGCCGCTGTACCACCTGCCCAACGCGCGCACTATCGGCCTGTTCGTCTGGTACAACACGTGGGCCTTTGTCAAGAAAGCCGGCACGATCATCTTGCTGGCTTCGGTCATCGTCTGGGGCCTCTCGACGCTGCCGGGCGGCGACGTGGAGCACAGCCTGCTGGCCAGCCTGGGGCGCGCGCTGGCGCCGGTCGGGAGGCTGATGGGCCTGGGCGACTGGCGGCTGATCGTTGCACTCCTGACCAGTTTCGTCGCCAAGGAGAACACCATCGCCACGCTCGGCATTCTATTCGGGACAGGTGGGCCAGGGAGCGGGCTGGCGCAGCAGGTCGCCGGGGCGCTCACGCCACCTGCGGCGCTGGCCTTCCTGGTCGTGCAGATGCTGTTCGTCCCTTGCGTGGCGACGGTAGCCGTCATCCGCCAGGAAACCAGGTCGTGGAAAGGGACGGCCTTGAGCGTGGCGCTGCAACTGGCGTTGTCGCTCGTGGTGGGTGTCGCCGTGTATCAGGTAGGCAGGTTATTCTGATTATTCTGAATGGAGGGGCATGCTCATGGGCATCCTGGATGATCTGTTAGCGGCTCTGGCGGACGATGCGCCGGTACGCTCGGTCTTGGTCGGCGCGCACTGGACGGTCGTATGCAGCCGTGGCTGCGGGCTGGCCTCGACGATTACTGGAGACAAACCGCACGGCCACGCCCAGGTGCGCGACGTGGGATGCTTACATCTCAAAAGCGCGCGCGAGTTGGCCGACTATGCCCACTCGGATAACCCGCTCGAAGCCGGCATCGGCCTGGCGGTGCTCAACTTGCTGCTGGACGTGGACGAGCGCAACGCAGTCGAAATCAACGCCGCCGACGTGCTGGCTGAGCGCGGGCGTGGCAAGACCGTCGTGCTCGTGGGGCATTTCCCCTTCATCCCCAGGCTGCGTGAACAGGTTGGCCGACTGTGGGTGATCGAGCAACGTCCGGCGGAGGGTGAATACCCCGTCACGGCCGCCGCCGACCTGATCCCACACGCCGACGTGGTCGCCATCACCGGCAGCGCGCTCCTCAATCACACGCTCGATGGGCTGCTCGTGCTCTGCCGGCGCGACGCGCTGGTGATGGTGTTGGGGCCGAGCACGCCGCTCTCGCCAGTGCTGTTCGAGTATGGCGCGACGATCGTTTCCGGCGCGCGCGTCGTGGACGAGGCGGCGGTGTTGCGCACCGTCGGCCAGGGCGCCACATTCCGGCAGGTCGAGGGCGTGCGACTGCTGACGTTGCAACGGGAGGGAACGTCACATAGAGCAGTTAGCCGTCCTCGGCAGCAAGACCACGCTAGCAGCGGTGCTGACTCACCTGGCCTCGTATGAATTCACCATCAGAGGTGGCAGACAAGCACGGGAGCCCTTTCGGGGTGAGATGTTTGGCCTGTAGGGTTTTGTTCCCTCGGGAGGTGCCCTGCGGGCGTTGCTATTCCGCGAAGAGCCGTTTGAGCCGAACGTGCAATTGTGGTACAATTAGTCTTGACGAGTAGCAGTCATAGGTGGAGATTGGGAGAACGGATGTCCGATCAAAGCGGTGAAAAGGCAAGTGAACTGCTGAAACTATTGAATTACCCGGTGATTTCCAAAGCGCACGGTGTTGCGCTGGACGACGAACCGGGCAGTGGGCCCTTCCGGCTGCCCTCGCATCTGCCGATCTTGCCGCTGAACGGCGTGGTCGTCTTCCCGATGACGGCAATGCCGCTGCGCATCGGCCAGTCGCGTTCGGTGCGCCTGGTTGACGACGCGGTGCTCGGCAAGCGGCTGGTGGGCCTTGTGACCGTCCGCGACCGCGAGGCCGAGGAACCGGGGCCGAACGACATCTATCGCGTCGGAACGGTTGCTGCCGTCCAGCGCTTGTTCAAGTCGCCCGACGGGACGATCACGCTGATCGTGCACGGCTTGCTGCGCATGCGCATTGACGATTTCGTCAGCACATCGCCCTACCTCACGGCGCGCGTCTCGGCGATCCCGGAAAAGATCGAGGTCACGCTGGAGGTCGAGGCGCTGCGGCGCATCATCCTGGATAGTTTCCGCCGCATGAACGAGTTATCGCCCACGACTCCCGAAGAGATGGGCACGATGATCCTCGGCCTGGAGGATCCGCTCCAGATCGTCTACGCGATCGCCGATCAGATGAAGAAGATGGACCTGGATGACGCGCAGCGGTTGCTGGAGATTGACAGCGTTACCGAGAAGATGCGCTTCATGCTGGCCCTGTTGACGAAGGAACTGGAAGTACTCGAACTGGGGCGCAAGATCCAGAGCGAGGCCCAATCGGGGATGGAAAAGACCCAGCGCGAGTACTTTTTGCGCGAGCAGATGAAGGCCATCCAGCGGCAGTTGGGAGAGGCCGACGAGCAGCACATGGAGGCGGAAGAGTTCCGGAAAAAGATCGAGGCTGCAGGGATGCCGGAGGAGGCGGAGAAGGAGGCGCGCCGCGAACTCGACCGCTTGAGCAAGTTGCCCCCTGCTGCGGCAGAATATGGCGTCATCCGCACGTATCTGGATTGGCTGACTTCCCTGCCGTGGAACGTCCAGACCGAGGACAACCTGGATATTGCTCACGCCCGGCAGGTACTCGACGAGGATCACTACGACCTGGAGGAACTCAAGGAGCGCATCCTGGAATACCTGGCGGTGCGCAAACTGCGCGAGGAGCGCAAGGAGGAACTGGCGCAGGAAGTGGCGAGTGACCTCATCCGTCGCGAGCGCGAGGGGGTAATCCTGTGCTTCGTGGGGCCTCCCGGCACGGGCAAGACCAGCCTGGGGCAGTCCATCGCACGGGCGCTGGGCCGCAAGTTCGTGCGCCAATCGTTGGGTGGCGTGCGCGACGAAGCCGAAATCCGCGGCCACCGCCGTACCTACATTGGCGCCCTGCCGGGGCGCATCATCCAGGCGCTGCGGCGGGTGGAGACGCGAAATCCGGTCTTTATGCTCGACGAGGTGGACAAACTCGGCACCGACTTTCGGGGAGACCCCTCGGCAGCCTTGTTGGAAGTGCTCGACCCGGAGCAGAATCGCGAATTCCGCGACCATTATCTTGACGTGCCCTTCGATCTTTCCCGCGTGATGTTCATCGCTACGGCCAACCTGCTCGACCCGATCCCGGCACCCTTGCGCGACCGGATGGAGATCCTGCGGCTTTCCGGCTACACCGAGACGGAGAAGGTGCACATCGCCCAGGGCTATCTCATCCCCCGCCAACTGCGGGAGAACGGCCTGCGGCCCGGCGAATTGAGTTTCACCGATAGCGCCCTACGCCGCATCATCCGCGACTATACCCGTGAGGCCGGCGTGCGCAATCTGGAGCGCGAGATCGGAAGTGTCTGTCGCAAGGTGGTGACCGGTATTGCCGAAGGGAAGAACACAAAGCCGGTGCGGGTGACGGTGCGCAACGTAGCGACCTTCCTGAAGAAACCGCGTTACTTCGAGGAGACGGCGTTGCGTACCCAACTGCCGGGCGTCGCCACCGGCCTGGGGGTCACCGTCGGCGGCGGCGAACTGATGTTCTTCGAGGCGACCAAGATGCCCGGCAGCAAGGGGTTCATGGTCACCGGGCAGTTGGGCGACGTGATGAAAGAATCGGC
>DAOUBA010000096.1:0-26199 GCA_034432855.1 Anaerolineae bacterium | reverse complement strand
ACCAGGTCCACCTGGCGCTCCAGCCCATAGTCAATCATCTCGTCGAGGCGGGCGAGGAAATCGCGCACGCGCTCGTTGACGCCGGTGGCCGGGTCGAGCCGTCCATAGTTTTCGATGCCGACGTGGAGGTCGGCAAAATGTAGGAGACGGATGTTGTCCATTACCCTGACTGCACTGTTTTCAACCATTGTAGAGATTTGACAAAATCTCGCAATTCGTTACAATATAAATAACTCCCCCGGAGATAGCATCTCCGGCCCGACGCCCACCCTCCTGGGTGGGCTGTCTCATAGAAGGCGTCGTTCGTGGAACGAGTCATCGCGTATGTAGACGGATACAACCTGTATTACGGTCTGCGCGAAAAGGGGTGGAAGCGGTTCTATTGGCTGAACATCCAGGCGCTGGTTGGGCATTTACTCAAGCCCGACCAGGAACTTGTGACCAAAGTATTTCACCACCATCGTCAGGCGGCCAGAAAGTAGACACAGGCGACAGGCGGTCTTTCTGGAGGCCCTGCAAACACTCGACAACTTTCGGATTTATTACGGGCATTTTCTTGCCGATACCGTAATTTGCCGCAGTTGTGGTCATGCCCACGAGACCTACCACGAGAAAATGACCGACGTGAACATCTCTGTCGAACTGATGTCGGACGCCTTTCAAGATCAGTTCGACGTCGCGCTGCTGGTTTCCGCCGACAGTGATCTGGTCGGGCCGGTGAAGGCAGTGCAGCGGCTGTTTAGCAGCAAACGAGTCGTGGTCGCTTTTCCGCCAGGCCGGTCGTCGAAAGCATTGAGGCAGGCTGCCAGCGCACAAATCTATGTCGGCCGTGATGTGCTGGCGAAAAGTCTGTTCCCCGATCAGGTCGTTAAGCCAGACGGTTACGTCCTCTGCCGCCCGGTGGAGTGGCAATAGCCGTTCTGCCGACCACTTTTCTCATCTACTATAGAAACAGCGTGGTGCCCTTTCATCAAATCTCCTCCGCCTCTCCCCTCAGCACTCTTCTCCCCCGCGCCAGCGTCGCCTCCGGGGATTCGTCGCGCACGCCCAGCGCGGCGTAGAATTCGGGTGTGCCGTAGGTGCGCGTTTTGACCACCACGGGCATCGGCACGGCGTGGCCCAGGATGAGCGCCTGCTGGCGTGTGTCCAGCCGCGCCAGCACCTCGCGCAACGCGCCGGCACCGCTGATGCCGGAAAAGACGGCGCGGATGTCCGCCTCGTCGTCCAGCAGACAGGTCACGCGTGTCCCGATCTGGCTCATCACCTCCGGGTCTATCCCGCTGGGGCGCTGGTCCACGATCAAGAGCGTGACATTGTACTTGCGCAGTTCGCGGGCGATGACGCCAAAGATGGTGTGCCGCGCCACCGCCGGGTCGAGGAACTTGTGCGCCTCTTCGATGGTGATGACCAGCGGGCGTGGCTCCTCGCCCTTGCCGCCCTGCGCGGCCTCCTTGCGCCGCACATAGTGTTCGTGGATGCGGCGGGTGATATAGTTGGCGACCAGGATGTAGGCTTCCAGGCTACTTCCATAACGCCCGAACTCGAGGACGACATGGATGCCGCGATCGAGATAGTCCAGAATCTGCTGCACCGCGTCTTCCGGCGCGCGGGCCTGGAGGAACTCGAAGCGGCGGAAGAGCCCCAACTTGCGCTGGATGGCGCCCAGCGTCCCGCCGTGTAACGTTCCCCGTTCCAACGCATCGGCCAGATCGGCCAGCGGGTCTTCTTCGTCCAGAAGACGGCCGATCCAGCCCCGCCCCAGCCGTCGGCGCAAGAAGTAGAGCGCGCCCACCTGCACATCCGAAAGCGCCATCAGGCTCGCCAGGCTGTCCACATCCTCCGGCTCGATCTGGTCATAGCCGAGGCGTATGACGCCGTCTACTTTGCTCCCGCGCCGCCGCGAGGACTCTTCATCGAGCGTAAAGACGGAAACCCGGTCGTGAAAGAGTTGGCGCAATCCTTTGATCTCCTGACCGGCCTCGTCCTGGCTCTTCCAGCCGTACTCGTTGTGCATGTCGAATACCAGGTTGACCGCCTCGCCCCATTGGATCAGCCCGGCCAGGAGCGTGCGGGTGAGGAAAGTCTTACCGGTGCCGGTCTTGCCGAACACGCCCGACGACCGTTCGACAAAGCGGCGTAGGTCGAGCGCCACGTGGACGCCTTCCATCTCCAGCGGATCGCCGATGTAAAAGTAGCCGGGTTCCTCCTCGCGGCCAAAGACGAGGGCGACCTCTTCCTCGGTGGCCTCGTAGACCGAGGTGAAGTGGGCGGGGATGGTCTTGACCGGCTTGGGTTCTGTGGCGCCCTCTGAACCTGTCGAAGGGTCAAGCACCAGCATCGGTGCGACGTGGATGCGCCCAAAGACCGCCGTGCCCTGGTAGACGCGCGCCAGGAAGGGGTCGGACGTGTCGGGCGGGGCCTTTTCGATCAGCGGGTTGAGCGCGTCGAGTTGCACATCGGTGACGATGGAGAAAAAGCGCCGTCCAGTCTGCCCGTGCACGACGACGTACCTGCCCACGGCCAGCCCTTCGATCACGGTAGCGGGGTCGAGTTTCACCTCCAGCCCTTTGGAGAGGCTGCCGGCGACGACGATGCCCAGCCGTTGGGCGGGGGCAGGCCCCGTCGGGCGGGGGCCGAAGAAGGCATCCAGTTCTTGTTCGGGGGTACGTTCATTCATAGGGCGTCTCCACCTTTTCTCTCAATCCCTTTCCGCTCCATGTATTCGACGATACAGCGCACAAAGAAGCGGATGTCCTCGGGATCACGCTGGAGGTGCTCATACACCTTTACGGGGTCCGTCTCCACATACACCTCGACCAGCACATTGTAAAGCCCGGCGATGTCAGAGAACCTCTCGGCAAAGTCGGTGGGCAGGACGCCGGCCTTGCCCAATGCCCGGATGACGTCCGCATAGTCATCTGCCTGGATGGCAAAGTCGGCGGCCAAGATGTGGGTGGCGATGTTGAGTACCCGCTGAATTGCCACCTGTAACGTCCTTTCGGTAGCGTGGCGGACGACTATATCCGTGTCCCATTCTTCCAGGCCATGAGCGCGCAGTTCGTCCAACTGGGACACGAACTCTTCTAGTGCTACCAGGCGTTGTTGAATGACCTCTACGTCTATCATCGTCCGCTCCCTGTCTCCGAACCGGCCATATCGCCCTTCGGCAATGCGCCGCCTCACGTAGTGCCAGCGGATGTTGCGCAACGGCCTCGTCGTGGTGTACCGCTGAAGTGCACGAGTCTCGAACGCGATGCGTACTGTCTCATCCAGGCAATAGAGCAAGCGATGCTCCAGGTAGATGCGATGGCACAGCAGTGGCGGCACTTCGTCCAGGTCCACCAGGTACACATCGTCGCGATGAAACACGCTGCACAGTTCACCGATCAGGTGCAGCACGTGGTCGAAGCGTTCGCGTTTGGACAGACCCGGCCTGAACTTGACCGCTATGTCCACGTCAGAGAGCGGCCCGGCGTCGCCGCGCGCCTGGGAGCCGTAGAGATAGGCCAACACGACATCGTGACGCCCAAACGTCTCGTTCAATGCCTGTTGATAGGATTCCAGGTTCTCCAATGGGCCGCTCATCTCTTAGCGTCTTTCAAAAGCCCGCGTTCGCGCAGGAAGCGTTCCAGGCGGGCGATGAGACGTTCGGATTTCTCCAGCACCTCTCGAGTTCCTTCCCTGGTGAATTTGACGTGGAAGCGATAGTCGGCCTGTTCACGCCACTCGCGGGCTTCCCTGTAGAAAGTGCCGTACTCTGGCTCGATAAAACCCTGTTTGATCAGGTACTCATGGAACGCTGCTTCGACCGCTGAGTGTTTATGTCGTTCCTGCCCCAGCAATGCCAAAGCCGCCGTGACGAAGTGGAAGGCAGCATAGTATGCGCGATTGAGTGCCAGCCGGTAACTCCCCGCGTCGAACGCCCGGTGCGCATCGGCCAGGTCTTCGTAGGCCCGCTCCAACCGCTCCCTCAAATAATCTTCGTAGGTGCCATAGTCTTCGTCAGAACCAGCCTGGTACGATGCACGGTCCTCTGCGATGGCGAGAGGCCCGGCTAGCAACGGCCACAGATCTATTCCCTCGCCGGTGATGTTCTTGTAGATGAGTTCCTGTCGCGCCTGCATCTGGGTAAAGCGCCATGCGCTGACCACGTGTTCGCAGAGCAAGACGCCGTGTTCCAGGCTGAGAGCGTAGGCGATCTGACCGACCGCTTCCTGCAGTGCGTCATTGTCATCGCAGGCCACGATCAGCAGGTCCACATCCGACTCTTCGTCGGCATCCCCGCGCGCTTTGGAGCCGAAGAGCCAGACGTGGGCGATGCGCTCGCCGAATTGCTCCCGCAGGCGGGAGAGGAACTCGGCTAACGCGTCTCGTTCGCGGGGCGACAGATGGCGCAGGCGGGGGTGGTCAAACACAGGGCACCTCAGGCTTGCAGCCGTCGCAGCAACCCCTCCAGCCGCACCGGGTCACCCGCCAGTAGCCGCGCCAGTTCGCGTCCCGCATCGGTCAGGAATGCGGCCCGCGCGCCCTCCGGGCGGGCGGCCGCAGCGACGCGCAGACTGGCGGCGAGCAACTCGTCGGCAGGCACCTCGCGCGCCTCCAGCACCAGGCGGAAGTAGTCGAAGCGCCCGGTGAAGGCGCACACCTCCTCGTCAGTGCAGCGATAGAGCCAGTCGAGTGCTGCCGGCGGCTGTGTGGGCAGGCAATGGCGGATCGTCTTCCCGATGCGACATCCCACTGTGAGCACGCTGACTTCGATGGGCATCTGGCGGTTCTCGCGTTGATCGCGCACGACCTCTTCGGGCGGGTTGGCGCTGATGAACTGGCGCACGAAGGGGTCGTCCTCCACGCTCACGTCGTAGATAAGACCATAGATCGCGCTGCCGGGTGCCCGGCCCTGAACGCGCACGAAGGAGCCGAAAGCGGGAATATCGGGCTGCATCACCGTGCAGCCGATAGCGAAACCGCGCGTCCCGGCGCGCAGCACGCGTCCGACCTTCAGGTCAACATTTCCCATGTGCACACCTCCCCGCCGCGCTTACCAGGAAACTGTAGTTAGCCCCTGGTGGGTGGCACAAGGCCCTATGCTACGCAACGCGTGGGACAGGCTTTCCAGCCTGTCGGCAGCCTGGAAAGGCTGCCCCACATTGGCCTTGTGCCCGTCGAAAAGCCTCCAACAAAGCACCGAACGCGAAAAGTGAGTGCCATTGCTCTACAGACGGTATCTTTGTCTCCCCCTTCGCGTCAACGTCTTGTAATACTGCTTGGGCGAGAGCGCCGTGCGCAGGCCCGCGCGCAGAAGCGACGTGGCAATCATTTCCTCGAACGCCTCGCGTTCCGCCCCGCCGATGAAGGCGAGTTCGTCCGCACGGGTCAGCACGTAGGGATAATCGCCAGAGATGCGCGCCTGAGACACGACCACGCCGTGCGCCAGCGCCAAAAGGGCAGCGTCTTGGACCACCCACGCCGGCACCTCCAGCCGCGCGATGACCGGTTCGCGTCCCTCCTCGGCCAGGTTGAGGTAGCAGAAGTGGACGGAGTGGCCGGAGGGGGCGTAGTACCTGTCGTTGATCGGCGACGGATGGACGAAGAGCGCCGAACGGGCGCCTGCCGGCAGGTTCTCGAACAGCACGCGGTCCGGCAGCCGTTCCAGCGGGTTGGGGCCCTGGGCGGCGCGGTCGAGATCGCCGTCTACGTGTGCCAGGTGTAGCAGGCGGGTGACCTCGTCGCGGCGCGGACGGCTGATAAAGGCGGCGATGGCCGCACCGACCTTGCGGATGCGCTCGAGTTGATCGAGATACGCGATCACTTTGGCGCGTTGCCAGGCCTCGGGGCGCTCCTCTAACACCCACAGGATCAACGTGCCATCCACCAGAGCCACGGTAGGCTCCGACGGCTCGGCGGCGCAGAGATCGGCCAGGCGGGTGATCTCGGCCAGGTCGCGCCGCACGTCGAGCAGGTTGCCCGCTACGAGAAGGCCGTTCTCGTACAGGTCGGCCTCGGTATAACCCAGGATTGGCTCGCTGTGGGCCACGGGTGGCTCGCCGCTCCCATGCTGGTAGACCAGACTGCCGACGTTGATCAGGTAATAGAGCGCGGCGCTGTGGCGATCGGGCTGGATGAGCGAGCCATCGGCGGCGGCGACGGTGCAGTGCGCCGGGATGGGCGGCAGGGGATGGACGGCATCGAGCGGCTCGTCGGTCGGGATGGCCGTTCGACCCAGAAGCCGCGCGGGATGGCACAGTCGCTCGCCCCGGTCGGCGTACTCGGCCAGCCACTCTCGCGCCAGTGCTACCAGGCTGGCCTGCTCGCGCTCTCTCGCGGCCAACTCCTGGCCCATGGCCCGCACCTGGCCCGTCAGCCTGCTCAGTTCCAGCGTCACCCGTGTTCTCCTCCGTCGAGCACGATTATACTTGAGGGGGAAGGCGCTGGCAAGCGCCAAAGGCGCGGCATTTGAGCGCCGGCAAAGTAGACATGACTGGCCGCGGAAACGCCTTGTCCCTACTTGCGCCTGCACCATCCACAAGTATAATGTCGGTGTGACTGCACTCAGGAAAATGAACGTCTCCGAGGTTGCCGCGCAATTGGAGTGGCCGTTCTCGATGGCAAACGTCGCCATCGTGGGCGATCTCGTGGCCAGTATCTACATCTGCCAGGGAATGCTGGAGTGGCACCAGCATCCTGACAATGACGAATTGTTTTGGGTGCACGAAGGAACGATTCTGTTGGAGAGCGCATGGGGCGAGGTGCGGCTGCGTCCGGGCGAGATGACCGTTGTGCCGAAGGGGGTAGAGCATCGCTCCAGTTCGGGCCTACGCGCCAGTGTCTGGCTCCTGCGTTGCGGTTTTGTGCCCGAACGGAAGAACGGCCGCCGGCGACTCTACGCCATCGCCGGGGAGTCGTCTTTGAAGCGCTGCAGCCTCCACGCCGTCTTGCAGACGCTCACCGCGCCGTTCCGCTTCGAAACCGTCACCCCGATCGAGGGCTCGGCAGTGCAGGTTGCCTGGGGCGAGGGCACATGGCCGGTCGAGATTTCCTCTCCCCATGACCTGTTTTTGCTGGTCCTACGCGGTACGGCCACCGTGCGCACATCCGAAAGCATGCTACACCTGCACCCCGGCGATTTCACTGCGCTGCCGCAGGGAATAGTCTATCAACTCAGTACTACCCGGGATACGGCCTTGGTAAGAGTGACACGGGAAACGCAAGACGTAAAACGTAAGACGTAAGACGTAAGGTGTAAAACGTAAGGCGCACAATGGGGGAGGTGTATAATGGGGACGATAGCCTTGCTCGAACGGTTGCACTGGCTGGGGCACGATAGTTTTCGCCTGGACGGCCCGCCGACGATCTACTTCGATCCGCTGAACCTGAAAGGTTCGCCGCGAAAGGCCGACATCGTCTTGATCAGCCACGAGCACTTTGACCACTGCTCGCCGGATGACGTGAAACGCATCAGCGGCCCAGGCACGGTGATCGTTGCACCGGCCGACGCGGCGAAGAAACTGCGCGGCGATGTGCGTGTGTTACGGCCTGGGGAACGGACGACAATTGCGGGAGTGGAGATCGAAGCGGTGCCGGCCTACAACGTGAACAAGTTCCGCTCACCCGGCAACCCCTTCCATCCTCAGGAGGCCGGGCACTGCGGCTACGTCGTCACGGTGGGAGGCGAGCGGCTGTACTTTGCCGGCGACACCGACCGCATCCCCGAGATGGCAGACATCCGCTGCGACGTGGCCCTGTTGCCGGTGGGCGGCACCTACACGATGACGGCCGAGGAGGCCGCGCAGGCCGCCGCCGACATCAGCCCGAAAGTGGCGGTGCCGATGCACTGGGGGGCAGGCGTCGTCGGTAGCCGCGATGACGCCGAGCGCTTCCGCGCCCTCTATGCTGGCGAAACGGTGATCCTGGACGTAGAGCAGTAAGGCCGGGTTGCATCATTTCGGCTCGCTACGCGGACCCTCAGCCGCATAGAGGCCATTATGTAGCGCGTGGAGCAGGCTTTCGAGCCTCCCTCCTGGCAGCGCCCCGCGCGTGCTGCCGGATTGCGCTCTGGCGGGCAGGTTGAACAATTGAGCCGGGCCTTTCCAGACCCGGCTTCTCGGTGTTACCCCGTCTTCTTCTCCGGGGGCTGGAGGATCTGATCCACCAACCCGTACTCGACTGCTTCCTGGGCGGTCATGAAGCGATCGCGGTCAAAGTCGGCGGCGATCTGTTCCACCGTCTGGCCGGTGTGATGCGAGAGCAGGTTGTGGAGCAGGTCCTCGATGCGCTTCAGTTCCTTGAACTGAATCTCGACATCAGGAGCATAGCCCTGCGCGGTGCCACCGGCCGGGTGCATATGGATGGTGGCGTGAGGGAGCGCGTAACGGTGGCCTTTGGCGCCTGCCGCCAGCAACACGGTGCCCATGCTGGCCGTCACCCCCACGGCATAGGTCTCGATAGGCGACGGCACTTGCTGCATCGTGTCATAGATCGCCAGCCCGTGGTAGATGATCCCCCCAGGACAGTTGATGTACATGCGGATGGGGTCGTCCGGCCCCTCGCTCGCCAGGTACAGCAGTTGGGCCACCACCACGTTGGCGACCTGATCGTTGATCGGCATCCCCACGAAAATGATGCGCTCCTTGAGCAGCAAGGAATAGATGTCGTAGGCACGCTCGCCGCGCCCGGTCATTTCGATTACCATCGGAATCAGTGCTGTGGGTAGAGTCATCGTCTCTGCTCCTCGTGCCTGCGTTTATGCACCTTTGCGGCGGAATAGGCTCCTCACTCTCGCCAGCAATGCCGCAAGGAAAGCCCACCTGCTTCCCGGTTTTGCTCCTATGGTTTCTCTCGCCACTTCCCCCTTGGCAATGGCGACCAGCCGCTGTACCGCCTTGTTTGCCAGCAGCCGGCTGCGCACTGCCCGTCGCCCCGGTTCGGAGTTGAGAAATGCGCGCATTTCGTCGGCGCGGACCCCCCAGGCGGAACTGGTCTCCTCGATCCGCGCATCAATCTCTTCGGCATCCGCCTCGAGCCCCTCTCGTCTGACGACCTCTGATAGGACCAGTGAGTGCTTGAGCCGTGCCCTGGCTTCATCCTGCAGGTCGTCGCGCAGATCACCCATCGTTTTGTTCTGGAAGCGCAAAAAGTCTTCCAGCGAGAGGCGCGTCTCACGCTTCACCCGGCGTTCGACTTCCTTGACAATGCGATCCAGTTCTTCTTCGAGCATCACCGGCGGGTACTCCACCTGCGCCTGCTCGACGATGTCCTTGAGCACCTGTTCGGCGTACGCTTCGTCGGCCTGCTGCCATGCCGCCTGCTCCAACTGCTCTCGGACGTGCCTCACCAGTTCCTTGAGCGAATCGAAATTGCCCACCGTGCGGGCCAGATCGTCGTCCAGGTTGGGAAGTATGCTCTTGTAGACCTCGCGCATCTTGACGGTGAACTCGACCTCCTGGCCGCGCAGGTCCTCACGGGGGAAATCGTCAGGCAGGGTTGCCTTGAAGGTACGTTCTTCGCCGGCCGCCATCCCTAAGATGGCCTCGGCGAATCCCTTCGCAAGTTTGATCCGCTCCGGTTCCAGCATGAGGTGAGCGTCCTCTTGCCTGAGGAACTCGACCCCCTCGGCTGTCCGCCCCACCAGATCGATCGCGATCCCATCGCCCACCTGAGCAGGGCGCTCGACCGCTTCGAGGATGGCGTTCTCCTCGCGGATCGCTTCGAGCGCCTGTTGTACTTCTTTCTTCCCGATCTTGATCCTGGGAGGTTTGAGGCGATAGGCTCGATAGTTGCCCAAGTTCACCGTTGGGGGCAGAGGCACGGTGAACGTAAAGGTCATCGGGTTGAGCGCGGTGTCATCCAGGCTGGCGACATCGTAGGGCTCGATCTGTTCCTGTTCGAGCGCCTCACGATAGACCTCGTTGACCAGGTCATCGGCGGCCTCTCGCCGGACGAGGTCCTCGCCGAAGCGCTGGACGATCACATCGTAGGGGGCCTTGCCTTTGCGAAAGCCCGGGATATCCACTTCTTTGGCAATCTTGCGCGCTGCACGGTGCATGGCCTGCCGGACGCGTTCCTCATCCACCTTCACGGTCAGGCGCAATTGACGGTTGGCCAGAGGTTCGGCAGTGATTTCCAAGGGGACTTGCCTCCATCGAGAATTCGGGCAGGCAGTGCAACGCCTGGCCTGCCCCAGTGGGGAAGGCGGGACTTGAACCCGCACGGGTCACCCCACGTGATCCTAAGTCACGCTCGTCTGCCCATTCCGACACTTCCCCGTATTGCGCGTTGATTATAACGCCGAGTGCGAGTTCACGCAAGGCTCATCGGCCCCCCGTTTGTCAAGGAGGTAGACTTTCGGTATAATCTGTAAACGGCCGAGCGCCGGGATCTCCATTTCGGCGCTCCCGATAGGACGGCGTGGTGGGACATTATCTCCTGACCGGTGTGGCGGGCTTTGCCTCCAGAGTGGCCGCGTTGCTGCTGGCCGACGGTCACACCGTCGTCGGCGTAGATAATCTCAACGACGCCTACGACGTACGTCTCAAGCACTGGCGATTGGCGCAACTGGATGACAAAAGTGGATCGGCGAAGGACGGCCGGTGGTGGTGTACGGCGATGGGCGGCAATCCCGTAATTTTACCTGTATGGATGACATCGCAGCAAGGTGTGAACATGACTTCTATCCTGATCCCCCCTTACGGCGGCAAACTGGTGAACTTGCTCATCTCGCCTGAAGCGGCGGACGACCTGAAGGCCCACGCCAGCACATTACCGTCGGTGCTGATCTCGGAACGGAGTGAATGCGATCTGGAATTGCTGGCGACCGGCGCTTTCTCGCCGCTGGATCGTTTCATGGGCCGGGAGGACCATCAGCGCGTGCTCGACGAGATGCGCCTGGCCGAGGGTCACCTGTTCCCCATCCCCATCACGCTGCCCGTACAGCCTTCCCCAGACATCCACCTGGATTGGGACATCGCCCTGCGCAACGCCAAGAACGAACTGCTGGCAGTACTGACCGTCGAGGAAATCTACGAGTGGGATCGGGACGAGGTGGCGCAGAAGGTGTTTGGCACGCTCGACCTGCGCCATCCGCTGGTGGCGGAGATGCACCGCTGGGGGCCGTTGAACGTCTCCGGACGATTGCAGGTATTGCAACTGCCGCGCCACTACGATTTCCAGGACCTGCGCCTGACCCCGGCCCAGACGCGCGCCCGGCTGGAGCAGTTTGGACGCCCGAACGTGGTGGCCTTCCAGACCCGCAACCCGCTGCACCGCGTGCACGAGGAACTGACCAAGCGGGCCGTTCAGGAAGTAGATGGCGTTCTGCTGCTGCACCCGGTGGTGGGGATGACCAAGCCCGGCGACGTGGATCACTTCACGCGCGTGCGCACCTACAAGGCGCTGGCCGAACGCTACTACGACCCCGAGCGCATCCTGCTGACGCTCCTGCCGCTGGCGATGCGGCTGGCCGGGCCGCGCGAGGCGCTGTGGCACGCCGTCATCCGGCGCAACTATGGCGCCAACCACCTGATCGTCGGGCGCGACCACGCCGGCCCAGGGGTAGATTCCAGCGGCAAGCCCTTCTACGGCCCATACGACGCCCAGGAGTTGGTGAGCCGTTACGAAGAGGAGTTGGGCGTCAAGATGGTGCCCTTCCGCCAATTGGTCTACCTGCCGGACGAAGATCGTTACGAGGAGGTGTCCAAAATCCCACCTAGTGCACGCATCGCCGACATCTCCGGCACGCAGGTGCGCGAGGAATACCTGAACGACGGCCAGCGGCTACCTGAGTGGTTCACCCGCCCAGAGGTGGCCGAGATCCTCGCCGAGACCTATCCGCCGCGCTACAAACAGGGAGTGTGCATCTGGTTCACCGGCCTGAGCGGCGCAGGCAAATCCACCACCGCCGAGGTGCTCACAGTGCTGCTGATGGAGCATGGTCGCCAGGTGACGTTGTTGGACGGCGATGTGGTGCGCACGCATCTCTCGAAAGGGCTGGGTTTCAGCAAGGAGGACCGCGACGTCAACATCCGGCGCATCGGCTTCGTGGCGGCGGAGATTGTGCGTCACGGCGGCACGGTGATCTGTGCGGCGGTCAGCCCCTACCGCGCCACGCGCAACGACGTGCGCGCCATGGTGGGCAGGGATCGCTTTGTCGAGGTGTTCGTGGATACGCCGTTGGAGGTGTGCGAGCAGCGCGATTACAAGGGGATGTACGCCAAGGCGCGGCGGGGGGAGATCAAGGGCTTTACCGGCGTAGACGATCCCTACGAACCCCCTCTGCACCCGGAGATCCGATTGGATACGGTGAACCACACGGCAGAGGAGAACGCGCGGTTGATCGTGGACTACCTGATCCAGCGGGGGTTCTTGCGGGATTAGTGGATAATGTGTGCCTTCGCCAATTCCAAGCGATGGGCGACCGATTTGTGGCACAACGTATGGCCTGTGCTGGCCCTGGCGCTCTTTTGTGTACTGTTCTATTGGGACCTGCTGTGGCTCTCCTCTGATCGCATTGTCGCTGGCAACGACCTCGCTAACATGTTCCTCCCCTGGCTGCGCTTCGCCAGCGACGCGCTCAGGCAGGGCCACCTGCCCCTGTGGAACCCCGCCCTCTTTTTCGGCTCGTCGTTCATTGCCAACCCCCAGCCAGCGCTCTTCTACCCGCTTCTTGCTGGCCGAACAGTCCGGCGTGTACGTCTACAAGCGACCGGAGGCGCTGCCGCGCGCCTAGATCGTGCCGGTGGTCCCTGCAGATTTCTCCTACCCGTCAGGAACACACCGTCTCTTGTAGCCGCCCGGCCAATTCTTGAAAGGCCGGGTGGTCCGGCCCGGCACCCAGCGGGAGCAGACACGTGATCAGCGGGCTGAATTCGGACAAGTCCTCTACTGTCACGGGACCGACACCCACGACACCGATCCGCTCCTTACTCACTCCACTTCGTCGGATCATCGCCAGCGCCGCGTGAGTGCGTCTCCGTGAATCTGGGTCACCGTGTGTGATCAGGAGCACTTGAGCGCAGCGGCGGGCTACCTCGCATACCACTTCGGTCGAATAGTAGAGGGGCAGGTCAGCCAGGATAAATGTGCCTGCACTCAACAGTGCGTCCAGCAGCGGCTGCAGGTCCTTGTGGGCAATGTGTCCTCCCTTCTCTCGTCCTTACAGCGCGTCAAGGATTCGCAGGCCGCTCCAATGCTGGATGGCCAGACGGATCAGTTGGCTCCCCCTCTCTGGATCGGCCAGCGAGATCGGAGATGGGCGGGGTGGCGTCCCCAGCAAAGAAGAGTACAGGGTCGAGCGGGGATGGAGGTCTACCACGATGGGCGCTTCACCCTTACCGGTCAGGGCCAATCCGGTGTACAGCACGACGCGGGCAGTTTCTTCCCTGTATGATCCCGCCACCGTCACACAAGTACCGTGCTTCTCCGCCTCCATTGCCCTGCCCTGCAACAGCGCGTCCACCGTAGCCAACAAATCGGCCTGGTGGTATGGTTTGACCAGGTAGGCGTCGGCTCCAAGTCTGGCTGCAGCCTGTCTGTCGGTGTGCTGTGATTTGACCGACAGAATCACTATCGGCACATTCATCGTCCGCGGGTCGCCGCGCAGCCGGTTGAGCACCTCGAAGCCATCCATCCCCGGCAGCATCAGGTCGAGGAGGATCAGGTCTACAGGCCGGTTCCAAGCAATCTCCAATCCCTCGATCCCGTTCGAGGCGATGAGGGCCTGGTATCTCTCGCGTTCCAGCAGGATCTGCAGTAGGTGCGCAGTCAGAGGATCGTCCTCGATCACCAGGATTGATGCTCTCACTTCCTGTCGCACTCCTTTTCCAACATCGCCAGGAGCAGGGCCGGCAGGGCGTCGCGGTTGTCGGGGGTCACGGTGAGGACGGTTGTCGCGCCGGGGGGCAGCCGCACCTGCATCGGCGCCAACAACTCCGGGCGTACGACGACCAGCGCCAGTGCAAAATTGCTGCCATGTAAAGCGACGAAGGCCTTCGCCCAGCCTGCCCCGGATTCCATTTCCAGCGGCCCCAGTTCGTCTACCACGAGCAGGTGGCATGGCGTGGCGCGAGCCAGCACCTCGTTCCCCCAGGCCAGGGTCGCGGGATCGAAGCGGAAGCGGCCCTGGATCACGGCCGGTTCCTCATCGGGTGGCAGAGTCAGCCGGCGCGTATCGCCGTTCCGCACGTCGAGCACGTCCCGTGCGCCGTCGGGGCGGCTTATGGTGATGAGACCGCCGCAGGTGTATCCTTTGCCTTGCGCCAGGATGACGGTCTCGTGGCAGACGGTGCTCTTGCCCACGCCCCGCTCACCGGTCAGAATGACGATGCGCGCCGTCACGTCAATCCCTGCCAGCCGGAACGGGCCCAAAGACGGCCTCGATCTCTTTCGGCTCAAAGACCTCCAGCATGCATTCCCACCAGTTCAACCCGCCGGTCTTTTGATACTCCCACCAGCGGATGTCGGGCCAGAAGTAACGCCAGCGCCAGAGTGAGGGCAGCCGTTCCCAGCCGTATTCGCTGGCGAGCGCAGTAAAGTCCAGGTAGTAACCGGCGGGGACTTGCTTCTTGAGTGCGCCGCCTTCCACTGCGGCGCGCCCGCCCTGTTCGCGGGCGTTCAGGTCCCACGTCGCGTCCCGCAGCGGCTCGCCCATGCTGCCGTCCTGCCGGGCAGTCCGCAGGTAGACGCGCCAATACGTCACGTTGCCCGCGTCCTCGCGCACCAGTTCGACCTGCGGCGGGTTGCTCTCATAAGGCTGCTGGTCCAGCCCAATCGCCCGGCCGCAGAGATGCCAGTTCATGCGCGAGTGGCCCGTAGGCGGGACGTAATCTATGGGCAGCCGGGCACTACCGAGCGTGCCCAGGTAATCCCAACCCGCCTCCGCGATCGCGCGCTGGCGCAACGCGGCGAAACTCTCGTTCACCCGGTCGGAGAGCACGGCCTCTTGCGGTGTAGCCGTCTCTGTCGCGATTGTCTCCGTCACAACCGTCTCGGTCTGCGCCTCCGTCTCGCCCCTCAGAACGCGCACGCCGGAGAGTGGCAGCAAGCGATAGGGCGGGCCGGAGACGGGCGTCGGCTGTACCAGTTCCGCATAGAGAGAGCGCGCCTCGATGTCCCTTCCTTCGGCCTGGGCGCGGGCCACGACGCGTGGGGAGAGCGCCACGTCTGTCCAGACCAGATCATCCGGCAGGCTATCGAGGCTGTAGACCTCGTGGAATAGCGCCCAGCCGGCGACGCTGGCGGCGACGAGGTGGCTACGCTCGCCCCGTTCGTAGGTGTAGATGAGACTCTGCCCATCAGGGGCCCAGGTGGGAGAAAGACCCGTCCCGAATAGTTCGGTCTGGCCTTGATCGAGCGTCAGTGTGTCCCGGTTGAACACGGCGACCTGGATCGCGGGATTGCCCCGCGGCCCGCTGACGTAGGCCAGCCGTGCGCCGTCGGGGGACCACGCCGGGTCATATTCATTCACATCGGGACTGTTGGTGAGGTTGATCTCATTCGCTCTGTTCAGCACACGCAGGTAGATGTCCTTGTTGCCGTCGCGCAGCGAGGTGAACGCGATGGCGCGGCTGTCGGGTGACCAGGTCGGCTCATAGTCGGGGGCTGGGTCATGGGTGATGCGTCGTACCTGTCCACCGCTCGTGCTCATCACGTAGATGTCGAGATTGCCGTCGCGGTAGGACTCGAAGGCGATGTATTGGCCGTCGGGCGACCAACTGGGGTTACCGTCGAAGCCGGGGTCGCGGGTCAGGCGGATGAACGTTCCACTGACCAGGTCGAGCAGGTAGATGTCCCAGTTGCGGGCGCGGTTCGAGGCGAAAGCAATGGCGCTGCCGTCGGGTGACCAGGACGGTTCGCGATCCTCGGCCGGATCATCGGTCAGCCTCACCAGTTGCAGGTCAGCCTGGTTGAGGACATAGATGTCGGCGTTGCCGTTGCGCCGCAGAGTGAAGGCGATGGCTCCGCCGCTGCCCAACGGGGTAGGCGAGGGGCCTGGGGTGGGAGAGGGCCCGGGAATAATGGTGGCAACAACAGCCAGCCGGGTCACCTCGATGACAATCGGCGGGGTCCTGGTGGCCTGATACAGCCCCATCCCCAGCAAGATCAGCGCGATCAGGTTGCCCAGCACTAGCAGCGCCAGCAGCCGCACGCCAGTTGGCTGCAGGACGACGGGCTTGCCGACCTCGTTCGGCCTGAGAAGCCAGCGCCCCGCGAGGGCGACGCGGCTCCAGAAAGGGCGGGACGCTTCTCCCTGTCGTTGGGTTCCGCTGTTCTCGCGCTCGTCCACGCTGCCAAGTATATGTCGCTCAGGTCGCTTGTCAAGCCCGCCGCGGGAGGCAGGGCTGCTACAAAAATAGGTCTCGAGTTCTGGGAGACCGGGTCTGCAGCGCCTTGTGCGCCAATGTGGTAAGGGGATGGTTCATAATGTGTTTAAACTTTGCCGCTGCTGCCCCTTATCCTCCCGGCCCCCTTCTCCCCCGCTTGCGGGGGAGAAGGGGGCGAAAAAGTCCCCCCTTCCCTGGGGAAGGGGGGGATGGGGGATGGAGGATGGGGGCCAACAGAGCCGTTATCGTAAAGAGTTCCAGAATGCGATTTTCGAGGCCGCGAAAGTGTAAACCAATTTCATCCGGAAAATGAACCGTTCATGTGGTAAGGCGTGCATACCGGACAAGGTGTCGTGCCTTGCCCCGGCAAGTGGGCCCACGAGGATTCGAACCTCGGACCGACCGGTTATGAGCCGGCTGCTCTAACCGCTGAGCTATGGGCCCAATAACGATTTGGAAAGGAACATGCTCAGGAGCGGGGGACGGGAATCGAACCCGCAGCCTCCACCTTGGAAGGGTGGCATTCTACCAATTGAATTACCCCCGCTAGTTCTGGTAATGCTGCGATCCACCCCATGATTTTGCGGTGGAAAGCCTTACCGTATTTTCTTCCTCCCACTACGCGGATTTGAACTGTGCCGAAAGGCAACTGCCCGTGTTTCTTCTGGCGCTTATTCAAACGACGGTCAACCTGCGGCCGGTAGAACTGCTCTGGCGGCAATCCTGTTATCTCCGCCCAATACTGAATAGCCTCGTCGGGGTCAATATCCGGGTATAGGTGTAAACCGATGCGAAAGCATTCATCCGGCACACCACAACACTCGCGAAACCAGTTCATCATGAACCGGACTTGCTGCGGATCGGAGTTGGTAAAGCGAACGTCTTCGTTGGACTTGGTACCATCTGCCCAGTATAGTGCAATCCCTGCGATCAAGCGGTCTCGCTGTTCGATGTTACCAAGTTCCTCCCTGGCCAGAACGGCCATCTGCTCCATTTGCTGCTGTCGCTTCAAGCGGTGAGTTTCGCCGCTCTTGAGCGGGCCACGTCTGATGCGCGCTAATGTTTCCTGGTTCGGTTCAAATGGAATATCCCGTAGCCAGTCGCTCAACGTGCTTTTGGGCACCCCCAGTTTCTCTGCAATCAGGCTATAAGAGTACCCCTGACGTCGGAGTGTAACAGCACGCTCCCGGCTGTCCGCTGGATGGTCCTTCATGTAAACAGCCGCCGGCTCCTACCGTATCAGTCGGGGCAGCCGGACTTGAACCGGCGACCTCGCGGTCCCAAACCGCGCGCTCTAGCCTACTGAGCTATGCCCCGCCCACCCATGCGTAAGTATACCGCCTTTGGGGTTTCCCGTCAAGGCTGCGTCGCTGACTTTGAGCAAGATCTCACCTATGGTGCCCACGAAAGCCGCTGCGACGTCCAATCGGGAAGGCTGGGGCCCAGGATAATGGCCTTGTGTGGGTTCTCACCGTTCGGGCCCATCAGGTAGATCGCCCACAGACCGTCGCGGTTGGAGACGAAGGCCAAACCAGAGCCATCGGGAGCCCAAACCGGCAGGCCGTCATGGGCCGGATCATTGGTGAGTTGCACAAAGCCACCGGTGGTGCTCACCAGGTAGACCTCCCAGTTGCCGGTGTGGTTGGACATGTAGGCCAGATTTCCACCGTCTGGTGACCAGTTAAGCCCAATGTCGTTGATACTGGCGCTCAGGCGCATCGGCTGTTGGTCATCGTCAGGATTGTCCAGGAAGATGCCGCAGGCTCCACTGGCCTCACAGCCTGTCCACGCCAGCCAGCCGTTGGGGCCCCACGCCGGATTCCTCCCCTGGGCGTGCCGGGTCGGCTCGGCCGAGCCGGCCAGCGGCGCGATGTAGATCTGCCAGGTGCCGCCGGCATCCTGTACAGCGTAGGCTACACGAGTGCCGTCGGGTGAGAAGGTGGGCCACGAGGCACCAGCAGTCGCAATCAACCGGCGCGGTGTGACCTCCCCTGCCCACAGGAGTGAGAGGCCGCCAGCAGTCAAATTGCGGTAACCCAATGCTCCACTCGCCCCCATCCAGGAAGGCTGATCGGCGCCAGCGGCCATCCGCACCATACGCCCATCTACGAAGAGGGCATACACGTCGTAGAAGCCGCTTTGTGTGTTGTAGACCGGGTAAGCCAGTCGCCCGGTGGTAAAGCCCGGCGGTAACTCGCTCAACGTGATGGTCTGTGCTCCTGCGAGCGCAGCGATAGGGGTAGGCGTGGCGATCAGGCAGACCTGTTCGGCCGCGGCGCGCTTTTCCTCAATCGCCGGAGTGTTCATCAGTCGCAGGGCGAGTGTGTACTGCTTCTCGGCCGGGCACATCTCTCCCTGCTCATACCAAAGGTCGCCGTATTTGACGTGCGCCTGATAGAGCCGGCGGAAAACGTCGTGGTAGTTGGGGGCAGTGGTGTAGAGTTGCTCGAAATGCTCGATACACCGTTGCCAATCTACCCCCCAGTAGTCCAGCGCGGTCATATACTTGACCGCCAGGCTGCGCTGGGTCAAGGCCCCTTCATCCAGCGGGCGCAACGCTACGGCTTGGTCGAGATAAGAAATGCCCTTCTCGAAGCGTCCCTCTTCAAGAAGCGCCATGCCGGCATTATAGAGGCTGTTGAAAAGCATCTCTTCGACCGACTCGGCCTGATAGGTCGGATCCAGGGCACGCAGTTGAGAAAACTTGGCCGCTGCCTCTTCCCACTTCTGAGCCTCGTAGCGCTCCACGGCCTGCCGATACAGGTCTTTTACGATGTTCTCTCGAGTCTCTGAAGTAGGCGTGGGGCGCGAAGCGATGTGCGCCTGGGCCTGGGCCTCGGCCTCGTCAATGCCCTGCCGAGCAAGTTGGGCCAGGGTAGGATCGGGGTTCAATCGCAGCACGAACTCGAACTCGGCTATGGCAAGTTCGAACTCGCCGGCGTCGAGCCGCGCCAGACCGGCCTGGTAGTGCTGCTCGGCCAAAGCCTGGCGTTGCCGTTCCCGGTCGCGCTCCCCCTGGTAGATGCCGCCGTAGATGGCTCCCGCTATCACCAGCGTCAGGATCAGCAGTACGCCGAAGAATCCCAGGACGAAGCGAAGCAGGCGTGGGCGCAGGCGCTGCCAGCGTGTAGGCCCTTCCAACTCGACCGGTATCTGTACCGGCTCAATTTGGCGCCGCGCCTTCCGGGAACGTTTTATGGGCCGCGTCTCTGCCACGGTGGCGCCACATTCGGGGCAGAGCAGTAGGTCGTCGGGGACCCTGGTTCGGCATTCAGGACAGCGCATCGCTCCTCTCTACCGGACAGATCAAAAAAACGGCACTGATTATAGCCGCTTTGACTAGACTTGTCCAGTGGGCGTATACGTTTCCTCTTCCGCCTCTACCACCTCGGCTGGTGACGCTTCCGCCCCCTCCACCGGTTTATACTCCCCTTCGACGACCACGGGGGGCCCGCCCTTCTCCACCACACGCCATTCCTGGATATGCGCGCCGAGCGCCCGCAGGTGTTCGCGCACGACGTCAGGCGGGGATAACTCGATGAATAATTTGGTGCCGATCAACAGAATGGCAATGTCGTCCAGTTGGCCGAAGCCAAGCACCAGGTCCGGGAGGATCTCAAAGGGGAGAACCACGTAAGCCAACGCCAGCGGGGGGATCAACTTGGTCCACCACGGCACGCGCCGATCCCAGAACAGCCGCCAGGCCAGCCGTGCCTGACGCACCACGTCCTGGATCCACGCCACCAGCGCGTTGGGGTCCTGAGGGCGAACGGTCATTGGGTGCTGATCTTGGCTCATCGCTCTACTCCTTCTGCAAATGGTCCGGGCTGCTGCTGATGTAACCATTAAGGTGGTGACTGTAGGGGGCGAGGCGCGCCTCCCCCGTAACCCCCTTTTGGGCCTGCGGCCATTGGTCGGCCTTCGCCGACCCGCTCCTTGCTGCACCACCGGGCAGTGTCGGCGCAGGCCGACACCTGGCGCGAAGCGCCTAAATAGGGCGATTTCAATCGGCCCTGAATAGTTACCTGCTGATTATAATCCCTTCACCTGAATATGCAACCCCGGCCTTGCAGTCTCAAGACGGTTCGGCTATAATGCAGGTTGTGCGCTCGCTCCAACAGTGCCTCCTGGATATTGACCTCGTCCATCTGCGGGCCATCGCGCGCTTTTGGGACGTGGAGTTGACGGCGGGCCGCCAACGCGACGCCGCCGCAGCCCTGGCCGAGGCGATGGCTGGCCCCGAGGCGGTCACACGCGCGTGGGAGACGCTGGCGACCGGGCCGCGCCGGGCACTGGAGAAACTCCTGACCATCGGGGGCAAGATGCCATTCCTGGCCTTTACCCGCGATTGGGGCGAGATCCGCACGATGGGGCCGGCGCGGATGGAACGTGAGCAGCCGTGGCTGGCGCCTATCTCTCCCGCCGAAGGACTGTGGTATAGCGGCTTCATTTACCGCGCTTTCGAGCAGGGAGCGGCAGGGGCCTATGAAGTCGTCTTTGTCCCGCCCGAACTGCTTGCTCATCTCCCCGTACCCCCAACCCCGCCACAGACTCTCGCGCTCGAAACGGCGCCGGCGCCGTCCAAGATACGCGCCGACGGCGAGGCGTTGCTCGACGACATCTGCACACTGCTGGTCTACTTGCAGAATGAGCAGGTGCGCCCAGATGCCGATGGCAACTGGCCCCCTGGCCATACAGCCCGCCTGGCCCGTCAACTCCGCGATCCCGATCCGGCCCGGCTGGCCTGGATGCGCCATCTGGTGCGGCGCCTGGGCTGGCTGCGCGCTGGCGATTCTGGCCGCGTGCGCCCAGAGCCGGCCCCGGTGACCGCCTGGCTACAATCGCCAGGTGTACAACAACGCGAGACGCTGGCCGCTGCCTGGCGCGACGATCCGACCTGGAACGATCTCTTCCACGTTCCCACCCTCCGGCCGGAGGAGACCGGTGCCTGGCGCAACGATCCGCTGCTGGCGCGCCAGGCGATCCTGCGTCACCTGCAGGCATGCACGCCGGGAGAGTGGTACGGCCTCGACGACTTTGTCGCCGCGATCAAACAGGCCGACCCCGACTTTCAGCGGCCCGGCGGCGATTACACGACCTGGTACATCCGCGACGCCGCCACCGGCGCGTACCTCTCCGGCTTCGAGAGTTGGGATGCGGTCGAGGGGGCGCTCATCCGCTATTGGCTCACAGGACCCATGTCCTGGCTTGGGCTGGTTGACCTGGGCAGTCCGCCGACCGTGTTCCGCCTGACCCCGGCGGGGGGCACCTTTCTCGGCCTGGCGGATGAATCCGAGGGGAGAGGGCAGGCGGAGCAGGGACAAGCCCTGGGACAGGGACAAGCCCTGCCCCTACAGGTGCGGGCCGATTTCACGGTGGTGGTACCGCCGGCGCGGCGCTACGAGCGTTTTCAATTGTCGCGCGTGGCCGATTGGTGCGCAACTGTGGAGGATCATTTTGTGTACCGCATCACGCCCGCTTCGTTGGAACGCGCACGGCGGCAGGGCATTTCTGTGGCGCGCGTGCTCGATTTCCTGGGCAGGGCCACGGGGACACCCTTGCCACGCTTTGTCGAAGCGGCGCTAAAGCGCTGGGAGGTGCGCGGAGCCGAAGCGCGTATCGAACGGGCCGTGCTGCTGCGCCTTTCCAGCGAAGAGTTGATGGCACAGGTCGTCTCCGCGCCACCGACTCGCCGCTTCATCCGCGAGCAGGTTGGGCCGACCGTGGCGTTGGTGAACGCGCGGGATTGGCCGCGTCTTGTTCCCGCCTTGGGCGAGATGGGCCTGCTGCCCGATATTGTCGCTTTGGAGGAATCCCATGCAGGATAACGTGACATCCGCTTTCCGGACGCGCTTTGGACGCGAGCCCCAGGTCGTGGTGCGCGCCCCGGGCCGGGTCAACCTGATCGGCGAGCATACCGACTATAACGACGGCTACGTCCTGCCAGTAGCGCTCGACCGCGCGGCCTGGATCGCCGCCGCACCCATCAGGGAACGCGAGGCACGCGTGTATGCGCTGGATATGGGGAGCGGCGTGACCTTTTCGCTCGAAAACGTCCCGCCCTCGGATGGCAACTGGGCCGACTATCCCCGTGGCGTTGCCTGGGCCTTGCAGGAACGAGGGCTGAATCTGGCGGGGATGGAGGCGGTGCTGGCCTCGAACGTGCCGGTGGGATCGGGGCTTTCGTCGTCGGCGGCGGTCGAGGTGGCCTTCGCCTATACCTGGCAGCGGCTCTCCGGCTTCCGGCTCAGCCGGCGTGACCTGGCGTTGACCTGCCAGCGGGCGGAGAACGTCTACGTCGGGGTCAACTGCGGCATCATGGATCAGATGGCCAGCGCGCTGGGCGTCAAAGGACACGCGCTGCTGTTGGACTGCCGTACGTTGGAGACGGAGACCGTGCCGCTGCCCAAGGGAGTTGCCATCGTGGTGGCAGATACGGGGGTGCGACGGCAGTTGGCTGCTTCGGAGTATAACGTGCGGCGCAGCCAATGCGAGCGGGCGGTGCAGCTCCTCAGCGCCGATCTCCCCGGCATCCGCGCCTTGCGCGACGTCACCCTCGGCGACCTGGAGCGGTTGAAGAAGCGCCTGCCGGAGGTCATCTACCGGCGCGCGCGCCACGTCATCTCCGATAACGCGCGGGTGTTTCAGGTCAAAGAGGCGCTACAAAGGGGGGACCTGGTGACGGTGGGCGCGCTGATGCGGGCCGGCCACGTCAGTCTGCGCGATGATTACGAGGTCAGTTCGCCGGAGTTGGATGTACTGGTCGAGGCGGCCTGGAGGGTGGAGGGGTGTTACGGCTCACGGCTGACCGGCGCGGGTTTCGGTGGTTGCACCGTCTCGCTCGTCGCCACGGAGGCCGTGCCGAATTTCCAGGCGCAGGTTGCGGCGGCATACGAGAAGGCGTTCGGTCGCCAGCCGGAGGTCTACGTCTGCCAGGCGGCAGATGGAGTGAAGAGGGTATGAGGTGGTGACCATAAGGGTGGGGCGACCACAGGGTCGGGCGATTACAAGGGTTGGGCGACCACAAGGGTCGCCTCTAATATCTGTTGCAATGGTATGCCCTGTTCGCGGGCGATGCGGGCGCAATCCTCGTACTCCGGCGAGACGGCGACGCGCTCCCCCGCCAGCCACTTTTCCTTGACCCGCACTTTCCCCCAGGGGGTTTCGACCTCGCGCGCGCGCCGTTCGGCGACGACGCGCTCCACGAGCGACATCCGCAGTCCCAGCGTGGGGGTCTCGCGCAGGATCACCTGCGCCAGTACGCCGGCCTGCTCGGGACGCGCCAACGCGGAGAGGAGAACTCCGGGGCGGTTCTTCTTCATCTGCACAGGGATGAACCACACGTCGAGCGCGCCGGCAGCGAAAAGTTGCTCCATTGCATAACCCAGCGTCTCGCCGGTTGCGTCGTCGAGGTTGCATTCCAGCAGCGTGACCTGATCCTGCCCGGCGCCTGCATCCTCCGCCTGGCCCAGCCAGGCTCGCACGGCGTTGGCCCAGGGGAACTCTTTCTGCCCAAAGCCGTAACCGACGGCATGCACGCGCATCGGTGGGTAGGCAAAGGTTGCCAGTTCCGCCAGGATTGCAGCGGCGGTGGGGGTGACGATTTCCGTCTGTGCCGGGTGCGGGCAGGTGGGGGCACCTACTTCGGCAAGGAGCGCGAGCGTCGCCGGGGCCGGCACCGGCAGAAGCCCATGCTCGGTCTGGATCGTCCCGCTGCCCAAGGGCACCGGCGAGGCAAAGACGCGCTCCACGCCCAGCCGCTCCAGCCCCGCGATGAATCCCACGATGTCTATCAGGCTATCCACCGCGCCCAGTTCGTGGAAGTGGATCTCGTCCACGAGAACGCCGTGGATGTGCGCCTCGGCCCACGCCAGCCGCTCGAAGACGGCGATAGAGGTTTTCTTCACCTTTTCTGATAACGTGCTCTCCGCGATCAGGCGGCGCACGTCGCGCAAATGGCGGGCCGGGTGTTCCTGCGCCACATCGCGCACGCGCAATTGGGTGCCACTGAGGCCATGGCGTACCTGACGTTCGCTCTCCAGTTCGTAGCCGGAGAGGGCCATGCGGGCGAGATCGGCTTTCAGGTCATCCAGGGGCAGGCCCAGGTCTATGAGTGCGCCCAGCAGCATATCGCCGCTGGCGCCGGAAAAGAGGTCGAGATAAAGGGCCTTCATCGTTTCGCTCTCTCCGCAGCCATGCGGTTGGCGATGAGGCCGGCGACGGCAGCGGCGCCGATGCCGTTGTCAATGTTGACGACGGCAAGCCCTGGGGCACAGGTCTGGAGCATAGAGTAGAGCGCGGCAATGCCATCCCCGCCGAAGCCATAGCCGACGGAGGTCGGCAGGCCGATGACCGGCACATCCACCAGGCCGGCAACGACGGAAGGGAGCGCGCCGTCCATTCCTGCGGCCACGATCAGCACGTCCACGCGATGTTCATCGAGCAGCGTGCGCAATGGTTCAAACAGCCGGTGGAGGCCCGCCACGCCTACATCGTAGACCGTGTGCACTTCACAGCCCATCTCGCGGCACAAGAGCGCGGCTTCTTCGGCAACCGGAATGTCGGAGGTGCCGGCGGTGATGACACCGACCCGCCCGCCGGTCTGTGGCCGCACGGAATCGGGGCGGCGGAGTACGACGGCTCGCGCGGGAGCGATCCACTCGATATCCACTTCTGCCGCGAATTCGTCACACAGCCGCGCCTCCAATTCCGGCCCCACCCGGCTGAGGATAGCCCGCCCGGTCCGTTCGAGGAAGGCACGGGCGATTCTCAGGCTTTGTTCGACGGTCTTGCAATCGGCCAGAATGACCTCGGGGACGCCTTTGCGATGCGCGCGGTCGAAATCCGGGGTGGCAAATTGGCGCCATTCGGCTGGTTGGTTGGCTGGTTGGTTAGTTAGTTGGTTGGTTGGTTGGTTCATTGGATCATCACTCATTGTCTAGGGGGTTCAGGCTGCCGCTACGAAAGCCTTGCAGGTCTAGGGTGATGTAGCGGTAGCCCAGGTCTTGTAGGCGGCGGATGATTGCTTCACGGGTATCGGGTTGCGCCAGGTGAGCGATTTCGGCTTCGGGCACTTCGATGCGGGCCAGTGGAAAATGGTCGCGCACGCGCACCCCTCCCATCTCCCCTCGGGGAGGAAAGAGTAGATCGCGCAGGAAGGCTTCGGCGGCGTCAACGCGTGCCAGCGCCTGGGACGTGAGCGGCGTATCATAGGGGATGCGCGAGGCCAGACAGGCCATCGAGGGCAGGTTCCACGTCGGGAGATTCATCTCGCGTGAGAGGGCCCGCACGTCCTCTTTGGTGAACCCCGCTTCGAGAAGCGGGGCACGCACGCCCAACTCTTCTGCCGCCCGAAGGCCGGGCCGGTAATCGTCCAGGTCGTCGCGGGTAGCGCCGTGGACGAGCGCGGCCAATCCTTCGGCGCGCGCGATCTCCAGCAAACGCGAGAACATCGCCCGCTTGCAGTGATAACAGCGGTCGGGGCGGTTGGCGGCGATGCCCGGCTCCTGCAACGCGTCGAACTCGACAATGCGCTGACGCGCCTCCAACTGCCGCGCCGCACTTGCCGCCTGTTCCCGTTCCACAGCGGGGGTCAACTGCGAGTGGACGGTCAGCGCCAACACCCGGTCGGCTCCCAGCACTTCCAGGCAGACCGCCAGGAGCAGCGTGCTATCCACGCCGCCGGAGTAGGCCACGGCGGCGCTGCCGAGGAAAGCAGCGATCTGGCGCAACCGCGTGGCTTTTGCGGATAGGTCGGACTTTGTAGTGACCCCCAAAAACTGGACAGGTACCATAGTTCAAGTAGAATCTGTATGGAAGGGGGAAAATGCTATGGCCAAGCGAAGAGTATTTACACCTGAGTTCAAAGCACAGGTAGTCCTGGAAG
>DAOUBA010000095.1:0-9635 GCA_034432855.1 Anaerolineae bacterium | reverse complement strand
GCCGTCGCGATCTCCAGTTGGGTCAGATCCACTACGCTCCCACTGCTGGCGGCCGTGTTGAAGGTATAGGCCACATCCTCGGCGGTCAGCGGCTGCCCATCGGAGAACCGGACATCCCGACGGATCTTGACCGTCCACACCAGCCCATCTTCGCTGACCTGATAACTTTCGGCCAGATCGTTGACGATGTTGAGGTCATTATCGCGAGACAGCAGGGTGCTCTGGAATAACGGCGAGCCGTAACGTCCCCAACCGGTAGTGGGGTCGTACCCATCTTCGCGTTCCCCGCCGATGGCCAGGGTCAATTCAGTGCGTGCCGGTGATGCTGGAGGGGCCTCTGTAGATGCCGGCGCATGCCCACAGGCGGCAAGCAAGCCGATCAGGAATATGGCTGATAGATAGAAACCGAAACGGGTTTTCATCGTGTTCCTCCTAATAAAAGTGGTCTCGCAGTCCGGGAATGCGGGGGGGATATTCGGGGCAAGTTCCCGAAATGCGCGATGGTGTTATCCCGATAGAAGATTTTCCAGAGAGTGAGACACGGCCTCCAGTCCCTGGTTACAAACCACGATGTGTGCTGCTGCCTCCTCAATCTGGCGGGCGGTCTCGTCCAGGCCTATTTCCCCGGCGCGGGCTGCCCACCGGCGCAGGCTATGGACAAGCCCTTCGTTGTGTACCATCCAGCAGGTCAGCAGAACACGCAGTTGGGTTAGGTCATCAGGTCGGGTTTCTTCATGCGGGCCTCTTTCATTGGGGTGAGGGTGAGGGCCCTGGTGCTCTGCGCGAATTGCACCACATTCCAGACAGGTTGCCTGGTTATCAATCAACACTACCCGGCCGCCACACTCGGGGCAGGTGAGGCCGGTATCCTCTCCACAGCCACACTCGATGCACATATTTGACCTCCAGGGATTCGGCCTGCCGGGAAAATCTATCGGCAGAATCGAAAAGGGCCACGAAGGCAGCCGGTTTCAACCGGCAACGGCCTTCATGGCCCTGTGTTCTCGGTATGCGGTTGACGCGCGGAGATGGCCTAACTTGCGATGTCTGCCTGGCTCAGGTAGAGTGTGTGTCGGAGAAAGTCTATTTTCTGGATGCGTCCCTGGACCAGTTTCTGTTCCCCCAACAGGTTGACCAGCAGACAATGCTCGCCTTCTGGCTGTACCAGCACTACATCTTGCATAATCTGTTCCTCGTTGCCATCCTTAACGACATAGACTTTGGCTTCGCACATTCTGCACCTCCAACAAAAACGCCACCTCCGGCCTTCAGGCCGTTAGGTGGCGCTCTTCTGATGCGCTGTCTTGCCGGCTTCATGCCGGTGACTAAAATATACCATGAACCGGCAGAGATGTCAACCTTCCATTGCTTGGCGGATGATCTCGATGGCCGTGCTGATCTGCTTGGTCAGCGGCTTCCACTCAATGCCCACGACCTCAAAGTGAGGCTGATTGATGGGCAGCAGGAGTTTGCGCCCGCGGGCGCCGGCGACCGCTTCGGCGATTGCCGGCGTGCTCTCGCCCATCATCGAGTTGGGTACAACGACGCCGATGGGGGCCAGGATAAAGTCGGCCTCGCCAATGGAGACGCGAATGGCGTTTTCGCCACTGGCTCCCCGACTGGCGCGGGCCTGCATCATCTTTTGCGTGGCGACGGCATTGGTGCCCAGGGCGATGATCTCCACATCCAGGGGCAATTCCTGCCGCAACTGGGTCACGATCTGTGCCCCGATCCCTCCCCCCATTCCATCCACAACGGCGATGATCATTTCGTTCTCCTTCTGTGCCTCACCCCTCCTCCGCCGCCTGCGGCGGCAGGGTTGGGGTAAGGCGCCGCCGGGTTTGTCTACATTGGCACTGCTGAAAACTATCACAGGATTCGTAACTGCTCACCCACCTGCAGGTTTGAGCGCGATCTCCCGGCGTGGAGTGACGTTTTTGCCGCTGCGCCGCCGTGAACCGGCGGCGCTGGGCGTACCCCCTCCCAGCACCGGCCCTTTAGGCCGGTGCGGGCGCCATTTTCGAACCTGCGGGAGGGCAGGCTGAGCAATTACCAGGATTCTATTTATGGCAAGTTCTGGTTTCGGTTCTGGTCACCCCGAATGTTATTCCGCTTTGCGGCAAACTGCCCCGACATTGGCTTGGGAGCAAAGGGGCCAGGCTTGGAGAGGCATTGCCCCTACTGTCTGCCACTTGTTCACCGATCGGCAGGTTCAGGGCTTGTCAAAGAATTCACTCTTGGGCGCTCGGAATGGTTCAGAATCGGTTCGTACTCTGTCTGCTTTTAGGGCCTATCCCAAAAACCAGTAGGGCAGGCTTTCCAGCCGGGACGGCCTGGAAAGGCCGTCCCACACCAGGTTTCGGATAGGCTCTAAGCCGCCCTATAGATAAGCATCGGGTGCGCGCCCCTTACCGTTCCAACAATATGGTCACCGGCCCATCGTTGTGGATTTCCACCAACATATGCGCGCGAAAGACGCCGGTCTCGACCGGCACGCCCTGCGCCCGTAACGCCTGCGCGAAATAGTCCACCAGCGGCTCGGCAACCTCCGGCGGGGCGGCATCCGTGAAACCGGGGCGACGCCCCTTGCGGGCGTCGGCGTACAGCGTGAACTGGGAGACGACCAGCGCCGCGCCGCCTACGTCGGTCAGCCCCAGATTCATCTTGCCCCCGGCGTCCTCGAAGATGCGCAAGCCCGCGATTTTCTCCGCCAACCAGTCCGCCTGCTCGCGGCCATCGCCGTGCGTCACGCCCACCAGTACGACGACGCCCTGTCCGATTTCCCCGACGGTTTTGCCGTCCACTCTGACAGAGGCCCGGCTAACCCGTTGTACGACTGCGCGCATTGCTGCTCCGATGCCCGATCATCAGGGCAGGCCCACTGCCGCCTTGACCTCGGCGATGGTCTGGGCAGCGATGACCGAAGCGCGGCGGGCGCCTTCACGCAGGACGTCCCACACGTGATCTGGGTTGGCGGCCAATGCGGCGCGACGTTCGCGGAACGGCGTGAAATGCTCGGTCAGGTTCCTGGCAAAAAGTTGCTTGCACTCCACGCAGCCGATCTGCGCGGCGCGGCAGTCCACTTCGATCTGTGCGACCTGGTCGGGCGAGAAAAAGCCATGCAGGGCAAAGACGTTACACACCTCTGGATGTCCGGGGTCGTGACGGTAGCGCCGGGCCGGGTCGGTGACCATTTCCATCACCCGCTGATGAATCTCCTCCGGCGTGTAGGCGAGTTCGATGTGGTTGTCCAGCGACTTGCTCATCTTCTGCTGGCCGTCAATGCCCAACACCTTCGGGAAATCGGTCAGTTTGGGCTGCGGCTCGACCAACACCTCGCCGAAGTTAAAATTGAAGCGGCGCACGATCTCGCGGGTGAACTCGAGGTGGGGGACCTGGTCAATACCCACCGGGACAATATCCGCCTTGTAGAGTGTAATGTCGGCAGCCATCAGCACCGGATAGCCCACCAGGCCGTAATTGACGTTGTCGGGCTGCTGGCGCACCTTCTCCTTGAACGTGGGCAGACGGGTCAGCCACCCCAGCGGCGTGACCATCGAGAGGATGGTGTGCAGTTCGGTGACCTGCGGCACATGGGACTGGACGAAGATGATGGTGCCGCGGTCGGGGTCCATTCCGGCAGCCAGCCAGTCCAGCACCATTTCGTAGGTCCACTCGCGCAGTTTATCGGTGTCTTGCAGCGTGGTCAGCGCGTGCAGGTCCACGACACAGTAGACGCAGTCGTAATCGTCCTGCAGCGCCACATAGTTGCGGATGGCGCCGAGGTAATTTCCAAGATGTTGGCGGCCGGTGGGCCGGGCGCCGGAAAAGACGCGGCCTATCTTAGTGCTCATTGTATGGCTTCTCCTCATCTGGTCTGGTTCCTCTTGCGTGAACGTAGTGTACCACAGGAGCCGCAGAGGGGCAAGAGAGCGGTTACTGCGCGACCACAAAAGCAACGGCGTGATCGCGCGAATGGGAAAGGCTGATGGCCCACTCGCTGAGGCCGAGTTCGGCGGCGCGCTCGGCGGCGCGCCCCGTAAGGCGCACGAACGGTTTGCCGCGCATGTCGTTGAGCACTTCTACGTCGTGCCAATTTATGCCATCGTGCGCGAGTACCCGTACGCCAATGCCCAGCGCCTTGGAGACGGCTTCCTTGGCCGCAAAGCGCACCGCAAGTTCCGCGACACGCCCGCGCGAGTAGAGGATCTCGGTCGGGGTAAAGACGCGCGCCAGGAAGCGTTCGCCGTGGCGCTCGATGGCGCGCTGGATACGCGAGATTTCGATCAGGTCAACACCGGTAGTGAGCATAGATCCGGAATTCCCGTGATTCTCATCACGCCTCGGTGCTCTCGGCTTGTGGCTGGTTGCTACACCAGTATATGCCCAGCACCACGAGCGTCACAGTCAGAGTGCCACAGTGTGCCCCGATGAGGAAGAGCCAATCGGGCAAAATGGCCGTCAGCAGGCCGGTGAAACGAGAAATTCCAGCCCCAAGGTAAGTGATCGAAAAGAGCCATTTGCACCGTCGGTTAGGGGAAAGGGCAAGAAGCAGCAAAGCGGGCAATATGGTTGCTAAATAGTGGTACAGTGTGAATGGTTGGATAACAAGCAAGCCCGTGGCCCAGAGCCACAGCGAATCCACGGCGCGGTTTTGTCTTGTCATTTTCCACGAGGCGACCGCGAGCAACACGAGCGCCACGGTCATCACCGCAAGCGCGATGGCACGAGCAGCATCTGGAGACATTGGGACCAATGCGGGGATAGTCCTGGTTGGAACCGAGACACCATAGCGGCTGTAGCTGAAGGTGGTGGATTGCGTCAAATGCGTCACGAGTCCGAGAATGTTGAGTTGATGTCCCCCCAGACTGCCCGCTTCATGCTGCCGTCCCATCGGTGCACCGGTACGCTCCAACGAGTGATTCGCAAAGTCTACCGTGAGACCGGGACGAATAACTGTCATGGTCAGGATCAATATGCTGGCAATCGCGGCGGTCTTCACCAGGCAGTCCCACCGTCTGTTGATCAATGGAGCAAAGACCCAGGCAAGCGGAGATAGCTTGATCAGGGCGATAAACGGGTAGGGCCACAGATCGAACACCTTTGTTCTTTCTGAAGCCAATGACTTGGCAAGGATCAAAATACCCAATAACAGCAGGGGGCTCACGTTCCCCCATGCTAATCCCAAGGTGATCAGACTGAATGTCATCACCGCTGCCAGCATCAGCCAGCGAGGTTGCCTGAACAGGCCTGTTAGAAGCTGGACACTGGACCAGAGTGCTGCCAGCAGGCACCCCATCCACACCAAGCAAGCCAGGCCATACGGCAGGAAAGTGAGCGGTACAAGCAGATAGGCGAATAACGGTGGGTACTCGACGGGCAAAGAAGGTAGACTTGCCATTGGTTCGCCTGCTGCAATCGCTGCTCGCGTGACGCCGGTAACGTTGTGACCGCACCAGCTATATGTACGGCGCCGCCAATGAGAGCCGTTAGTTTCCAGAGGGGCGGTCTCTTAATCGCCGACTTGCCCGCTTGAGTAGACAGCCTGAATCCGTGTGGTATTGCGCGCATCTGTAACCGGATTTATCTTCTCATTCTGCTGTCGGCCCTGCAATGGCCAATGCATAGGCATCGGGGTCGAGCCAGCGTTGGGCGGCGGCCTGCACCTGTTCAGCGGTGATAGCCTCTATGAGGCCGGTGTAGCGTTGCAAATAATCCAGCCCCAGGCTGTAGCGCTCCATATCCAGGATGACCTGAGCCACCCCCTCATTAGTCTCCAGGCGCAGGGGCAGGCTGCCGGTGAGGAAGGCCTTGTTATCGGCCAGTTCTTGCTCATCTACCGGCTCTTCGCAGATACGCGCGATTTCGGCGCGGATGCTGGCGATGGCCCGCTCGACGTTGGCCGGATTGACGCCGGCGATCACGCGCCAGGGGCCGGGGCCGGGGCCACCGTCCACGCGGCTATAGGCGTAATAGGCCAGCCCCTGCTCATCGCGTACCTTGTCGCCCAGGCGCCCCATCATCCCGAACACACCCAGCACGGTGTTGCACACGGCAGCGTCGAGGAAGGCCGGGTCGGTGCGGGCCGGGCCGGGATAGCCCAGCACGATGTCGCACTGTGTCTTGCCGGGGATGGGGACGAAGCGCTCGCGTGCCTCGGTGATGCGCGGGACATCCGGCAACGGCATGCGCTCGTAAGTTGAACTCGTCCAATCGCCAAGGGCTGCCTCGACCTGCACCAGAGCCTCGTCTGTTTTCACTGCACCCACCACGACGACGATCATTCCTGTCGGGCCATACCCGCCGCTGTAGAACGCTGCCAGGTCGTCGCGGGTAATGGGGCTCACCGTCTCAATGTAGCCGCTCAGGCTACGGGCGTAAGGGTGGCCGGCGGGATAGGCCAGTTCGTGGAACGTGAGCGCAGCCATGCGCGCGGTATCGTGTGCGCGCTCTTCGAGATCGGTGAGGATCTCGCCGCGCAGTTTCTCGATCTCGTCGGGCGGGAAGGTGGGGTGGCGCAGCGCGTCGGAGAGGATGTCGAGCACCAGTGGCAGGTCTTCAGCCAGGCTCTTGCCGGCGAAGCCAGTGGAGTACGTGCCGGCGCTGATGCCGGCGCTGGCACCCACCGACTCCAATTCCTCGTAAATCTGCGCGAAGGTGCGTCTGGCCGTACCACGCATTAAAGCGGCGGCAGTGAAGGCGGCAAGCCCGGCCTGTTCCGGGCGCTCGTCGGCAGCGCCCACGCGCACGAGGCCATTCACGATCACGGAGGGACTGGCATGATTCTCGCATATAAGGACAACGATGCCGTTGGATAACTCGTGTCGGGAGATGTCGTTGGGTCCGGGAATGGACATGGGGCTCCTAGTTGGTTAGTTGGTTAGTTGGTTGGTGGGTATGTACCAGCCTACTGTACGGTTCGAGTGCCTGAGTACGGTCTGCGCCACGCGCTGTACATCCCCGACTGTGACAGCGCTCAGGTTGGCGATATAGTTCTCGAACCAGGTATAGTCGGCAAATATCTCGCTGTAGCCCAGCCACATCGCCTGACCGGTGACCGATTCGCTGGAGTAGGCGAATTGCGCCTTGGCCTGTTTGATCGCCTTGGTCAATTCCTCCTGTGTGATCGGTTCGGCGATGGCCCGTTCCAGTTCCCGGTCCAGGGCTTCCTCGACCTCGGCCAGGGTATGGTCGGGGTGCACGGTGGCCGAGATGCCGTAGAGGAAGGGGTCCACCGTGGGTGCAAGCGATCCCGATACGTCGGCGGCCAGTCCCGTTGCCACCAGCGCCTTGTAGAGACGGCTGCTGAGGTTGGTCAGCCCCCCACCGAGAAAGGCCAGCCCGCTGGCGCCGCTGAGGACGGCGCTGAGTACGGTCAGCGCAAAAAAGTCCGGGTCGTGGACACTGGGGATGCGGAAGGCGACCTGAAGATAGGCCACGTTGCCCTCGCCTTGATAGGTCACACGTCGCTCTCCTTTCTGCGGCGGCTCGACTGCCGTGACGGGTGGGGGAGCAGGGCCTGCGGGGGTCGCTTCAAAGTGCTGGCGGATCATCTGCAGCATCTGATCCGCGTCCAGGTCGCCCACGGCGACAGCCAGCGCGTTGTTGGGCGCATAGTAGGTGCGATAGTGCGCGTAGAGTTGCTCGCGCGTTATGGTCTCCAGATCACACATGTGGCCGAGCGTTTCGACGCCGTAGGGATGCACACGGAAGGCCGCCGCCAGCAATTCCTCGCCCAACAGGAACTCGGGTTCGTTCTCTGCCCCCTGCCGCTCGCTGATGATGACGGTGCGTTCAGCAGCGACCTCGTCGGGGTCGAAGAGCGCGTTGGCCATGCGGTCGGCCTCGATGCGCAGGGCAAGTTCGATGCGATCTGCGGGCAGTGTGGCGAAGTAGGTGGTAAAGTCGTACCAGGTCAGGCCGTTGAACGTGCCTCCCTCGCGGGCGATGGCTTTATCGGCGGCGCCCTTGGGGAACTGTGGTGTGCCCTTGAAGAGCATGTGTTCGACCCAGTGAGAGATGCCCGTGATGCCGGTGTGCTCGTGGCGGCTGCCCACGCGGTACCACACCCAGAAACTGGCGACCGGCGCGGAATGCGACTCTTTGATCAGCACGGTCAGACCGTTGTCCAGCGTCGTTTTGATGAACCCGTTCGTCCGCTTCATCGTCCCTCAATCCCCAATCTTCAGTCTGCCAATCCCCAGTCTTCGTATCCCCGCCCCATACCGCGGTAGGCGAATCCCAATTCCCGCATCAGCGCGGGCTCGTAGATGTTGCGCCCGTCCACCAGCACCGGCTGGTTCATCAGATCGTGGATGCGGGTCAGGTCGAGGTTCTTGAATTCGTTCCACTCGGTGACCACGACCAGCGCGTCGCAGCCCCGCGCCAGCACGTAGGCATCTTCCACCAGTTCCACGCCGGGCATCACCTGCGCAGCGACCTTCATCGCCACCGGATCGTAGCCGCGCACGTGAGCGCCGGCTGTCTGGAGCGCACGGGCGATGGTGATCGAGGGCGCGTCGCGCATGTCGTCGGTGTTGGGTTTGAACGCCAGGCCCAGCAGTCCGATCGTCTTGCCGCGTAGGTCGCCCAGCATCTCTTCCAGTTTGCGCACCACCGACCGGCGCTGGTAGGCGTTGATCTCCATCACCGCGCGCAAGAGTTGCGGGTGGCGGCCCTTGACCTCGGCCATGTAGGCCAGGGCCTTCACGTCTTTCGCGAAGCACGAACCGCCATAGCCCACACCTGCGTCGAGGAAAGTGCGCCCGATGCGCTTGTCGTAGCCCATGCCGGTGGCAACTTCTTTCACGTCGGCGCCCAACGCCTCGCAGATGTTGGCGATCTCGTTGATGAACGAGATGCGCGTGGCGAGGAAGGCGTTGGAAGCGTACTTGATCATCTCCGCCGTGCGCAGGTCGGTGATCATGATCGGCGCCCGCAGCGGCAGGTGCAACTGCGCGACCTTCTCAGCAGCCTCACGGTTCAGTGAGCCCAACACGATGCGGTCGGGGAACATAAAGTCGCTGATGGCGGAACCCTCGCGCAGGAATTCGGGGTTCGAGACGACGGCAAAGTCCACGTCGTTGTTGCGGTATTCGTGGACGATCTCGGCTACCCAGTCGCCGGTGCCCACCGGCACGGTGGACTTGTTGACGATGATCAGCGGGTGATCCATAACCTCGGCGATGGAGCGCGCGGCCATCCGCACGTACTGCAAATCGGCCTCGCCGTCTACACCCTCGGGAGTGCCCACGGCGATGAACACGAACTCGGCCTCCTTCAACCCCTCGGCATACGAGGTGGTGAAACTGAGCCGGCCGGCGCGCACGTTGCGTTCTACCAGTTCCTCCAGGCCCGGCTCATAGATCGGCATGATGCCCTGCTTCAGGCTCTCGATCTTTTGCTCGTTGATGTCCACGCAGACGACGCAATTGCCCAGGTCGGCGAAGCAGACGCCAGTAACCAGCCCCACGTAGCCGACGCCAATGACGGTGATGTTTTTCATAGTGCCTCCTAACCCGGACAAGCCGGAACCAAAAACCACCAAGGGCACGAAGGGCACACAAAGGACACGAAGGAATTCCTTTATTTCCTTTGTGTGACTTTGTGTCCTTCGTGGTGAATTTTCTTGCCCA
>DAOUBA010000094.1:0-12046 GCA_034432855.1 Anaerolineae bacterium | reverse complement strand
TCCCTCTCCGTTGCGGAGAGGGAAGGGGAGGGTGAGGGAGGGGTTAGGAGAGGTTGAGCCTCCCAGCACCGGCCCTTTAGGCTGGTGCAGACGCTATTTTCGAACCTGCGGTAGGGTAGGCTGAGCAATTACGGGCAAATTTGTCCTGCGGTGGGATATGAGATGGTGTGATATGGCTGTTCCAGCCGTGCCTCGGCGAGCGCGCCGTGGGGGATGCGGTGCTGGACGTGCCGCAACGGGCACGAGGCCCTATGCTACAACCAACCAAAATCCGGTGACGGGCACGAGGCCCGATGCTACAACCAACCAACCAACAAACCAACCAACAAACCAACCAACCAAACGGAGGCATCACCAATGGACATCCTGCAAGTCAAATCGAACCAGATCGTGAACGCGCAAGGCCGCCCTGTGCGCCTGCGCGGGACGTGCGTCGGCGGCTGGATGAACATGGAGCACTTTATTGACGGCTACCCCGGCGATGAGCACGGCCTGCGCGCGGCAATGGCCCAGGTGCTGGGGCCGGAGAAGGCGCAGTTCTTCTTCGACCGGCTGCTCGATTACTTCTTCGCCGAGGAGGACGTCGCCTTCATCAAATCCTGCGGCGCGAACGTCGTGCGGCTGGCGCTCAACTACCGTCACTTCGAGCGCGACGACGAGCCGTTCCGCTACCTGGAATCCGGTTTCGAGCGGCTGGACCGCGTCGTCGGCTGGTGCGCCAAACACGGCCTCTACGTCATCCTCGACCTGCACGCCGTCCAAGGCTGGCAGAACACCGACTGGCATTGCGATAACTCCAGTCGCCACACTTTCTTCTGGCAGCACAGGCAGTTCCAGGATCGCTTCATCGCGCTGTGGGAAGAGTTCGCCCGTCGCTACAAGGGCAATCCTACCGTGGCCGGTTACAACGTGATGAACGAGCCGATCACCAACGCGCCGCACGGGCGTTTCAATGATGCCCCTACACCGGACTGGGATGCGATCAACCGCGTGTATCGCCGTGTGGTGAACGCCATTCGCGCGATTGACCCCGACCACATCATCTTTCTGGAAGGTGACCTCTTTTCCAGCCGTTTCGCCGGCCTGGACGCGCCTTTCGCCGAGAACCTGGTTTATAGCAGCCACAACTACAACGCCGCCGGTTTTGGCCCCGGCCGTTATCCCGGCGAGATCGCCGGCGAACACTGGGACCGGCAGAAGCAGGTGCGTGTCTTTTTGGCACACGAGGGTACCCAGTTCACCCAAAAGCACAATGTGCCCCTGTGGGTGGGCGAGTTCGGCGCCGGATTCAGTGGCCCGCCGGAGGAAATCCCCGACCGGCTGCGGGCGCTCGACGAGCAGATTGATGTGTTCGAGGAATACGGCGCGCACTGGACGACCTGGACGTACAAGGACATCGGCGCAATGGGCTGGGTCACGGTCGCTCCCGATTCCGAGTACCTGCAGATCATTGCGCCTGTTCTGGAGGCCAAGCGGCTGCTGGGGGTGGATTCCTGGATGTCTTCCGACGCCCCGGCGCTGAAGATGGTGCAAGACCTGGCCCGCCACGTCGAACAGGTCATCGGCGATCCGGATATTGACCCACGGGCGAACTCGCGCTATCTGGCACAGGCGGCACTCTCGTGCTACGTCGCCAGCCTGATGCAGCCAACCTACGCCAAGCGGTTCAAGGGGATGTCGGAGGCCGAACTCGACCGGGTGCTGCAGTCATTCGCATTCCGAAACTGCAAGGTGCGTCAGGGATTGGTGGACATCATACGGAAGCACGGAGTGCGTCCGACGTGAGTGGTTTACCGCGAAGGACACAAAGGACACAAGGGGAAAATCGTAGTGTCCTTTGTGTCCTTTATGGTTCAATGGACTGGGGGCTGGTGTTGGTGGTGGCGTTAGGGCTGATCGCTGCCTGGCCTTTCCTCGCCCGTCCAGGGCTGCCTCACGATACGGACGCCGAGTTGCATATCTATCGAGCGGCAGAGTTAGGGCATCTCTTGCGCGCCGGCGCCTTTTATCCGCGCTGGGCGCCCGACCTGTACCTGGGCTACGGCTATCCCATCTTCAACTATTATGCCCCGTTTACCTACTACCTGGCGAACCTGTTCGATCTCTTGCCAGGGGTGGACGTCGTCGGCGGGGTCAAGGCGGTCTTTGTCCTGGGGTTGGTGCTGGCTTCGCTGGGAGCCTACCTGTTGGGACGCGAGGTGTCCTGCGATGCGGCGGCGGGCCTTATTGCAGCTGCCTCTTTTACGTTTGCGCCTTACGTTGTTTTCATTGACCCGCATGCACGCGGCGACCTGGCGGAACACTTTGCCATTTGCCTTTTGCCGCTGACTTTTTACTTTTTCTGCCGCTTGTTGCGGAATAGGGTGGGGCGAGGGGTATTCGCAGGGAGTGTGCTGACGCTCGCGGCGCTCGTCTTTAGTCACAATCTGCTCGGCCTGGTTTCCGCCGGGTTGCTCCTGGCCTACTGGGTGTGGGAGGTGACGTTGGGCGGAAATCGCCATCGGGCAGGGTGGGGGGGGCTGGCTTTTGTGCTGGCAGCGACACTCATCGCTTTTTTCTGGTTGCCGGCTCTCCTGGAGTGGGAAGCGGTGCGTCTCGATGTCACTGGCCCAGGGCATTTCGACTTTCGTGAGCACTTTGTGTCGCCGGGCGAACTGCTGGCGCCGTCACGGGTTCTCGATCTGGGGGCGACGGCTCCCCGCTTCCATCACAATCTGGGCCTGGCGCAGTGGCTGTTGGCCTTGCCTGCGTTCCCGATAGCCGTCATAGGCGCGAGACGTACCTTGTGCCTGGGGGGGCAGGGAGAGCGCTCTCTCCTCTTCTTCCTTTTCGGGGCGCTGGCGCTTGTTTTTCTGATATTACCCGTCTCGAGGGTAGTCTGGGAGCATGTGCCTGGAATGGCCTATCTCCAGTTCCCGTGGCGCTTGTTGGGGCCGGCGAATCTGATGCTGGCGGTGTGTGCGGCGAGTGGCATCGCTCGGCTACCCCAGTCCCGCTGGCGCGGCCCGGTTGTGGCGTTGGCAGCGCTGGTTTTTCTGCTTCTGGCGTTGCCGCTGTTCTACCCGCCGCCGTGGACTGCCGATTTCGGCGGCACCGCGCCGGCCGACATCATCGCCTGGGAGCAGAGAAGCCTGGCCTACGGTACCACCTCGACCGGCGATTTCGTGCCCACAGGGGCGGCCCTGGTGTTGATGCACGCCGAGCCAGCCTTGCTCGCATCCTACGCCCGCGGCGGCCCGGTGGATCGCGTCAACCGTGCCACGTTGCCGGAGGGTGCCACCGTCGAACTCGTCGCGCAGGGCCCCCTCTATGACCGTTTCGTCGTTTCGACCCCGCACGAGTTTGTCTTTCGCTTGTTCACCTTCTACTTCCCCGGCTGGCGGGCCACTGTGGACGGCAAGGAGGTCGCCATCGAGGTTGCCGGCCCCGAAGGGTTCATCACCTTCTGGGTGCCCGCCGGCGAGCATGACGTTCTGGTGCATTTTGGCGACACGCCTCCACGTACCGCCGGCTGGATCCTCTCCGCGCTTGGCCTTCTGGCATTCATCCTTACGCTGGTGTTGATGCCTGGTCAGTCCCCGGTTCCTGGTCTCCAGTCCCCAGTCCCCAGTCTTCAGTCCCTAGTCCCTAATCCCCAATCCCTAATCTGGCTTGCGGGTGCTCTGGCCTTGTTCGTGTTCCTGAAGGGTGCGGTAATTGATCCCCGCGAGGGCTGGCTGCGCTACACCTCGCCGCCTGGAGAAGCCTGGGCGGCCCAGAACCGATTGCGCGCCAACTTTGGTAATCAGATCGAACTCTTGGGCTACGATCTCTCCCGACAGCACGTCCATCCCGGACAGACGTTCACCGTTGTGCTCTACTGGCGCGCCCTGGCGCCGATGGTTGAGAATTACCAGTCGTTCGTGCATCTGGCGCAGCCGCTCGACGTCGTGTGGGGGCAGGAGGATCACCTCAACCCCGGCGATTTACCGACGACGCGCTGGCCGCTCGACCGGTATGTGTGGGACGAGTACGAGGTTCGCGTTTCGCCGGATGCCCCACCGGGGGAGTACCTGCTCAACGTGGGCATCTACTCGCTGGCGGGAAACTATCGGTTGCTGCGCTACGACGAGGCCGGGCAGGCCGCTGGCGATAGCCTGGTGATCGCGACGATTGTGGTGGAGGAGTGAGATGACCAAAGTCGAACGATTGCGAGCCGCGATTCGCGGCGATCCGGTGGATCGCCCGCCGGTGGCATTGTGGCGCCACTTTCCCGGCGACGATTTTCGCCCGGAAGACCTGGCCGCCGAGACGGTTGCTTTTCAGCGCCGCTACGACTTTGATTTCGTCAAGGTTACGCCGGCGAGCAGTTTCTGTCTCCAGGACTGGGGGGCAGAGGATGTCTGGCTGGGAGATATGGAAGGGACGCGCGAGTATACCGTGCATCCTATCAAATCCCCTGCCGATTGGTATGCGCTCCAACCACTCAATCCGACTCAGGGGGCACTTGGAGCCCAGTTGCAGGCTTTGCGTCTGATTGCCCGCGAATTGGGAGAGGAAGTCCCTTTCATCCAGACGATCTTTAGCCCGCTGGCGCAGGCCAAGAACCTGGTGGGTGAGGAAAACCTTCTGGTGCACATGCGGCGTGAGCCTGGTGCGCTCTGTGCCGGCCTGGAGACGATTACCGAGACGACGGTGCGTTTCGTCGAGGCGGCGCGGGAGACGGGGATCGCCGGCATCTTTTATGCCGTGCAGCACGCGCAGTACAGGCTGCTGAGCGAAGCGGAGTACACCGTCTATGGCCGTCCCTACGATTTGCGCATCCTGGAGGCAGCGCAGGGGCTATGGTTCAACGTCCTCCACCTGCACGGAACCGGCGTGATGTTCGACCTGCTCGCCGATTACCCGGTGCAGGTGATCAACTGGCACGATCGGGAGACGCCCCCGACGCTGGCCGAGGGGCAGCGGCGCTTTGGCGGTGCGGTGTGCGGCGGCTTGCAGCAATGGGAGGTGATGGTCCGTGGGACACCGGAGACGGTGCGGGTACAGGCTGCCGATGCGATGGCCCAGACCGGGGGACGGCGCTTTATTCTCGGCACGGGTTGCGTCACGCCCATCGTCGCGCCGGCCTCGAACATCCGCGCGGCGCGGGAGGCAGTGGAGGCGTAAGCCCTACTGCTGATAGACGCATATGTAATCCACGTACATGTGCTGCGAAATCGAGTTGTTGCATAGTAGTCGAAAGAGGTGTACACTTCTAACCACAAAGGACACAAAGGGCACGAAGGTTGACGGTACTGTGGACAAGCACAGGGCTCTCCAAGTTTAGTCGGAACAGCCGGACGCTTGTCGTAAGACACGAGTGGTATCAGCCAGAATCCTTTGTCTCCTTCGTGGTAAATAATGGAAGACTGTGCCCATTGGCAATATGACCTCTGATTGAGGAGAACTGGCGAATCTTCAATTGTCGAAAGTATCAGGGGAGCGATGAGCCGCACAGAGTTCTTTAACCGTATGCCCCGTATCCTGGAGCCGCTACCGCAGGGGGAGGTTAAGATTCCCGGTCCGCCTTCCATCAGTCCGCTGCCCAGATTCAGCTGGTTTCTCTCATTGCTGCCACTGGCAGGGGTTTTCATTATGGTCGGAATATACGGGGCGGTTTATCAGAACTGGCTACTCGCCATTCCTATGGCGGCCATGTCAGGCATTTCGGTGCTTGCTTCCATCCTCGGCACTGTGATCCAGCGCAGGAATCACAAGAAAGATGTTCAGGAAAAAGAGGCTGCCTACACTGCAGCCCTGCGCCAGAAAAAAGCCGAACTGGAACACTTGCGGGCAGAGCAACAACGTATCCGCACGGCTGTAGATCCGGACCTGACGGCGTTGCTATCTCGTGCCAAGAGTCGTGATCCACGGTTGTGGGAGCGCCGTCCTGAAGATGCGGACTTTATGAGCGTACGCCTGGGTATCGGTACTCTCCCCTCATCTATTGCTGTCTTGGCACCTCATCCCGATATGCCCGATCCTCGGCTGAATGAGGCTCATGCGATGGAGGCCGAATACGCTGTGGTTCCTCAGGTGCCGGTGACAGTAAGTCTGCGCGCAGGCCCATTGGGGATTGCCGGAAGTTTGTCCGACCGTTCCGGCATTGCGCGCGCCATAATCTGCAATCTGGTCGTTCATCACTCACCCGACGAAGTTCATCTCTTGGCCGTCTATTCGCCCGATCGGACGGCGGAATGGGAGTGGTTGAAGTGGCTTCCACATACTTATGCACTGGACGATGAGAGTGGGCGGCATTACCTGGCCAATGACTCTCTTGCCGCACAGGATGTGATGAGGGATCTGCTGGAAGAGTTGCACCGCCGCCAGAACCAGCTCTATGCGGCTCAGCATGGCGAGCGGATGTCATCGTGGCCCTGGTTGGTGCTTATTGTGGAGAACCTGGCGTTGGTGCACAATGATCCGGCCCTTCACCTGCTGCTCTCGTCCGAGGGGCGGCAACTCAATGTCACGGCCATCTTTCTGGTAGATCACGCGCCGCAGGTGCCGATGGGTTGCAGCACCGTTGTCGAATCACAGCCTGATGGACAGCTCAGGTGTGCGGTTGCCAGTGCCGCTGGTCAGGTTTTTTATTGCCGGCCCGAGTACGCCGATGCCGGGTTGGGCGAAGAGATTGCCCGTAGCCTTGCGCCTATCAAAGTGTACACGTTACAATCGGATACTGCGCTACCCTCTAGTGTGCGTTTGCTGGACGTCATGCACATCAAGGATATCGCCGGGTACGACATAGTCCAGAACTGGCAACATCGTTCGCCTGACCGATATCTCAAAGTGCCGATCGGCGTGCGGCGTGGCGGTCAGCCGATGGTATTAGACCTGAATCATACCGGCCATGGCCCCCACGGCCTGGTCGCCGGTACTACCGGATCGGGCAAGAGCGAATTGCTCCAAACGTTGGTGCTCGCCCTGGCGCTCACACACCATCCCTACGATGTTGGCTTTGTGCTGGTAGATTTTAAGGGCGGCGGGGCGTTCTCCGACTTGGTGGACTTGCCGCACACACTGGGGATGGTTACCGATCTCAGCGGCAACCTGACTGAACGTGCGCTGGTAGCCCTACAGGCTGAGATGGACCGGCGGAAGCAGCTCTTTAATGACGCGGGCGTCAATGATATTGGGCCCTATCAGCAGTTATATTGGCAGGGAAAGGTCAAGGAGCCGTTGCCACGCCTGGTGGTGATCATTGACGAGTTCGCCGAATTGGTCAACGATTATCCCGATTTTATGGATGGACTGATCGCCATCGCGCGGGTGGGGCGCTCGCTGGGTGTCCACCTGATTCTGGCCACCCAGAGCCCGGCAGGTGTGGTAAAGCAACAGATCTGGGCCAACGCCAGGTTCCGTATCTGCCTGCGTGTGGAGTCGCGCCAGGAAAGCATGGAGATGCTCCATCGCCCGGAGGCCTCCGATTTGCCGCGGATGCCTGGGCGGGGGTATCTTCAGGTGGGTAACAACGATGTGTTCGAACTTTTTCAAGTCGCGCGCGTGGCCGGGCGTTACCGCGTATTGGGGGATACCGACACACTCGTAGGAGTGCGTGAAGAGCGCATCTTTATCGCCCAAGTCTCCCCCTTGGGCCGACGTACCGTGCTATTCGACTCGAAGCAGGCGCAAAAGCGCAAAAGTGCCCAGGATGCACCGACTGACATTGATGTGATCGTGCCGCGATTGGTGGATACAGCCAGGCAGTTGAACATCACAAAATTGCCCAGCCCATGGCCCGCACCGCTGCCGGATCACGTGGCTCTGCCTACTCTGTTGCAACGTGAGGGATACGCCGGATGGAATGGAAGCGGATGGGTCTTCGATCGCACGCATCCGACGCCGCAAGTGTTGCGAGCACACTATTGTTACGCCTGTGGGAGTTCCCTGCGGCTAGGGGCCAAATTCTGTAGTGTCTGTGGAACTCCCGTACGGTTCCGCTGTTATCGGTGTAATAACCTCTTGAAACCAGATGCCAAGTTTTGTACGGCCTGTGGAGTTCCCATCGCTGCCGTGCCGTCTCTGCCGGCATCGCTCCCGGCACCGCGAGAGCCGAACCTGGACAATCGCCCCTGGCTGGGGGTGCTCTTGGGGCTTCTGGATGATCCGGCTCACCAGCGTCAAATCCCCTTGCTGCTCAAACTCGATGAGCAAGACGGGCACTTGATCGTCGTCGGCGCACCCGGGTCGGGCAAGGAGATGCTTGCCCGTACCCTGGTCATGAGCCTGGCCCAGACACACGCGCCAGACGAGTTGCACTTTTACCTGCTCGAATTCGGTGGACAGGCACTTCAGGTTTTCGAGTCCTTGCCCCACACAGGCGGTGTGTTCCTGCCCTTGGACGAGGAGCGCATCCGTCGCCTCTTTCGCCGCCTGCTTGATTCTTTGGATGAGCGTAAGAACCTGTGTAACCGAGCCGGGGTAGATGGGCTGGTGCGGCTACGTGAACTGGGTCCCCAGAAGTCACCACCGGCCATTGTCCTCGTCATCACCGGTTTTGCCGAATTCCGTACCATGTTCCCAGAGGAGATGCTTCAACTGACGCGCCTTATCCGCGAGGGCGGGCCTTATGGTATCCATGTCGTGTTGATCGGTGACCGGGCGGGGGATATCCCCACCACGATCACAAGCGTAGTGGCGCGGCGACTTGTGCTGTGCCTGGCGGATGTCGAAGAGTACAGCATCGTATTGGGCATGCGGCCCAAGATCGGCAGGGAATCCAAGTTCCCCGCAGGGCGTGGATGGTATGGCCGCCCGCCCCTTGAATTTCAGACTGCTTCTCCTGGCCAGGAAAAGGACGAGAGCATGCAAATTGCAGCGCTGCAACAGGTTGTAGACAAGATGGCCCAGGCATGGAAGGGGCCACGGCCCGAGCCGGTCGAGGTGTTGCCGGATGAGATTTCGCTGGACAGAGTGCTATCAATGGGCGCCGCTTTGCAGCGGTCTCCATTAGCTGTTCCGATCGGGTTAGAAAGCGTGCGTCTGCGTCCCGCTTTTGTTGACTTGATCAACGACGGTCCTGACTTTATCGTCGCCGGTACATCTCAGGGGGGTAAGACCACGTTGCTGTTCACCTGGGTGCTAGCTTTGGCCGAGTTCAACTCGCCGCAACAGGTACAATTCATCCTGGTATCTGGGCGTCGCAACAGCCTGCAGCCATTGGAGGGCTTACCCCATGTGCTCGCCTTTTGCCGGACACCGGAGGGTTTTTGTCGGGAAGGTACTCTGGTTCGTTTGCGGGCTGAACTGGAACGCCGTGAGGCGCTGTTGAACGACACCCCTGCCGGCAGCAGTGGATGGCCTCACATTGTGGTCATCTTTGACGATTACAACGAGTTTTCCAATGCGTTGAGCGGAGAGCGAGAGGTCCAGGATACGCTGGCTTTACTCATAAAGCGTGGACGCGATGTAGACATTCATACCATTGTTGCCGGCCCGTTGCCCGACCTGGGTGTATCTTATAGTGACCCTCTGGTCAGGCAGATCAAGACCGGTCGCTCGGGTTTTGTTCTGCGTATCCTGGATGCTGGTGATCAGAATCCCCTGGGGCTGCGAATTCGGGCTGCGGAGATCAAGCAGATGCCCCCGGGGCGTGGTTATGTCGTGCGCAGTGGGAATGAGGAGATGGTACAGGTGGCGACACCCGGTGATCGCGTTGCCATTGCCGACCGGGTGGCGCGCTTGCGGCAGCGATGGAAAGACGCCGGTGTAGCCCCGGCGAGTTGGCCGGCGCTAGAACAAGGCCCGCAGGAATGAAAAAAACGGCGATGGCTTGTGGCATCGCCGTTTTGCGTAATGCTTATTAGATGACGCCGCGGTCGGTCTCCTCAAAGACATCGGCAATGCGGCGGAGTTCGCGGATGAGGTTTTCCAGGATTTCCCGGAGGTTGGCCTGTATCCTGGGCACCTGGTCGTTGAACAGGTTGGCATAGTCCACTTGCGCCATACCTGTCCACTCGCCCGATAGTTCGTTGACCGTCCGGATCATAGTGTTCAGCGTCTCGTCAGCCTGCGTCTTGTTCGTCTCCAAGGTGGAAGCGACGCTTCTCAGACGCTCTGGAGATACACGGATTTCGACCATTTCATTTACCTCCTGGTATCATAGGTTTTGCGGGGGTTGACACCACCCGCGATCAGGGTAAAGTATTCTCGCCCCGACATACGACGAGACCGGAGCCTGTTGTTGCAGATAGGAGACGCACAGTGTAGTCCCGTTCCGGCCTCGTCAACGGGGACACTCACTTTCAGGAGGTCTTCGTGATGAGCCGGAAAAAGCACTCATCTGCGTGGTCAACGCGGACAAGCGTTTGCCGACCAGATTCGCGGTATCCCGCTGGATCGCATCCTGTGCGTCTCCCTCGACATCCACAAGTACTTTCACGTCGTCATCATCCACAACGCTCTCGGTGAGATCGTCAACCCCAGGTTCGAGATTGACATCTTCCAGAGCGGGTTCGACCGGCTGTGCCGCGAGATCGACCAGGCTGTTGCGCGTACCCACGCGCAGATCGTCTTGGTCGGCATGGAACCCAGCAGTCACTACTTCGAGAACCTCGCCCGCCACCTGCAAGCACGTCCGCAACCTGTCACGCTGGTCAACAGTTACGCCGTCAAAGAGAACCGCCACCAACACATGATGCGCTACGAGAAAGACGACGATATCGACACGGCCGCCATTGGCGATCTGCTCCGTCGTGGCGAGGGCACACCCTTCCAACCGGCCACCGGCGTCTACCTGCAACTGCAGCACCTCGACCGCGTGCGCCTCAGCAAGGTCAAGATGCGCACGGCGCTGCAGAACCAGATCATCGGCCATCTCGACCGCATCTTCCCCGGCCTGGTGCTGATGGGCGACGAAGCCAAAGGGCGCTACACCCCGCTGTTTGCCACCGACTTCTGGGCCTGCCAGACCCTCCAACACCTCATCCGCGTCTGTCCTGACCCACACAAGTTGTCAAAGATGACGCCCCAAGACCTGGTAGACGCCTTCCACGCTCACCGCTACCGCCTGGGACACCGCCTGGCCGCCAAAATCATCGCCTATGCTGAGCAAATCCTGCTGCCCGACCCCGAACTGGCCGCTGTCCGCTGCGAGCTCCTGTCCCACGACTTGGCGCTGCTCGAAGAAGTCGAACGCCACATCGCTCAACTCGAAGAACGCTTGTGCGCCTTGCTCGCCCAAACACCTTACCAGGTCTTGACCCAGTACAAGGGCCTCAGCGATGTCCAGGTCGTCAGTCTGGCCGCCGCTATCGGTGACCCGGCCCATTACACATACGCCGGACAGGTCTTCCGCCGCAGTGGCCTCGTCCCTGGCCGCAATGACTCCGGCACTCGCCAGCGCAAGGGCAAAGGCAGCAAAGTCGTCAAGGTCGGCGATGTCTACCTCCGGCGCGCCTTGCTCAATGCCCTGGCCACACTGATCCTGCACCAACCTGTCTTGCGCCAGTACTACCACACCCTCAAGAAGTCCAAGCCCGCCGGCGTCGCCCGCGTCGCCACCGCCCGGCGTGCCATCGGCATCCTGTGGGCGACCCTGCGCGACCAGCGTTCCATCCTCTTGATCCCCAAGAAAGGAGCCGCCATGTAAACTCTCACGCTTTGGCGTCGCGGGCACATCCCCGCACGCGCTATGCTGACTGCTGAACCGTTGCCCAAGGCAACGCGCCAGGCGAGCCGGGGGCCGACCGTCCACCTCCTTGAGGCTAACCAGACCCTCGCCGAATAGCTTGGCTTGCCCCCGGCTCGTGGCGCTGAAACCCTGGATAACGTAAGGTGAGCCCCTGCCTCCGGCTGCGCCGTGAGCCTGCCGAACGGCACGCTCGTATACCAGGATAGGGATAACAGTGCCCTCTGCCCAGCGCAGGCGCTGGCTCGCTGTACCGGCGGCTGTTCAGTCGCTCAGTATCACTCGTGCGGCGCATACTTGCCCCGCGACTCCAAAAGCCTGCCTTTTGCGAGATGTGCTCACACGTCTATTCGCCGCTCAATGGAAAGGTACTTGACAAAGTGATAGTAAGCT
>DAOUBA010000093.1:0-13355 GCA_034432855.1 Anaerolineae bacterium | reverse complement strand
AGCCGTGCACCTCGGTGAGGTGGCGGATTGCGTCACGCACGCCCTGCGCGTTGTCCACCAATATACTGGGAACCCCCTCCATGCTCTGGGCGATGCTAACCATAGGCAGTGGGTGATACCGCTCGCAGAGGTGCAAGAGTTCTTCAGGGCTGGTGTAAGAGGTCAATGCGCTAGACGTGATTATCAGCCCATCGGTGTTTGCCACATTCACCAGTTCGTAGAGCACGTTACCCTGCGCCTCAAACCCGTAGGGCGAGCGCAATGGCCTGCCCGAGAAGCACAGCAAGTTGACGTCACGCTCTTCGGCCAGATCGGCGACACCATTCAACACAGAGATCTGATACCCCTCTTCAAGCCGATCGGCAAGTAGGCCGATAGTCGGGCGCGGGTTTTGCGACCCAACAGACTCTTTCCCCATCCGCCGGTTCTCTCTTTCGTGCTTAGGTGGCATCTTCATTATCTCCTTCACCGTGCCCGTCGCCAGTGGCATAGGAGGTTGAGGGCGTCTCAAGGCCCAAACGCACATAGGTATGCGAGCCTCCCAGGAGCCGGTTCAACTCTTCTGCCGTAATGCGCATCAGGGTCTCCAGGTCCGTGGCCTGCTGCATTCGATCGGAAACCTCACGGATCGCGCGCTCGCGCACGGCGCGGCGCTGTGTCTCGTCCATCAGGCGCAGGTTCTCCACCGTGAGCGCGACCTGCTCGGCAACGGTCTCTGCCAGAGCGACCTCCTCGGCAGTCCAGGGGCGCTGATGGCGCGTTTCGTGCAAGGCCATCGTGCCGATGACCTGCCCACGTAGCCTGAGAGGCACCACCAGCGCCGCCTGCGGCGCGGAAACCGCCCCCTCGGATTCTGAAGCGGGACTGCTCGCGGCGACGGTGCGTTGGTGGGCCACTGCCGCACGTTGCGTCTGGCGCAAGAGATCGCCGTCTCCTATTTCCACTCCCGGTAGTCTATAGTCCACCCGCGATACTGGCTCGGCGGCCAGGAACTCGCGCCACGATTGGACCAGGTAACGCCGATGGGCGGCCCGCACTTCCTGCAGAGCAGCCTGGGTTTGAGTGAAAAGCCGGGCATTGTCAATCGCCATCGCCACCTGGTCGGCCATCATCTGCAGGGTGGCAACGTTGGCGCCGGCGAAGGCGGCCTCGCGGGTGCTCTGCACGGTTATCGCTCCCAGGACACGCCCGCGTGATTGCAGCGGCAAGATAATCTCCGAGCGCGTATGGGGCATAGGCAGGGCGTCCAGTCTTACCGAGCCTTCTTCCAGGTTCGGCGCGATGCGAGCCTGTTGATGGATGATGCTCCAGCCGAGCGTGGTGGTTTCATCCACCCCCACCTTATAGCCCATCTCCAGCAGCAGCCGCCCAGCCTCGCCAGTAGCAGCCTTCAGCGCGGCGTATTCCTGGGCCTCGTCGAGCAGGAACAGGCCCACGAAGTACACGCCCAGAGGGCTGAAGCCTTCCTGGATGCGATTGACCACTTCTCTCGCCAATGCGTCCGGGTCCAGCGTAGAGGAGCCAACGCGGGCGATCTCGGCCGTCGCCCGCAATTGGGAAGCCTGCCGGATGAGCTGTGTATTCGCTATCTCCAGTTCTCGTGTCTGGGCTCGCAGTTGTTCGTTGGCCACGCTTGCTCTCATCAGTGCCTCCGACCAATCGCGGTTGGACAGCCACAGAAGCCCTATCACAATGGCGACCACGAGCAGAAAGCCTACTCCTTCACCCATCCATGGTTCCAGCGCGGTCAGGTCTGCTGCCACATCGGGGGCGGGAATCCACTTTTGGCTGAAGGCCAGAGAAAAACCGGCGTAGGTTAGAATGCTGACAATCCCACCCGCGATGCCGGCGGTTTGCCCCATCAGGGTGAGACCCAAGACCGGGAGGAGCAAGATCAAGGTGCGTCCCCCCCCGGGTAGTCCGCCCCTATAGAACACGATTACACCCAGAACCCAGGTGAGCAGTAGGAAAACCGAGGCTCGAACATTGTGGGGCAACCTGCGCAAGGCCCAGACAACCAGTATGATCAGCCAGCCGATAACGAAGGGAACCATAATGCCCACGATTTGCCGGACGCTCTTCCCCTGCATTGTCAGCACCACAGGGTAAAAGACTAACAAGAGCAGGCTGCTGATCGTCGCCACCAACAGCAGGTTATTCAGGAGCGCAATGCGGCTGCGTTGTACCTCAGTCTGCCATTCGGATAAGTCTCGTGTGCTCATCAATACTCCTTGCCGAGACAAATCGGCGATCTGTCCTACACCCCCAATTCGATCGCGACGTGCGGCACCTCCAGGGCCTGGGCAAGTTCCTGCGCGGCAGCCTGGAGAGCCTGCTCCACGTCCACTGCCCGCCGGATGTGGTCAATCGCCTGACGCGCCAGCCGCTCGCTCTCCACACGCCGGCGCGCCTCCTCCAGCAACTGTGCGCGCTCCAGCGCCACCGATGCCTGGTCACTCAGGGCCTCGTAGAGACGGAGTGCCGAGGCCGGAAAGACCCCCGGCGTGGCGCGGAGCACCACCACCTGGCCGATCACCCGTTCTCTGGCGCGCAGAGGGATGTTCACCAGCGCGCAGACACCCGTATCCTGGAACATGCGGCGGGCGCTGAGCGGCAACCGCTCGTCCTGCTCGACATCGGTGCTGATCCAGAAGGTACCGACCAGGTCGAGAGGGACGGGGCTTTCAAGGATGGGCAGGCGTAGGCCGGGTTCGAACTGCGGCTTGCGATCACGCCGCCACACGCCCAGGTAGAGCAGGGTTCTGGGTTCGCCCTCGAGGGAGAACTCGAATTCAATAACAGTACACCCGTCGGCGGCAGTTTCGGCGACGGAGGCAATGATGGCGTCGGCGACCTCGGTGGTGGAGACAGCGGTGATGAGGCGGCGGGCGGCGCGGTAGATGGGGCTGGTCGCCTCGAGCAGGGCGGCCTCGTCGGAGAGACGGCTGGCGTTTTCGATGGCGATGGCAACCTGGTCGGCCATGCTTTGGAGGGTGCGCATGTCATCCTGGTCGAAAGCGGCCTCCTCCTCGGACTGGACGTTCAGCACTCCCAGCACTCGCCCGCCCACCATCAGCGGCAACGTCATCTCCGAACGTGTGCGTGGCAACAATGGGTGCGCGAACCGCACTGCGTCCTTCCCGACGTCCCAGGCGATACGCGGCTCGCGGTGAAGGGCTGTCCAACCCACCATGCTGGTCCCGTCCACCGCCAGGCGGTGGCCCTGGGCCTTCATCTGGGCGCCGGCCTCGCCGGTGGCTTCCCGGAGGACGGCCCATTCACCGGTCTCGTCGAGGAGAAAGATGCCGACGTGGTAGAACCCGAAGCGATCGCGGATCAGTTCAACGGTCTGGCGCAGTAACTGATCCACGTCGAAGATGGAAGTGATCGCCCGGCCAATCTCGATGTTGGTTTCGAGTTGCACGGCGCGGCGCCGGAGAGCCTCGTTGGTTTCCCGAAGCGCTCTGGCATGTTCCTCCACTTGCGCGACGAGCCGTGTGCCCTGTAGTGCGCTCGAGATATGCCCCCGCACCGTGTCGCTGACTTTTTCTTGCTGCGGTGCGGCTTCAAACACAGCCAACCCCAACTGGGTCTCCCGGAAGTAGAGGGGCTCGACTACCATGGTATATCGCCTGTCACGGGGCAACAGGCTCGGCGGCACGAGTTGACGGGCAGGGAAGCGTCGTGTATCGGTGTCCAATCCAATAGCCCCTTTCTCATCGTAGGCCAGGATCATCCTGGCCCATTCGGCCGGCGCCTCCGGCTTCTCGTACAGGGAGAGATAGCCGCGCTTGATGCCGAGCCGTGGCAGTTCGTAGGCCAGGACTTTTGCCAGCCCGGCTATGTCAAAGGTGGTAATCAACGCCTGGCTGATTTCACGCAACAGCGCAGTCTGCTGTTCTGCCTGCACCCCACGGTACACCTGGACCCTCTGTGCCGTATCCCCGATCATCACCCGCGCCTGATTCCACAGATCCTCGGCCCGTGCGCGCATTTCGCCCTCAAGGCAGGGCAGCACGTGGCGACGTAGTGCCGAGACCGCACCCTGCCACGAGTTCACCTCGCCGTCCGTGGCGATGATCTGGCGTAAGATGCGATCCAGGGCCGAGAGGAAAGTGTGGGCTGCCTCCCCTTGCAACTCGGCTAAAAAGCCATCCACGAATTGCTCTACCCACTCGGGAACGACAGTGCCGATCGCCTGGGTTATATCCAAGAGCATACGCCCCCGCTGTGTGGCAAGCATAGCCTCCAGGGTCTGGCTGCTTCTCGCCATCGGGCCGGCGGCGGCCTGCAGCGTTTCTGCGGGCACGCAGCCACAGGCCTGGCGCACCACCGTCCTCGTAGGGAGTATCACACGCTGAGGCACCGGCTCGCCGGCCATTTTGGCCAACAGCATCTCGGTCGCCTGGCGCCCCTGTTCGTAGAGCAACAAAGGCACGGTCGTCAAGGGAGGATTCACGACACGGCTTTCCTCCGTGTCGTCAAAGCCGACTACGGCCACATCGTCGGGCACGTATAGCCCCCGTGCCTGTAACTCTTTCAATGCGGCAATGGCCATCACGTCGTTGGCGACGGCCAGGGCCTCAAAATCCCTGGCTGGCCGCAAGCCCCGCTGATCGCACAGCAGGTTGATCGCCGCAACACCGGCGGGTTCTCTAAAGTCACCCGGGGCGACGAGCGCCTCATTGAAGGGGAGAGCATGCTCGGCCAGGGCGTCTCTGTAGGCCCGGTAGCGATCCTCCGCCTCCGGATGTCCTGCAGGCCCGCGGATAAAGGCGATGCGACGGTAGCCATGCACTTCAATCAGGTGAACCACCGCGTCATGCATGCCCTGGTAATTATCCACCAGTATACTGGGAATATCTTGCAACTCTAGGGCAATACTCACCATCGGCAGGGGGCGGTATCGTTCACAGAAAGCCTGAACCTCTCTGACATCAACGTGGTGGGCCATTGCTCCACCCCAGATCACCAGACCGTCGAAATTCTCCTTGTCTATCAGGTCGTATAGTATGTTGGCCTGAGCATCGAAGCCGATCGGTGAACGTAACGGCTTGCCGGGGAAGCAGAACAGGTTGACATCACGCTCCCGGGCCACATCGGCCACCCCAGCCCATACAGCATAGTTGTTTGGATCCCCAACCCCGTAGGTGATGAGGCCAATGGCGCGACGATCCCGATATGTCGGGATGTGGACACTTGACGACCCTCGTCCGGTTATCATATCATCTGCCACGTGAGGTGCTCCTTCTCGAAAGGTCATACCCGGTGTACAGGCAACGAGAACGTGAACGTCGAGCCCTTGCCCACTTCGCTCTCCACCTGAATAGACCCGCCGTGCATCTCTACGAACTCTTTGCACAGGGCCAGCCCCAGCCCAGCCCCGTTGCGCCGGCGCCCATCCGCCAGGCTACCCTGATCGAACCGTTGGAAGATACGCTCATGGTCTTCCGGCGGAATGCCCGAGCCGGTATCGCTGACGCTGACCATGACCTGCCCATCAGCCGGCCAGGCGCGCACGGTAATGGTCCCGCGCTCGGTGAACTTGGCCGCGTTGGCCAGCAGGTGCACCAGCACCTGACGGACGCGCGCTGTATCGGCCTCCACCTTTGGCAGGTCGGCCGCGATCTCCTGGTGCAGTTCGATGTCTTTGTCGCGCACCAGGGCGCTGGCGGTCGCCATCACACTATGGATCAGGTCGGCCAGATCCACCTCCTGGAACTCGAGTTCCATCAGCCCGGCTTCGATCTGGGAAATGTCCAGCAGGTCGTTGATCAGGCCGAGCAGGTGCAAGCCATCCTGGTAAATGATCTGCAGGTCCTGCTGCTGTTGTTCTGTCAGCGTCCCTCCGATCCCTTTCAACAGCAGGCGCGAGAAGCCGATGATGTTGTTGAGAGGGGTGCGCAGTTCGTGCGACATGTTGGCCAGGAAATGGCGTTTAGAACGATCCAGTTCGCGCAGTTGCTTGACCGCCTCCAGTTCGACGGCGTAGGCACGGGCGTTCTCCAGGGCGATGGTGATCTGGGTGGCAACGTTCTGGAGGGCAGAGACGTCGTCCTGATCAAAGCCCTCCTCGTCGGTGCTCTGTACGTGGAGCACGCCCAGGGTCTGCTCCCCCAGGCAGAGCGGCAGGGCTGCTTCCGAGCGGGTGTACTGGGCCGGAGGCCCGATCTTGACCGCGATGGGGCGGCTTTCCACCACCGGGGTGCGCTCGCGAAAGGCGCGCCCCACCGACCCCGGTAATTCGCAGGAGATGCGCTGACCAGAAAAGGGATCGGCCTCGCCGTCATGGGCGCGCAGCAGCAGATGCATCCCGTCCTCGTCCGTCGTGTACACCGCTGCGTAGGAGTAGACGAAGCGGTTCCTAACCACCCGAACGACTTGTTGCAGCAACCGGTCGGGATCAAGGATCGAGGTGACGGCCTGCCCCACTTCCAGGCTGGCCTGCATCTGGATTGCTCGCCGCTGAATCTGATAATTGGCCTTTTGCAGCAGGGCGGTACGTTCGACCACTTTGCCTTCCAGGTCGTCGTACAGCGCCTTCAGTTCCGCCGCCATGCGGTTGAACACGTAGGTCAGGATGCCGATCTCGTCCCGCGAGGTGACGGGCACGTGCTGCGCAAGATCGCCGGCCGCGATATTGAGCGCTGACTCGGTCAGCCGCACGACCGGACGCGTGATTTGCCGCGTCACGACCGCGGCGCTGATGGCGGTCGCAAGCGCAGCGATCAGGGTGACACCGACGACGGTCGCGGTCACCGAGTCGGCTGTGGCAAAGGCTTCTGCCTGGGGTTGCTCCGCGACGAGCGCCAGTCCCAATCCCGCTATCCACCGGTAGACCCCGATGACCGGGACGCCGGCATAGTTCTCCTGCAACCCGGTGGTGTTCTCGCCTGCCAGCGCGGTTTCGATACCCGGGCTGTCCACCGTCTGTCCCTGGGGCAGCGATATCCTGTTGGCATCCACCAGGTAGATCTCTCCTGGTTGTCCCAGTTCGACCGCCCGCAGGCTATCGGCCAGTTCGCTCAGGTTCAGCCAGCCGACCAACAATCCGGCTTCCTGACCGCTCAAGTCGGCAATGCGCTGGACAATGACCAGCCCCACGTCGGCAGCCGGATCGAGTGAGACGAACTGCAGGCTGGCGGGTTCGCCGGACGCGGGCGCCAGTTCGAGTATCTGCGCTGCCGACGAGCCCTCGCTTTGTGGATCGGTAGAGGCCAGAACCCGGCCTGTGCCATCCAGCACCGCCAGACGGCGAAAGGCTGGGGCTCGTTCCAACGCAGTGCGTAATTGGGCGCGTAACGCCTCGCGGGCGGCAGCGCCACGGGTCACATCGTCGTGCTGTGAATCTACGGAGGAGGCGGCGAGCAAGATGTCTACATTCTCTCGAGTGTCTGGAAGGGCTGCCAGGAGCGCCAGGTCCGCTACGCGGTAGTCGGCCCACCGGCGGACCTGCATTTCCACCAGTGTGGCCATGGAGGATAACTTGGCCGTGACCTCACGTTGAATGTTTTGCCGCTCGCGCATCGTCGCATACCAACTGATCGCGCTGAGCGGGACGATCGCCAGAAGCAGAAAAGCCGTCAGCAGGGTCCTGCCCAGCCCTCCGCGCATCCCGGTGGTGGGGAGCGAAGACCGTTCCATCGAACCTGATGCCAACATGGCTGTTTATCTATGCCCCGTACCGAGATCATGCCGGTTCCCAGATAGACTCTCCTCGCAGGATACCACGAATCTGGTTGGGAAAGCGATCCGGGTTGAGCGGTTTGCCGATGAAGCCATCAAAGCCGGCACTTTGAGCGCGCTCCATGTTCTCGCGGGAGGCGTCGGCAGTCACGGCGACGACTCGCGTATTCTTGAAACGTGGGTGGGCGCGCAACCTTTCTAACACCTGGTAGCCATCCTCTTCTGGCAGGAAGATGTCCATCAAGATCAGATCAATCTGCGGCAGCGACTCGGCAAACTCGAGCACCTGCCAGCCGGAGGCTTTCCATTCACACTTCTTCACGCCCAGGTAGGCCAGCAGGCGTGTAATCAATACAAAGTTCTGGAAATTGTCCTCGACCACGAGGATGGTGGCATCTTTTGGCTGGATACTCTGAGACATAGCACTATGTACGGCCTTTCTGCAGCGCTGCCATGACTTGATCGGGCAGCCGATCCACGTCAATGGGTTTCTGAATGTAACCGTTACAACCTGCCGCCAGGGTGCGTTCCCGATCCCCCTGCATCACGTTGGCGGTGACAGCAAGAATAGGCACAGCCTGCAGGTTGGGCATGCTACGGAGACGTCTGGCCAGATCGTACCCGTCTATCTCGGGGAGGTTAATATCGAGCAGGATCAGGTCAAACTGTCTCTCGGCAGCCATTTTCAGTCCCGAAGGACCATCCACCGCTTCCGTGACCGAGTGTCCCTCTGCCTCGAGGATCCGTTTCACCAGCGTACGATTCCCGACGTTATCCTCGATGTACAAGATGCGAGCAGCCATCGTTATGTCTCCCTCAGCCAGGTGTGCATAGCCGCAACACGAGCGCAATAGACTCGTGCGCCCTTTTATTATAGCAGATTCTAATATCCGTGACAATTGCGCTCTGTTACAGATCGGTTACGGTTTCTGGACTGTAATGCGCAGGATTCGTACCCCGCGCGGCCATGCGCGATGCGAGATTTTCCCTCGAACGGCAAAATGTGCTAAAATAGCAACCGCAACTCTGGTGACACTCGCAAAGGCCTGGTTCCTCTATGTCCTGCGCTGTGCCGATGGCACCCTCTACACCGGCGTCACGACTGACCTGGCGCGGCGTGAGGACAAGCACAACGCCGGGAAGGGAGCACGCTATACGGCAGGCCGCCGCCCGGTGGCGCTCGTCGCTGCCTGGCGCTTCCCCGACCGGAGAAGTGCGCAGCGAGCCGAGGCGCGCTTCCGGCGGCTGCCGCGGGCACGGAAACTGGCCCTGGTGGCGCAGAGGCGTTCCTTCGAAGATGCACCCTTCTGCTGCGGCAATGAAGGTTGCTGAGGGTTGGGCAAGAGTTTTGCCACAAAGGATATATGGTCACATGAAGGACACAAAAGGATCTTGGTGTCCCTTGTCTCTTTCGTGCCCTTGGTGGTTGGGGGTTCCGGCTTGTCCGGGTTAGGAGAGAAACATGAGTGTTTTCCGTGTTCTTTGGGAGGCCCTAAAACGCCTTTGGGATGATTTGTTTATCCTGGTGTTGATGAATCTGCTCACAGTGCTGCTGATGTTGCCGGTGGTTACATTTCCTCCGGCGTTGGCCGGGCTGTGGTATGTCGCCAATCAGGTAGCCAACGGTCATTCTGCTCAATGGAGCGATTACTTCTGGGGCTTTCGGCGCTATTTTCTAAGGTCTTGGGCTTTGGCCCTGATCAGTGTCCTCGTGATCATCATCGCGCTCATGAACATCTGGTTCTATGACCCCGACGGCATTCCACTGAATATCAGTGAGACGCTGAGCATGTGGATACGGGGCTTCTTTGTGGTGCTGGGGTTCGTCTGGTGGTGCTATCAATTCTATCCGATGGCAGTGCTCTTGGAACAGGAACAGCCCCGGATATGGTGGGCTTTGCGTAACTCGGCTATCCTCTTTGTCGCCAACCCGGGCTTCACCATCGCCCTGGGGATCCTGGCCATCCTCTGGGCGATCATCAGTGCGCTTGTGCCACCGCTGCTGCCCCTGGTTTCACTCTCACTCCTCGCCGTCGTGTGCAACCAGGTTGTGGTACACCTGTTGAAACCGTTCCGCGAGAAGATGAAAGCGGCGCAGGAGAGCAGACAGGGGGAGACTGCGCCTGACGAGAGCGAATGATATATGACCGAGAAACTGCGCATCGTGCCCCTCGGCGGCCTGGGCGAGGTCGGCAAGAACATGCTGAGTATCGAGTATGGTCGCAACATCCTGGTCGTGGACGCCGGGATCATGTTCCCCGAGTCGGACATGCTGGGGATTGACTATATCATCCCTGACTGGGGCTACCTGCGCGACAAGAAGGACCTGGTGCGCGCTATCATCATCACCCACGGCCACGAAGACCACATCGGTGCCCTCCCCCACTTTCTAGAAGAGATCAACGTGCCGGTCTATGCCACGCGGCTGACGCGCGGCCTGATCGAGGTCAAACTGAAGAAGCATCTGCTCGAACGGACCACGTTGCATCTGTACGCGCCCGGCGACGTGATCCAGGTCGGCCCTTTCACCATCGAGCCGTACCACGTCTGCCACTCCATACCCGATGGCGTAGGGCTGGGCATCACGACGCCGGCGGGACTGCTGGTGCACAGCGGCGATTTCAAGTTCGACCACACACCCGTGGATGGCCGGCCCACCGATTATGCCAAACTGGCCGAGTTCAGCGGGCGCGGCGTGCTGGCGCTTCTCTCCGATAGCACCAACGCCGATCAGCCCGGCAGCACCCCCTCGGAGGCGGTGTTGAACGACGCCTTTGCCCAGGTGATGCGCGGAGCGCCGGGGCGGGTGATCGTGGCGACGTTCGCCTCGCTCATCTCACGCATCCAACAGGTGGTGGATGCAGCCATGCAGGCAAACCGCAAGATCGCCATCGCCGGCAAGACGATGGTCGAGAATACCCGCATCGCGCGTGAGTTGGGCTATTTACGCATCCCCGACGGGATGTTGCTCCAACTCGGCGAAATCGGACGCCTGCCGCCCCGCGAGACGGTCATTATGGCAACCGGCGCACAGGGCGAGCCGACGGCGGTACTCGGTCGCCTGGCGGTAGGGCAGCACCCTTCATTGTGCATCCGGGAGGGAGATACGGTGGTGCTCTCTTCGCACACCATCCCCGGCAACGAGGAACTGATCCATCGCGTCATCAACCGGCTGTTCCAGAAGGGCGCAGACGTGTACTACGACCCGCTACTGCCGGTGCATGTCTCCGGCCATGCCAGCCAGGAAGAGCAAAAGTTGCTGATCAATCTGCTGCGCCCGCGCTTCTTTATCCCCATCCACGGCGAACTGCGCCACCTCAAGCAGCACGGCAAGATCGCCCGCCAGTTGGGCATCCCTGCCGAAAACGTCGCCGTCGTCGAAAACGGCTATGTGCTGACGCTGGGCGAGCGTCTGGAGATCGGCGAGCGCGTGCCCGGCGGCTACGTCTTCGTAGATGGCGCCCGGGTGGGCGAGATCGGCCCGACGGTGATGCGCGAGCGGGAGGAACTGGGCCGCGATGGTTTCGTGATGGCGATTGTGCGCTACGATCCCCGCACGGGGAATCCGGTGGGCCGCCCGCGCATCGTGACCCGTGGGTTTGTCTTTCTCCCCGGCGCCGAAGACCTGCTGACGCGGGCCGAGGGGATCATCTCATCCGCAGCCTCGGCCAAACCGGGCACCCCTCCAATAGAGATCGAAACGCAGGTGCAGGAGGCCCTGTCCAGATTCCTATACCGCGAGACCCGTGGCCGTCCGGTGGTGATCCCGGTGGTGATGGAGAAGTGAGACGTACGCTATGAGGTCAAGCGCTATGAGAGGAAATGGTATGGGTAACCGCAAGACGGGTTTCGAAACAGAGGAGAAACTCCAAGAAGCCATCTTGCAAGAGAAAGCGAGAGGCGTCTCCGACGTGGATATTGGGCAAAGATATGGAGTTACATTTAGGTACATCGAAAGGCTTATCACTCGTTCACAAGGAGTTAATGTGAGTGCTCTGAAGGTCTCCAAGAAACTGGAGACACTTCACCCCAAAGGTTTTAGGGAGGAACAAACCACGGTCTGGAGCTTCAAGCAAAGAGGCAAGTGGGCAACGCATAGTGGGGAATACAGAGGCAATTGGTCTCCTTACATCCCTCGAAATGTAATCCTGAAATACTCAAAGCCCGGTGAATTGGTTCTCGATTATTTCTGCGGTGCGGGAACCACCGCTGTTGAGGCCAAACTGTTGGGTAGAAGATGTATTGCTTTTGATATTAACGACAAAGCCATTGAGCTGGCGCGGAAGAATATCAGTTTTGACGTTGAAGTGAACCCCGAAATTTGGACACTTTTTGGGCAATTTTTAGTTCAATCAAGCCTGCCCCTCTGCTCCTTGCATGCAAGGGCTGGCGTTACCGCCGTCGTAGGGCTGTGGACAGTGTGGGCAACGCGCAGCGTTGTCCACACTGTCCACAGCCGCTTCGAGAGCCACGGCCTGCTCCCTGCGCCACTGCTCCTCGAACTCGGCCGGGGTGAGGTAGCCCAATGCAGAGTGGATACGCTTGTGCATGTACACTTCATCCAGAAAACGCCCGATCTGGCGGTAGGCATCATGATAGTCGAGATACTCGGAGAGGTCAACCTCCTCTTCCTTGATGGTCCGTATCAGCCGCTCGGCATACCCGTTCTGCCACGCCTCGCCTATCTCGGCCATGCTGATCTGAACTTGCGCCTCCCGCAGGACCTCGATGTAAGCCGTCGCTGCGTACTGTACTCCCTGATCAGAATGGTGAATATCAGGAGCGGGATACTGCGCCAGCGCCTGCCGCAGCGCTCCCAGGGTCAAGGTATAATCCAGGTTACGCCCCAGCTGCCAGCCCCGGATACCCCGGGTGAAAACGTCCATAATCACCGCCAGATAGACGAACTCGTAGCGCAGCCGAATGTAGGTGATGTCGCTTACCCAGACCTGCTCCGGACGGACGATCTCCAGGCCCAGAATCAGGTTGGGATAGCGTGGGAAATCGTGCTCGCTGTCGGTCGTACGCCGTGTTCTGGGCCTGATCCGCGCCTGAAGTCCCATCTCGCGCATCAAACGCTGTACACGCTTGTGGTTCACCGACCAGCCCTCACGCTGCAACTGTCGGGCCATGCGCCGATACCCGTAGGTTGGCCACTCGGCAGCCATCTGCCTGATCGCCTCCTTCAGCCCAGCCTCATCGGGCGATCCGAGCGCCTGGTAGTAGTAACTGCTCCGGCTCACTTCCAGCACCCTGCAAACCATACTGACAGCATACTCCCCGGTCAATGTGCTGATCACCTCCCGCTTCTGTTCGAGAGCGAGGCCAAGATACTGGAGGCTTTTTTTGCCACCTCCAATTCCATCGTCAGACGCCCGACCATCCGCTCCAACTCAGCAATGCGCTCCGCCTCACCGTCGCAACGCCGCTCGCTGAAGAGCTCGGGCGCTCGTTCCAGGAATTCCTCTCGCCAACGGGTGAACACCTGTGGCCGCAGTCCGTACTCCCGGCAGATCTCGGCTTTGTCTTTGATACCACTGAGTTCTTCCAGGACTACCTGTGCTTTGAACTCAGGTGTAAATACTCTTCGCTTGGCCATAGCATTTTCCCCCTTCCATACAGATTCTACTTGAACTATGGTACCTGTCCAGTTTTTGGGGGTCACTACA
>DAOUBA010000092.1:0-26198 GCA_034432855.1 Anaerolineae bacterium | reverse complement strand
CGTAGTGGCCTTCCAGGTGGTGTAAACGTTCTTCTGGGTTTATACTTGGCGTAGACACGAGAGTACCTCCTACATTGGGATAGGTGGGGCATAGTATACCCCATGGTGCTCTCGTGTTTATACCGTGCGGAGGGAAACGCTTGCGGCGGGCCAGCGCTCCACCAATGACCGCTGCAACCCCCAACACTACCGTGACCAGGAGCACCACGTCTGCCCGCAATGAAGCCGATGTGCCCAAGAAGCCTCCCATCCGATCACCTCCTATGGTACATTATACACCGGATTGGCTTGGGCAAGTAGTGCTCTTGGGATCGGGTGATGCGGGCGGGCACGGTGAAAACCCGGGGCTGTGAGGAAGGACTACTTCTTACTCCTGGGTGGCGGCCCGCCGGTCAGGCGCACGCGGCTCCTGGCCCGCTTGGCAGTACGGCCGCGCCCGCTTGCTCGCGCTCCGAGCGCGCGAACGATGCCCGGTAGCGCCAGCAAGAAGGCCATCCCGACAAACCCGATGCCGAAGATACGCCAGATCGAACGAGGCTGCACCTCCGGGATGACACCGCCGGGATTGTACTCGGCTCCGATCTCCCTGGGGCCGGAAGACGCCGCTACAGTCACCACGATCTCGCGCTTGACCCCGTCGCGCAGTGGGGTGGGTGACCGGTAGGTCAATTTGTATTCGTTCTGGATGCGGTACGAGAGCAGTTCGTAAAGACTATGCAGTTCCTCAGGCTCAGGCGCGTAGGTGTAATACCCTCGGGAAGCCTCTGCGATGGCCTGCAACGTCGGCTCGTCAATGCCCGAATAGGCCGCTGTTCCTTGCGATGGATCCCCCAGGCCGATGGTGTAGATCGAGATGTCCTGTGCGCTCACCAGGGTCAGCGTCTCGCTCAGAGTGTGCTCGCCGGCGGTGTTCATGCCGTCGGTCACGGCGATGATGGCGCGTCGCCCACTTATCGGCTCCAACGTCGCCACAGCAACATGCACGGCATCGTAGAGGGCAGTGTCGCCTTTGGCTTCGATCCCGTCAATCGCCTGGATGAGGGCCGACTGCGTACTCGTCAGTGGCTGCACCGTCGTCACCTGGGTGTCGAAGACGATCACCCCGGTAGTGTCCTCAGGCCGCATCAATGCGACGAAGGCTTTGGCCGCCTGGCGGGCAGCCTCCATCTTGTCGGCGTAATTCATACTGCCGCTCTTGTCTATGAGCAGGACCGTGGTGAGCGGATTCTGCTCCCCGGCGCGGCTGGCATGGGTGATGGCAACAGGCTGGCCGTTCTCCGACAGTCGGAAATCCTCCGGCCGGATGTTGGTGACCGGCTGGCCCTCGGCGTCGGTCACCGAGACGTAGACGTCAATCTCCGGGAAACGCGAGGTGTCCAGTTGCATGACCTGCACTATGACGGTCTGTTGGGCGTGGGCCGCCGGCGCGGTCAGCGCGGAGCCCACCGACACGAGCACAACGGCGCAAAGCCACGTGATCTCGAACCTTCTCATCATTCACCTCTTTTCACGGTACACCAGTTCGGTGTTGCCCATACGGATAACCTGGCGGTTTGACAGGCGGTGGACCTCGATGCGTTGGCCGTTGACGAATGTGCCCAACCCCACACTCATGTCGCGCAGGGTGAAGTGGGTGTCGGCGCCTTTCAATTGGGCGTGTTGGGGCGCGACGTCCGGATCGGTCAGGACGATGTCGCTCTTGAGCACATCGCTGCCGATGATGGCTGCCGGCCCCTTGAGTGCCATGAACTTGTCTAGAATGAACACAGTGCCCTGGAGTTTGCCGCTCTTGATCTCCAACCAGGCGCGTGAGAGCAACACGACGATCAGGGCGATGAAAGCGCCCACACAACCTCCAAGCAACACCAGACCCAGGACTTTGCCCAGGAGCGGATCGTTCAGCGTACGTCTGGACAGTTCCAGGATCGCCCCGCCGATAGCACCGCCGATCAGTCCGCCCAGTGCTCCCTTGTACATCTGGGAGCCGCCGGTGACACCCTCGGCCAGACCCACCAATAGACCAAAGGTGGCCCAGCCCAGCACCCGGCCCAGGATTTCGCCCCCACTGAAGAGGAAAACGATCTCGCCAACCGGCAACCCGATCGCTCCGGCGATCAGCCCGATCAGCCCACCGACCAGGCCGGTCTTGAGAGCGCGCAGGACCGAACGCACCAGCAGTCCCTCGCTAAGGCCGATGAACAGGCCGATACACAGTCCGATGGCCCCCCCCAACAACGCATCGCTAAGGTAAATGTTCTGACCACCTACGAATCCCAGCTGTTCGGTGATCAGCCAGCCCACCAAGCCGCCCATTGCCCCCAGGATGGCATAGTAGTAGACTTTCATGTAACGATCCATCGTCTGTTTCTCCCCTTCTGTCTAATCTTCTACCGGCTTCAGGTTGTCCCACTCCACCACCGTCTCGTAACTGACGTCTGCCAGTTCGTAGAACCCGACGTAGTGATGGGGATCGAGACGCTTGCCTTCTTGCCAGCAGAAGAACCCTCCACGCTCCGCACACGGTTCCATCACCAGAGCGACTTGCCAGACCTCGGTGAAGAAATTCGTGTGCAGCCAGAGGTCATACGTGGACATAAAGACGTCCATGTGCGGGTGGGTGTGATACCAACCCACCATCTGCTTGCCCGGAAAGCGCTCCTCGAGTTCGTTGTTGAACTGCACCAGGCTGTCTTGTGTGAAGGTCAGGCGGGTCGGGCTGAATTGGGTGTGCTGTGCCTGGATGGTGTCTTCGATGATGATGTAGGGTTGGCCATCTCGCTCGTCTCGATAGACCTGGCCGACCAACACACCGCCGACCTCGTGGTCCAGATCGCTGGCCGCGTGGTCCGTGCAACTCAGATAGGCGTGCTGGGTCAGAAAGATCGCTACTCGACTGGCGACCCGCTCCTCGTAAGGAGAGACCCAGCGTAGGGCCCCGTCCAGCGGCATGGGTAGATCGAGGGGCTCTATCTGCTGCACCTGCGCTAGTTTGATTCGATGCTCGCTCATAGGCTCCTCCCGTGCTCAGGCACGTGAGTGGTGAGGTGCCGCCTTCCCGCCGTCACCTGGGATGGCGAAAGCGCCAAAGTACGTGGGCCACACCGGTCGCAGCGCCCGCCGGGCAGCCGCCTCGTGGTTGTCTGGAGGTTCTCCCGACGAGGCGGCTGCCGCCCCCTTTCATTGCAGCCGGATCAACCGGCCGTCACGTCTGCTGTCAGCATCAGGCGATCCTCGGAGGGCACCTGAGCGGCGGCCAACGTCTCGTCTTCCTGAAGTTCGCGACCGAGGGCCTTGCTGTCGATCCGATAACTCATTGGACGCCCATCCGGCCCGGTCGTCGGCAGTTCCAGCAGCGAGACCAGTTCCGGCAGCAACTCTTTCACCGGCACGTCGTCCGGCACCTCAGCGGTGCGGGTCCCACCAGCAGGCAGAACCAGGGTTACAGGAATGTCAGCCATCTTTTGCTCCTTTCTCACTTGAGTTTGATCTTGGGGCGCTTCTGTTCGGGCGTTTGTTTCGCCTTCGACAGTCTGACCCGTTCCGGGCGTAGCAGTTCACGCTTGTCCACCGGGAAAGCGTCAGGGTGCTTGCGGCGATACTTGCGGCACCACTCCGCCGCTTCACGGTCCCAGGGGAATGGCGGCTTGGTCGGATCGTCGTGGAAATTCTTGTATTGCAGCATTTCGCCTAACATGATCACCAACCGGTCCAGCGAGCGCGCTGCCGTCCACCAGGCGGCATCTATACAGACGCTACCGTTGACGTGGTTGATGTTGGGATGCCAGATCGGCGTCAACCACTTTAGCCCCGGCCAGCGGTGGGGATATTCGTTGTGCAGGTAGATCTCCACCTGGTGATGGGTACCGTACTTGGGGTTGCCGGCAGCATCAATCCCGATGATACTCTTGCACTTGAAGGTGACGATATAGCGTTCGGGTGGCATCCCCGGCGTGCGCCCCACGATCTCAAAATCAATCAGATCGCTGCGCGCTTTCAGTTCCGCCATCAGTTGGTGATCGGCCCGCAGCCGGCGGGTTCTTGGACTGGCGTCAACTCGAGACTTCATGACTCCTCCGATGATGGACTTTGCTCTAGGTGATGAGATGTGGCATCTGACATCTGCCACCTGCTACCGCCCAGCAGTCAGCGTGATGGGGCGTTCCACAGATCTCGCACACCACCACGCCACGCGGATCGTGGGCCTCAATGACGTCGAGACAGTACGGGCATCTGTCTTGCTCCTTCGCAATAACCTTCACCTCGGAGCCGTTGCCGTTGTCTGCCGGCTCAGGCTGGTGACGTGGATGGGCGCGCAGTGCGAGTCTCGATCGTAGACTCTTACGTGGCTGCTCTCGGGCGGCCTGAGCAGCCGGACGCGGCTTGCGGGCCTTGCGTGCCGGCGACCCGGCCTTGCGGCGACGCCTGGAAACTGCAACCACTTCGACCGGTACAGGGGGACGCCTGATCACTCCACCGACGACTGCGGCCATGGTGCCGATCGCTATCTGTCCCATCTCGACCCCATTATCGGCTTCCGCCAGATAGCTGAGTGGACGGAGCCCGTTCCACACAGCATAGGCAACCTCGGCAGCCACGATCCAGAGCAGTAATGCGGCCAGGGCAAGCAGAGCCTTCAGCGTCTCTGTCCGGCCCCGTAAGGTAAGGCGGGCCGTCAGCCCGACCAGCACGCCCATCACCCCGGCTCCGGTCAGCGGTACGACAAGCGGCGGCAATATGGACAGAAGCCGGTCGGCATTGGCCTGCACGAAACCCGCGCTCAGACCCAGCACGATGGCCAGTATCAGACTGAGGCTCAGTCCCCAGCGCATCGGCGTTCCGGTGCTCGTAGGGTTGCGCGCACTCGATTCTCGCAGGGCCGCCTTCTCGCGTCTGCGCTGTCCGGCGAGACCGATGGCGAGAATGCTCAGACAGCCGATGGTCAGTTGACCTGTTTTGACCCAGGTATCGAACCCTGCCAGGTATTCCGGGGACTGCAAGCCTGCACCTACAGCATAAGCAATCTCGGCCATTGCCATCCAGAGCAGCAATGCCAGCAGCGCCGACAGGAATCGCAGTGCTCCGATCCAGTTCCGCAGGGAGAGACGGGAGATCAGACCGACGAGCAGCCCCACGGCCCCTGCGCTGACCAGTGCCACCGCTTGTGGGTGGCAGGGAATTGCCACTCGCCCGGCCTGCACCAGGCCCGATCCCATGCCAAGTCCCAGAGCAAGCGTCAGGTTGAACACCAGCCCCCACCACGGCGGAGTCTGGGGCGAGAGGTTCTGTTCCTTTTTACCTGATCGCTTAGACATGCTCCCTGCGCCTCATCGCGTGCCTGTGCGTGCTGCGTGCAGGGCCAAGAAACGCGCCGCCCTGTAACTCGCGGATAACTTTCACGAGACTATGTCGCCTTGGCGCGGCTGCGCCTGGGCTTGCTTCCGAGTGGAGATGTTTCGGCTTTCATCGTCACCTTCAGCCGGGGCTTGGGCCGCACCTTCAGTGGCTGGGCTGGCACGAAGGGCCCCAGTTTGACGCGCGGCCTGGACCTGGGCCTGACCACGAGCCGATCGGCAACAGCAGGCTCTGTGAAGTGAGCAAAGTGCAGGGTCTTTTCCAGGTCACCCGTCAGTTCAAAGAAGCGGTACTCGACGCTGTTACGGGCTCGCACAATGTGTAAAGGAGGTACGCCGACGCTCAATAGAGTGCGCTCCAGGAAAGGCTCGTCGCCGACGATCACATGCGTCATATGCACCTCGCGCAGTTCGCCGCAGCCGGGGCAGCGGCCCTCCTCCAGACTGACCTGCGAGACCGGTTTTAGGACGTGTGTGACCGCGCGGCACGTGTGGCATTCCAGGGCAAGCACGAGTTCCTGATCGAGTTCCAGGATTGCCTCTTCGCCCAACTCTGCACGCGCGATCGCCAGCATCTGGGCCAGCGTCGTGTCGCTCGCGCGGCGGTCGGGTAACTCGGTGATGTCACCGTAGATCCAATGGCTTTCACAGTCCTCTTTCTCTACGTAGGCCGTGATGTGCACCTCGTTGGTCAGGCCGTTGACGTGCATCACCTTGCCTGCTTCGACGGGTAAGCCATGCAGCAATTTCAGTGCTTCCTGGGATTGAATCCCCCCAATGATGGCGGAGATGGTGGGGGTAGTAGGCACCTTGCCGAGCAGGATGTTCTGACGTGCCAGGAGCGGGCAAGAGTAGCGCAGCGACATTTCCCGACGGGCCTGCTCGGTCAGTGTACATTCAAAGCACGCGCCCTGACCGGGCACAAACACCCGCGCCAGGCCGAACAGTTCCTGGATGGCGCCGTCCACCCACGGTTTGTTCAGCCGGTAGCAATAGCGATTCACCGAAAGCCGTGCCTCGCGGTTATCCAGGCAGCCGATCACGACATCCATGCGCCTGAAGACCCCCAGGCCCAGATCGGTGTTGATGTCGCCATGGAAGAATTGCACCTGCACATCCGGGTTCAGTTCCTTCACGCGGCGGGCGGCGACCTCGGCCTTCTTCTTGCCATTGTCTTCGGGGCGGAAAAGCACCGAACGGCTGAGGTTGGCGGCCTCGATGGTGTCAAAGTCCACGACGAACAGGTGGCCGACGCCCATCAGGGCAAGGTTCTTGAGCACCTCGTTGCCCAGAGCACCCGCTCCCACGACCATCATCTTAGCTTCCTGTACCTTGTCTCGCTCCCACCAGGAGATGAACTCGAAAGTGCCCAGGCGGTCCTTACGCAGGTCGGGGACGTGCAGGCGAGGCTTTTCCGGGCTCGGCGGCATAGGCATCGGACCAGGGGTCGAAAACCGGGTCAGGCCAACGGGCAGTCGAGGCGCAGCCGGTTGCGGACTCGCGGGTTCTTCCTGGAGCATGTCGGCCAGGCGGGACATGGTGGCAGCGGGGATTGGTTTGACGAAGGTGCCTCGCCCCGGCTGGATGTCAATCAGACCCATCATGGCCACGCTCTGCAGGGCTTCGCGGATTGTCGAGCGTCCAACCTGTAGTTTGTTAGCCAATTCGCGCTCCGAGGGAAGGCGATCTCCGGGTTTGTAGGTGCCGCTCTTGACGATCAGTTCGATCAACCTGGCGACTACGGAGCGCACCAGAGTACTACGGGCAACGGGCTCTATTTCTTCCATATTCCACCTGATTTCCGGTCTGGGAGCCGCCAACTGGTTTACTGGTCAGACCATCTGACTTTATGCTGTCATTGTAGTGGAAATCAGGTTTTTTGTCAATAGTTCTGTAGTACTATGTCGGCAAACCAGGTGGGAGTCGGGACGAAGCCATCAGTGCGGCTGTTTTTTCGGGCTGGTCTCCGTCCTCGGGGCGCCGTAGGCTGGTACGCCTGGGCGTAAACGCCCCCCATTTTGGCATCGCGACACAACTGTGCAAGAATTTCACTGGCAAAATACTCCCGCACGGGTCGTCCCCGGGGAACGGGAATTCGGAGCATGCCCGGTCAGTAACGGTTATCGGACAGGCGGGTTGATTGATTCCTGCCAGTGCTCCAGGCACACCAGTTCGGATAGCGGTTTGCGCTTCTTTTCCCTGGGCTGGTCGGCGGGGTAGCCCAGCGGCGTGAAGGCGATCGGCTCCACGCCCTCCGGCAGCCCCAGCACTTCGCGCGCTGCCGCCGGATCGAATGCGCCAATCCAACAGGTGCCCAGTCCCTCGTTTGTGGCCGCCAGGATCAGGTGATCCATCGCGATGGCGACATCCACGTCGGTATAGTTCTTGCCGTCGTACTTGCGCGTCCAGCCCTGGGCGGGAATGCCGCAGATGCCGATGACCAGCGGCGGCTGCACGAACCAGTCTTGCTTGTAGACGCGTCTGAGTTCCGCCTCGCGCCCCGCCGTGTGGATGACGATGAGTTGGAAGGGCTGGCGGTTGACGGCGGTCGGCGCCAGGCGGGCGGCTTCCAGTATCCTTTGCAACACATCCTCCGGCACCGGATCGGGCCTATACGCTCGCACGCTGTAACGTCTCTGGATCACTTCTGTAAATTCCATCGTTCGCCTCCTGATTCTCGGTCATTTGGATTGGCTTTTCCGCTCTTGAGCCCGGTTCGCAGTTTGTTCTCCACCTCGCGCACGACATGGCCGGCGAGCACAGCGCGGTTCTCTTCCAGGTAGGCGGTCACTGCGTGGGATTCTCTCTCCCCCAACGCGCGCAGCGCCCACGAGACCGCTTTCGTGATCATCGGATGGCGCTCTTCCTTGACCCGGTCTACCAGCGCCAGGGTAAGGTCGGGGAAGCGCGTGTCCTTGCGGGCGCGGTTCAGCCCGGTGGTGGTCACCAGCGCCAGGCGCCGGCTCCACACGTCTTCATCGGCAATGAGTGTCCATAGGTGATCCAACCGCGTCTCCGGTTCGGCCAGCATCCACACGGCCAGCACCCACGCTGCTAGCCCGTCGCCCACTTCCCAGTTATCCACGCCGCGCCGCCAGTGGTCGAAATGCTCCCAGGTCAGGTCGGGAATGTGACACTTGTACAGCCCCAGCAGGTAGACGGCAAGCAGTTGTTCTTCGCGGGATTCCCCGCTCCACAGCGCCTCGGCCAGCGCCAGCAGGTCGCCACGCGCGACCTGCCTGTGGGCGCGCTGCCAGTCGGCGGCGATCTGGCGCAGGTGGGGCACCCTCACGCCGTACACCTTGAGTTGCGTGGATACCGCTATGCCCATCCCCTTCTTATGCTCAGGGTCGGCGTGCTGCTCGATCTGGCGTAGCAGGGCTTGGTGTTCGGTTGTGATGTCCATCTGTAAACCCCTCCCAGTCTATTGGTGCGTCTGCGTGGCGGGGGACTCGGTAGATCCGATTATGCCACAATTTCCTCGGGTGCGCCAACAGTTAAGGGTGGGGCGTGCGGATGGGGTTAGCGGCGTATCGGCAGCGTTGAGGCTACAAAGCGGGTAATGGTTACTGGTTGTCGGAGGGGGACACAAGCCGATTGCTAACGGCTTTCGCCAGAGGGAACGGGTATATCGGTATCGAGTGGTAGGGGACTGCCAAAGTTGGGTGTGCCGTCGCTATTCCAGGTGAACTTTTGTATACGCGTGGTCCGTTTCACGTCGCAGCCACCAAGGGCCGAATCATTGGCATGATAGACGATCCAATCTTCTGTGCCGTCGGGTGACTTGAAGAAACCATTGTGGCCTGGCCCGTATACCCCGTTTGCGGCCTGGAACACGGGCTCCGGGAATTTGCTCCACGCGTTGGGGCTCAATGGGTCGCCGCCATTGTAGATCAGCATCCCCAGTTTATAGTGAGGTCCCCAGCACGCGCTGGCCGAGTAGATGATAAAGGTACGCCCATCGTGCTGTAAGGCGACCGGCCCTTCGTTTACGTTCCCATCCTCTCTCTCCCAGTCATAGGTGGGGCTGGAAATCAACACCCGCTTGCCGCTGACAGTCCAGGGATTGCTCATGGGGGCGATGTAGATGTTTTGATAGTTACCGGCCCAGGCCGAGAAGAGGAGATATAACGATCCATTCAATTGCAGCACACTATGGTCAATGGCCCAGCCGTCAATCGAGTCGTGGAGCCTGGCTTTGTACGTATACGGCCCCATGGGGTCTGTACCGGCGCTCTCCAACACGTGCATGCGTTGGCCGTCGCAGCACTTCCACGGTCCTCCAGAATAATAGAAATACCAACGCCGGCCATTGGGACCATCCAGTAAATAGAATTCAGGGGCCCAAAAGTTGCAGCAGCGTGAGGGGTCGGTATCGGTGTAGACGCTCACCGGAGAAGCTTCTATCAGACCCTGGATGGTTGTGGCGCTCTTCATTGTAAGACCGGGTCTGGATGAAGGTGACCACGTCGTCGCGGCCAGGTAATACCTGCCTTCGTAATAAACCATCCACGGATCCGATCCATGACTCTGGTTCAGCGGGTTACGGAAGGTAACCGATTCGGCAGGTGTGCGATTGCAGTGGACGACGATCAATGCCAGGCCGATCAGCGCGAACAGCGCCAGGCCGAACAGCACGAATGGCATAATGCGCTTGAACTGCGACGTCCTATCCACCGTACCTCTCACTCACCCAGGGTTAATGTGGGCCAACCGTCCGCATCCCAATACAATGGGCGTATTTGCAGAGTGGGTCTGCCAAAGTTCTGCTTGTCGTAGGCGTGATTGACCAATATCGCCGAGCGCCCCTGCTGATAGACGGCGCAATGGCCCGGGCCTATCCATCGCTCGTCCCCGCGATCAATCAACGTGCCGCCTCCCAGCATCATGTCCTTGCCATCCTTGTCCACGTAAGGCCCGGTGATTTTGCGAGAACGTCCGACCATGATCTTGTAGGTGCTGTTCGCTCCGCGACAGCAAAAGTCGAACGAGACGAAGAGATAGTAATACCCCTTTCTCTCGACGATGAAAGGCGCCTCTATCGCCGTGTTGCCCGGTCGGGATGCGATGGAATACAGCGTCGCGTTTGCCGCAGGCTTCATCGTTTCGGGATCGAGTTGGATCAGTTTGATGCCGCTCCAGAATGAGCCAAAACTCAGCCATAGGTTCCCGTCTCGGTCCTGCACCACGTTGGGATCAATGGCGTTATAATTATCTGCACTCATGGATTGAATAACGACGCCCTCGTCCACCCAGGCATAGTTTGGGTCCGTTGGGTCCAGGGTAACATTGGTCGCCAGGCCGATCACGGACGTATTGCTGCCGAAACTGGAGACCGAGTAGTAGAGATAGTACTTTCCCTGTTGATAGAACACATCTGGCGCCCAGAGATTCCCATCGTTGAACGGAACCATCTGTTTATGCCATTCCGGCTGTCGCTTGAATACCGGGCCTATGTTCTCCCAATGTCCGCCATCGTCAGAGCGTTTCATGGTGATGCCGGTGCCGGTTGTGAATAGGTACCAGGTCTCTCCCTGCTTGATGATCACTGGATCGTGGGCGTTGAGGTTGCCGGACAGGCTCCAGTCCATGTCGTACAGTTCGCCAGTGCTTGCCGGTGTCGGCTGTGCGCTTTTGCAGCCGGACAGGAGGATGACCATTAAACAGATGAACGCACCTGCCAACGCCAGGTGCGTTCCCTTGATGCCCCAATTGTTCATCTGGTTCTCCTCCGCCGCGCAGGTATGTGCGATGTCACCTGTTACAGGCGGAACGTCAGCGCCACGACGGAGAGCGGCGGCAACTGCACCGTCGCCCGCCCGTTCTTGATCCGCGCGTCTGTGAAAGGCTGTGTTTGAACCACATCGGGCCGCTCGAACGAATTTGCCGCCTTGGGATCGGGACCGGTGAGCAGTTCGGCGCTGTCTAGACCGGCGATTGGGTGGTCGGCCAGTGCGATGTGGACGGTCGCGGTCTCGTCCAGGCTGCGGTTGGTCGCAAAGATATGTAGGCAGCCCGCGCCCAGGATCGCGCTGGCGTCAACGTAGCACACCCTGCCGTTCGTCTTGCCTGTGTAGGCCGGGCCGTCAACGACCGTTTGCAGCGCAATACCCTGCCGTCGTTTGGAATACATCTCGAAGGGGTAGAAAGTGGGCTGGATCAACAACTCGTCACCGCGCGTGAGGAGCGGGGCGATGACGTTGACGATCTGGGCCAGGTTGGCGATCTTGACCGCGTCGGCGTGGCGGATGAAACTGTTGAGAAAGCCCGCTACGACGAGCGCGTCCTCCAGATTGTACACCTCCTCGATCAGGTGCGGGGCAAACTTGCCCTCGCCGTCCATCTGCATGTTCTTGTACCAGACGTTCCACTCATCGAAGCACAGATAGGCGCGCTTGTTGCTCTTGCGCCTGGCCTGAACAAAGCGACAGACGGCGTCCATCTCTTCGATCTGGCGGTCTATCGAGTTGGTGATGGCGAGATAGTCGGGCGTATCGTCTTCGCGGTTCCCTACGTAACGGTGCAGGCTGACATAGTCGGCCAGGTCGCCTATGTACTCCAACACCACGCGGTCCCACTCCATGTACGTAGGCAAGCCCGTCGTACACGAGCCGCAAGCCACCAGTTCGATAGACCTGTCTACGTCCTTCATCATCTTGGCTGCCTGCTGGGCGCGGATGGCATACTGGTCGGCAGGGACGTGACCCAACTGCCAGGGGCCATCCATCTCGTTGCCCAGGCACCACAGTTTGACCGCGTGTGGTTCGGGGCTGCCGTTGACGGCGCGCATATCCGCATATTTGCTCCCGGTGGGACAGTTGCAGTATTCGACCCAGTTACGCGCTTCTTCCGGTGTGCCTGTGCCCAGGTTGATAGTGAGCATCGGCGTCCAGCCCATCTTGCGACACAGTTTGATGTACTCGTCGGTGCCAAAGTGGTTGGGCTCGATGGACTGCCAAGCCAAATCGCGCACGGTGGGGCGGCTTTCGTGGGGGCCGATGCCATCCATCCAGTGGTAGCCGGAGGCAAAATTGCCGCCGGGGTAACGCATCGCCGTCATCTGCAGCCGCGCCAATGCTTCCAATACGTCGGTGCGAAAGCCGTCTTCGTCGGCGTGGGTGCTTTCGGGGTGATACACGCCTTCGTACACGGCGCGGCCCAGGTGCTCCAGAAAGCCGCCAAAGATGCGCGGGTCTACCTGGCCTATCTGAAAACCGGAGTGCAGATGGATCGTTGTGTCCTTCATTTTGATTCCTTTTACAAGGCTGAGTGCTGCTGTGCCAATGCTACTGACCGGCCATGCCGGTCAGCGTAATGCCCGCGATGATCCGGCGCTGGAAGAAGGCGTAAAACAAGAGAACCGGCGTCGAGGCAATAAAGGCGCCGGCGTAAGCGAGCCCGCGTTGAATGTAACTGCCTTGCTGGATAAAGACCAGACCCACCGGTAAAGTATACACCATGCGCTCGCCGAGGACAATCAACGGCCAGAACAGATCGTTCCACAAGCCCAGGAAGGCAAAGATGAAAAGCGCGACCATCGAACCCGTCACCATCGGTACGCAGATCTGCCAATAGATGCGGAAATTCCCGGCGCCATCAATACGCGCCGCGTCCTCGATCTCGGAGGGGATCGAATAGAAGTGTTGGCGCATCAAGAAGATACCGGTCACCTGGGCAGCGGCCGGCCACCAGATAGCATGATAGGTATTCAGCAGTTTCAGATCGCGAAGCAGCAGGAATGCGGGAATCAGGGTGATCGCTGCCGGGATCATCAGGCTAAAGATCAGCAGCGAGAAGAGCAGGCCCTTGCCGGGAAACTCTAGCCGGGCGAATGCGTAGCCGCTCAACGACGACAGGAAGACGATGACCCCCGTGCCACCGAATGAGACGACGAGGCTATTCAGGAACCAGCGCTCGATGGGCAGTGTCTTGTCTACAAAGATGTGTACGAAATTCGCCGCAGTGATCGGTTTGGGGATCCACTCGATCGGATAGTTCAATTGGTTCGATTCCAGGGTGAACGCCATCGTGGTCATGTAAATCAGCGGGATAATCACGGTGGCAATGAGAGGCAGGAATGCTATCCATAGCAACACTGTCCGCCACACTTTTCTGAAATGGAATTGCCTTACCGGAGCAGCCTGGGTTGATGTGGTCATTCGATGCACTCCTTATGCCTAGTATTCAGCGCGTTGACGCATCGTCCTGAACATAACGGCTGTGATGATGATCATGATAACAGCCAGCACAACGGAGATGGATGACGCATACCCAAAGCGGAAGTACTTCCATGCTGTTTCGTACAGGTACATGGTGGCCGTGCGTGAGGCGTTGCCTGGCCCTCCGCCGGTTATGATATAGGGCTGGGCAAAGACCTGCATGTGGGCGATGAACTGGGTCGTCGCCACAAACAACATCGTCGGCATCATCAAGGGGAGGGTGATGCGAAAGAATGCCTGCATCGTCCCGGCCCCGTCAATCTTGGCTGCTTCGTACAGCGACTCGGGTATATTTTGCAGGCCGGCGATGAACACAAGCATGGGGAAGCCCACAGTCCACCACACCGTGGTGAGGGCCAGCGTTGGAATCACTAACTTCGGATCGCCCAGCCACAAGATACGCGGTCCACCGAAGATGGTCGAGATAAAGTAGTTGACAATGCCCACCTGTCCGCTCCAGATACGTATGCCGAGGATCCCCAGCACCGAGACTGAAAGGATGTTGGGGGCATAGAACAGCACCCGCAGGAAATGGCTGCCGAAGAAGGGGTGCTTCAACGCTGTAGCCAACAGCAACGCCAATACGATGTTCATCGCAACGGTCAGCACTGCGAACTCAGCGGTGTTTCCCAATGCCTGCCAGAAGACCCTGTCTTTCAGCAAGGCTTCATAGTTCGCAAGCCCGACGAAGGGCTGCTGCTTGAGCATGATCTTCCAATCATACAGGCTGATCTGCAGGCCGCGGAAGATGGGATAGAGCAGAAACACCCCAAAGAAAAAGTAATGAGGCAGGATAAAGAGGTAATTGGGAAGCTGTTTGCGCAGGTGTTTCCAGCGTTGACTGTGAACTCTCGCAGTAGCGTGCTCTGCAGGCATAGTGAGTGCGGCCATTAGTCATCCTTTCTGAACAATCGTCTTGTTTCGGCAACTCGAGGGTAGGGGGTGTGCTATGGACAGCGCACCGGTCGTCGGCACACCCCCTGTCTTCCTCGAGGATGGCGCTATTTCACAGGCTTGCAGGCCATGGGTCTACAGCCCCCTGACCCAGGGCAACGTGATTCACTGCAAACTATGGGCGGTCGAGGATGGCCTGAACATGAACGGCTCCGTCCTTCAGCGCCTGATCTACCGGCTCGTTCGGATTGGCGAAGGCGTTGCCGAGGGCGGTCTCGTAGGCCGTCTGGAGTTCGATGAAGGCCTTGTGCGCCATGTCCGTGCGACCGATCGCGTTAAATTGCTCGGCGGCGACGCGCACTCCCTTGACCGCCTGTACTTCGGGCGATTGCTGCACGGACAACAGGGCAGGTACCTGGCCCGCTTGTGTCCAGTATGCTCCGTTCTCCAGCAGATAGAGCATCAGTTTCTTAGACTTGGCAACGCCATCCTGATCCACACCTACCGGTATGGAAAAGATGTGCGAGTCGAACTTGACCGCCTGATGGCCATCGGGAGCCAGAGAATTGACCCAGGTGATCTCTGTGACCTCAGCCAGGTCTGGATTGTCCCGGAAGAAGCCACCCAGCCAGGTGCCCTCCCACATAAAGACCAGGCGTTGAGGCTTATAGACGTCGCCCGACCACGTCGAATAGGCTTCCCACGGCGCGCAGATGTGATGCTTGTACATCATGTCGTGCCAGTATTGGATGGCGGCGATCGTCTGCGGGCTGTCCAGGGTCGCTTTCTTGCCGTCATCGCTGATCACGCCGCCGCGGAACTGCCACATCGTGGTGGGGTAACTGTAGCGCGTCCACGTGGGGTACTGCGCCCATATATTTACATTGTGCGGGTCAAAGCCCGGCTCATTCGGGTGCTTGCCGTTGACGTCAACGGTGAGTTGCAGCCCCCATTCGATGAACTCGGCGCCGTTCTTGGGCAGGCTTTCTGGGTCGGATGGCAGGCCGGCCTCTTCGAGCAGCCTCTTGTTGTAATACATCACCCAGCCGTGGTTATCGAACGGCACTGCCATCGTCTCTCCCTTGAGGGTGATCTGATTGATCAGATTCGGGTTGAACTGATCCTTCGTGAGGGTGCCATCGAACATGATGTCTTCCATTGACATCATGAGCCCCTCCGACGCCATCTGGTTGACCTCGGCAGCGTGGAAGATGACCAGGTCGGGCGGCGTGCCGGCGGCTACGGCGGTGGGGTACTTTTGGAAGAAGAGGTCCCAGGGGATGCCTTCGGATCGCAGGCAGACCTCCGGGGTCTCTTCGGCGAACATTGCCAGCATCTCGGCAAAGACCGCACCGTCGGCTCCGGTCAGGCCGTGCCACAAGATCAGAGGGTCGCCGCATTCGCCAAAGGCGTTCACGATGGGGGTCGGTTCGGCGGGGACGGCCGGCTCCGCGGTGGGCTCTACTGTGGGTTTTGCAGTGGGCTCGCCCGGTTTTTGGGTAGGCTGGCTTGGGGCAGCCGTAGGAGTCGCACGGCAGGCCGCCAGAACTGCACCAGCAGCGGTGATAGCCCCCACACGTAGAAAGTCGCGACGGCTCAACGTCCTCTTGTCCATTTTTTGTCCTCCTTGATTTTAATCGGGAATGTGATAAACTACAACTTGTGTAGGCAAGACCTACACTACCCACCGCGCAGGTCACCGGCCCGGCCAGGGAGTGGTGACCTGCGCTCTACTTACTCATTCTCAATAATCCATCACCTCCTTCCATCCACAGCGGGTAACTGTTACAGCGATACAAACTCCAAACGATCTACAGGCTGTGGCGTGAGCCGAGAAATGCGCCTTCGCGCCCGACGATAGGGCATCTTGGGGTGGTAGCATCTATGACCTACCGATGGATTCGCTCACCCCTCTCATCTCTCTGCTCCCCTTTCTCCCCCTGCTTGGAGGAAAGGGACTGGGGGCGGGCAGCGTAGCCGCCCGCCCTGCCCTCCACAACCCCCTCCCTATACCAGAGCGGCAATGAGGAGGAGGCAGGGACGTAGGCGCGAACTCAGGGGGCTGGCATTAGAAGTCGCGCCTGAAGGGCCTTTTCGCCGTATGTCAGAACAATTCGTTAATCGCCATCATCGCCGGATGGTGATCGGGCGGCGCTGCGCTCGTCTTGAGCCAAAGTGCTTGTGCAATAGTCTGTAAACTGAGAAGCCCCTGCGGAGTTCAGGCGTTGAGGTTGGGTGAGTGACAGCGGAACAACTCCGATTGACGGGATTCGTGGAGTGTGTTATGATGCATTACACATGCTGTCTACCGAATTTCATCATACCACATTACTTGCTCGCTGTCCACGTCAGGAACCCTTCAATTTTCCGTCAGATTATGATCACTTGCGAGGAATTCGAGCAGGAACTTCGTGAGGCGCTCGCTCACCTGTATAACCCTGACTACCGGCCCTCCGAGACGTTCTGTGAACTATTGGGCTGCGATCCGCAGGGCGGTGCCCTGGCCGTCCAGGCCGCGATCATCCGCGCGATCGAGGGCGTGGAGCCTCCGCCTGACACCCCGCTCACGGCCGAAACCAGGCGCGTGTTCGAGTTGCTGCGCAACCGGTTTGTGTTGAAACTCACTCAGGAAGAGACGGCCGAACACTTACACGTCAGCCTGAGCAGTGTGCAACGCGGGCAGCGTGAGGCCACGCGCGTGTTGGCCAGGACGATTTGGGAGCGCAGTCAGGCGCGGAAGCCGCCAACGGAGCGCTTTCAGGAAGGGCCGTCCCCCGTGGGGGAAGCCCGCCCCCCGGACTGGCGTTCCCAAATGAGGCGGGAATTGGCATCGCTGCAGTCCGTTGATCCCAATCGCGTGGCCGATGTGGCAGAGACGCTCCAGAGCGTATTGGAACTGGAGAGCGCCCTGGTGGCGGGCCGTGGCGTTAACCTGGAGGTCGGCTATGTTCAGCCCGACCTGGTTGCCGCGACACACCCTTCAGCATTGCGCCAGACGTTGATTGCGGCTTTGGGGCGTCTCGCCCGCCACGCAGCGCCAGGGAAGATCACGGTTTTTGCCAGGCTCAGAGAGGGCAACGCCGAGATCACCATGCGAGGCCCAGTTGCCAAGGGGTACGGATTGACCGGGGAAGACCTCACCCGCGAGATCCTGGTGCCGGAAGGCACCACCGTGGAGGCCAGCATAGAGGGTGATCACGCCTTTCTGTGGATCAATGCACCATCGCTGGGCCAGATCACGGTGTTGCTCGTGGACGACAATCCGGACATGCTCCAGTTTTGTCGGCGCTGCACCACGGGGACAAGATACCGCATCGTCCACGCCGCAGGAGGGATGGAGGCTTTGGAGAAGATCAAGACCTCTCCCCCCGACATTATCGTCCTCGATGTCATGCTGCCTGACGTGGATGGGTGGAAACTATTGATGCAGTTGCACGAAGATCCGGCAACCCGGCCCATCCCGATCATCGTTTGTTCGGTCGTCCGAGAGGAGGAACTGGCGCAGGCGTTGGGGGCTGCCTTGTATCTATCTAAGCCGGTGGAGCCGCGGCAGTTCGTGAAGGCTCTGGACCAGGCTCGCCCTCCGGAGTCAGCAGGAGTTCGGAAAGTGCCACCGAGCAGCGCAACAACCGGTTGAGCGACAACCCTTCACCCAGCGCAGTCACCAGCAGTGGGCTTTCCGGCGGCCGCTCGACGAGATCCTGTGCTGAAACAAGGAGAACAGGAAGCCCCGCCGTGCCATCCTCGCTACGCAGGCGTTCTAGCATCTGCCATCCATCCATCTTCGGCATGATGATGTCCAATAGCACGAGATCGGGACGAGTACTGCGTATTGCCTCCAGTGCCTGTTGACCGTCGGAGGCGGTTGCCACGGAGAGGGTGTCATCGCAGGCATACAACATGCGTGTGAAGAGCCGCAATGCGTCTGGATCGTCATCTACGACGAGCACCTTTCTGACCGGTTTTCCCAGGTTGCGAATGGCCTCCTCGAGGTGGATTCGCGTCACAGGCTTGGTCAAATAGCCCGCCGCGCCAGCCTCCACAGCACGGACGACCGGCCGTGGCACCGAGCACCCCACGATAGGTGTATCGGGCACTTGCGCCCGCACGCGCGCTACGTGAGGCCACACCGCGTCGGGTGCTGCAACGTTGAGCACAAGGGCATGGGCCGGGCACCGGCGCAATGCCTCCATGGCCTGAGTCCAATCGTTGGCAGCGACAAACTCGATCCGGTCGGCATAACCTGGAAGTTGGGAGTGGAGAGCTCCTGTCTCATCCCATACCACGAGGCGGGGCTTGGCCGACGCCTCGGCTACGCCGGCCTGATCGGTACGGAAGGCGCGTTCTCGCAAGAGCCAATCCTCCATGATCTGGTGCCCGGGCCCGGCAGCATGCCCAACCGGCGGCGAGATCGGCAGTTCGAATAGAAAACTGGAGCCAACGCCCAATTCGCTTTTCAGCCACATACGGCCGCCGTGGAGTTGGACGAACTGCTTGCTGATAGACAGCCCCAGTCCGGCCCCCCCCTTGTCACGCCAGATGTCACGGGAGCCCTGGCAGAAGGGCTCAAAGATCATCTCAACGTCCTCCGGCGGGATGCCTGGCCCTGTATCGGCCACACAGACCACGACGCGCTGATCCTCTTGCTCCACACGCACGGTGATCCCGCCTTGCATAGTGAACCGGGCCGCGTTGCTTACCAGGTTGAGGATCACCTGCTGGATGCGCGTGGCATCGCAATAAACCTGGGGCAGGTCGTCGGGACTCTCGACCCGGAGATAAAGTCCTTTCTTTTCCACCAGTGGGCGCACCGCCGTCACCGCGTTATCAATGAGTTGTTGCAGGTCAACCCGTTCCTTGTGGAGCACCAGACGACCAGCCTCCATCTGCGTCAGGCTCAATACATCGTTGATCATGTTGGCAAGGTGTACACAGTTGCGATAGACCACTTCCAGGTCGCTGCGCATTTCTGGCGGAAGGACCACGTCGTACATCTCCGGCGTCTCGACCATCAGGCTTACCAGCCCGATGATCATATTCAAGGGAGTGCGGAACTCGTGGCTGACCTTGGCTACGAACATCGTCTTGGCCTTCTGGGCTTCTTCGGCGAGGGTTCGCAACATCGCCATGCGCTCACTGGCCAGGGCCAACTGCCGGTTGGCGTTCGCCAGATCAACCAACGCTTGTTCCAATTCTGCCTTTCGGCTCCGTGCCTGCTCCAGTAATCCCTGGGCGCGCTCGAAATATGCCTCGGAGTAGCCAATCGTCTGGTACACAGAGTAGTAAACGGCGAACATGATGCCCAGTATGGCCAAAGTCGCCCCCAGGGCAACGCCGATGGCCTGCCCATCGGTGCCGGCGAACCCAAGCCTGCGGCCCACCAAGGGGAGCAGGAGCAACAGCGCCGCCTCGCCCAGTGCGGTGCCGGCGGCAGCGGTAAGACCCAGAAGGGCCGCAGCGAGCGCCGTCGGAACCGCCAGCCAGGCCAGCGCGCCCGGTAACTGGAGCCAGTGGGCCAGCAGTACGATCACCACCAGTGCAGCCACGGTGAACCAGCGACCCAGGTGGGTGTTTTGCCTCTCGAGCCTCCAGGCAACGAGTGATGATACGGCGATGAGAAGTCCCAGACTTGCGATCTTGACTGGTTCGCATAGAGATTGGCTTATGAGAACCAACACCCAGCCCACGATCGCCAACGCACCGATTATGACTTTGGCTGAAATGTGCATCTCAGGGTTGAAACCCGTAGAGTCGTCCATCTTCACCTTCCATCTCATAGCGCGGCCTCTGGCCGCAACCAAATCGAATACCGATTGACCGCGCCGCCGTGCGATCTGACCTCACCCATCCCCACCCCGGCCCTCCCCTTCCCTCCCCGCAACGGAGAGGGAAGGGGAGGGTGAGGGAGGGGTTAGGAGAGGTCGAACTCCGCCAGCACCGGCTCTTTCAGGCCGGTGCGGCCAAGAGCAAAATCTTCGGTTGTGATAGTTTTTCGAGAGCAATACTATACTCGTTCCAGGTCACGCGCATGTTCATAGTCGTGTGCAACGTACACGGAAACCCATTGGTACGCCGTTCCCTATCAGGCGGCCAGGATTTCCCTGACCTGCCCGATGTGCTCGCGCTCGTGTTCGAGGAAGCGGCGCAGCGCCTTGCGCGCTGTCCAGGCCTCTTCCGGATGGTCGGTCCAGTGGGTGGGATGGAATACGGCGACGCGCTGCTTGCTGATTCGTCTCTCTCATACTATAATGTTCAGTAGGAATCGTGTAACTGCCGCAAGTTTGTGAAGGAGCAAGTTATGACCATTATAATCGTAAAGGCCACGTATCAGCACGGCGTCATCAAACCCCTAGAACCCCTCCGGTTATCGGAAGGTGCGTCGTTGTGGGTCACCGTCGAGCCGGTCCAGGATACGCAGCAAGCAACGTTGGCTGCCGCCGACCCATGGGGCGCATTTCCACAACTTGACCTCAGCTATGAAACGATCGAGGCTCTAACTCTCAGTTCCTGGCAACCGAAAGCAGAAATTCTGATCCATTAAAACGGGTGTTGGCTACCATACAGAAGCACTATACCATCACTCCCCTTGAGCCGATGGACGTATTCCGGCTCCCTGACCTTCCCCTCATCCCCGAGATGCACGATCGGCTGATCGTGGCTGAAACGCAACGTCGCAATGCCATGCTCATCACCAGAGACGAAGCGATCACGGCCTCTGCTCTCGTGGCCGTGCTTTGGTGATACCCGCGAGTGGGCATTGGCCCGCATTCGTCATCCTGCCAGGTCACGCGCGTGTTCGCGGTCGTGCGCGACGTACACGGAAACCCATTGGTACGCCGTTCCCTCCGACCCCCAAGGGAATGAGAACGAGCGGGCTAGGTCAGCCTGGCTCATCCCCTCCAGGGTCTCCAACAGGGCCGCGCGTGCTGCGTGCAGGTCAGCCCATACCTCCTCCCACGGCTGATCGCGGCGGGCCTCGCAGTGGGCCCGGTTCCAGGCATCGAGGTCTACAATGGGTTCGATCTGGGGTGCCCGGCCAGCGGCCATCCGGCGCAAGCCCTCGACGCCGACCCACTCCCAGTCGGCCATGTGGCCGAGCACGTCCTTGAGCGTCCAATACCCGCAGACCGGGCGCGAGGCGCGTTCCTCCGGCGGGATGCGCATGGCGGCGGCCAGCAACTCTGCGCGCGCCACGTCCAGCCCGGCCAGTAGCGCCTGCCTGGGGCCGGTCTGGATGTGCGTGCCGTGGACGTACTGCCAGGCGGCCAGGATTTCCCTGACCTGCCCGATGTGCTCGCGCTCGTGTTCGAGGAAGCGGCGCAGCACCTTGCGCGCCGTCCAGGCTTCTTCCGGGTGATCGGTCCAATGAGTGGGATGGAATACGGCGGCGCGCTCCTCGTCGCTCAGGCGTCGCAGCCGCTCGAACGCCGTGCGTCGCTCCATCTCCAGGAACTCGAAGAGAGGCAGGGCGTCGTCGTGCTCCCACTCCGGCGGCAGGCTTTCCGGCGCGACCAGGCGCGAGACGTACCACTCTTCGGCGTTGCCGACGTGGCGCAAAACTTGACGGATCGAAAAGGATTCGGGGTTGGGCTGCCAGTCCAGCAGTTCGTCGGACAAATCCTGCGCGAGCGCCAGCAGGTCGGCGCGGGAATGAGACAGGAGGCGGAAGGCATGCTCCATCTCCTCCAGCGTGAGTGGCTCCCGGTCGGGCGGGAGGAGCGCGGCAGTACCGCCGGGATCGAAGGGGCCCGCGCCGTCGCTGCTCGCGCCGGCGATCTCGATCTCGAACGGCTCCTCGATGGCGGGTGCAGGCTCGCCGTGGCGGTGCAACCAGGCGATGGTCTCGCGGATGGCGTCGGGCGTGCGCCGCAGCGCCTCGTCGCGGCTGGCGGCGCGAGCAAAGCAGCCGGGCAGGGCCGGCACGTGGGCCATGCACTTTCCGTCGCCGTCGGTCTCCACATACACAAGGTAACGGGTCATCGTGTGTCCTTTCCGATCCATTCCAGCGCCCAGGCGGCATGCCCCCGCACCAGCGGGTCCACATCGGTCAGAGCCCTTTCCAGCGCCAGGATTGCCCGCTCATCCCCCCAGTTTCCCAACGCCACCGCCACGTTGCGCAAGAGCCTGCCGCGCCCGATGCGGGCGATGGGACTGCCGGCATAGCGCCGATGGAAGCCATCTGCGTCCAGCGCGATCAGGGCCAGCAGCGGCGGCGCGGCGCGATCGGGGTCTGCGGTGCAGAAGGCCGTTTCCTGCGTGGGCCGGGCGAAACGCTGCCAGGGACACACTTCCTGGCACACGTCGCAGCCGTAGATGTGGTTGCCCATCAGCGGCCGCAGTTCGGGCGGGATCGCGCCCTTCAGTTCGATGGTCAGGTAGGAGATGCAGCGCCGCGCGTCCAGCACGTAGGGGGCAACCAGGGCGCCGGTCGGGCAGGCTTCCAGGCAGCGGGTGCAGGCGCCGCAGCGGGTCTCGTAGGACGGGATGTCATCCTGTCCTACATCCACATCGAGCAGAATTTCACCCAGGAACAGCCAGGAACCGAACTGCGGATGGATGAGGCAGGTGTTCTTGCCGATGAAACCCAGGCCCGCAGTTGCCGCGTAGGGTCGCTCCAGCACCGGCCCGTTGTCCACATAGACGCGGCTGGCGGCCCTGCCCCCCGTCTCGGCGCGGATGAACGTTGCCAGTTCTTCCAGGCGCGGCGCTATCATGTCGTGATAGTCCGCGCCCCAGGCGTATCTGGAGATCAACCCGCGTGAGCGATTGGCCTTGAGCGTGGCAGGCAGGTCGCCCGGATAATAGTTCATCCCCACGCAGACAACGGAACGCGCGCCGGGCAGGATGCGCTCCGGATCGGCCCGTCGCTCGACCCGGTCGGTGCGCGCCATGTAGGCCATCTCACCGTGGTAGCCGTGGGCCAGCCAGGCGCGATAGGCGTCGAGGTGTGGGGTGGGATGGGCAGGTGCAATCCCCACCAGGTCGAATCCCAGATGACGTGCACGAGCACGAATTCGTTCGGCCAGGTTCACGATTCGTACCCCAGGAAAGGGGGGCCGGGGAGATGATCTCGGTATCGGATTATAGTCTAACCCGTTTGCGATGTCAAAGTTGGGACGGGCCGGGCGATTTTGACTTTTGCTCGCGTTCAAACTATACTGGTAGCCGGTGTTGATGGGTTGGACCGTCGCGGGCAATGCGGCAAGGGTCAACGTGGAATGGGGGGCCGGCCTTTGGTCGCACCGGCTCGAAAGAGCGGGGGTCGGCAGGGTTCGACCTCTCCTGCCCCCTCCCTCACCCTCCCCTTCCCTCCCCGCAACGAGGAGGGAAGGGCCGGGGTGGGAATGGGTGAGGTCCGGCGCCGCCGGTTCACGGCGGCGCGGGCGGCAGCGTGCCCCTCTCCTCACTGGAAGAGCCTGCGGCCCATGCCGGATCACCCCGAGGAGGAGAGCACACCCGATCTCCAGGCAGCAAGGTGGATTGGCGCGATCTCACCACGACGGCTTTATCTCCCAACTGGGGTTGATACACAGCAAGCCACCGCGCGTCCGGGGCATAGGTCACCGCCAGCGCCGTGTAGAGCCAGAGGGGCAGTTTGCCGCTGAGGACGATGCCCTGACGGGATGGGACGGGGGGCACGGCCAGTCCCTCCGCCTCGACGTAGTCGAGATGGGGCTTGAGGAGTTCGAATGCCAGGTGGACATGGTCGGGCCGGGCGTGGAGGTGAGCCCGGAGTGGGGCCTGAGGGGCGGGAACGCCCAGGCGCAGCGTCGGTGGGGCGACCCAGCCGAGGCGCACGTCGAACTGGTAGAAGAGCTCGGGTTGGGCCAGCAGCGCCACAGCTGCGTAGAGCCAGTTCGGGCCGCGGCCGTAGAGGCCCAGGGACGTGGCCTCGGGCAGGTACTCGAGCACGGCGGGCAGGTGGTGCGGTTCCCAGACAGCCTTGTCGCCGGTGAACGGCACCCGCAGCGTGTGGGCCAGGCGGTCGAGGTCAATGACGTCCTCGACCGGCGCGGAGGCCAGGTGGGAACGACGCAGTTGGGCGGGGTCGTAGGCGAAGAGGCGGGTCAGGCGCTCGACCAGCGCGGTGAAGGCAGGGCCGGCGATTGGGGCGTCCCACCTCAGGCCGGCGATGGTGCCTTCGAGCACCGGCTGCGTGCGCGTCACGCAGTTCTCACCGTGCAGGACCGAGTGCAGATCGGCCAACAGGATCAGGTTGTGCCGGGCGATCAGGTCGAGCCACACGGCATGGCCTGGCTCGTCCGGCGTCAACAGGATCGCGTGGGTACAGTGGTCGAAGATGGATTCCTGCCAGGGCTGCGGACGTCCTCCGGGGTCCACGATCAGCGGCAGCGGACGTCGGGCCAGACTCTCGCAGACGTGTTCGACGAATGCCGGCGTCCATGCCCTGGGTACCAGGATGGTGCGCGTCAGGTCGGGGTCGGCTTCGGCGGCCCAATCGCCTTCGCCGTCTGGGGCGGCGCGCAGGACGTAGTGTTGCACGCCGCGCTCGCGCAGCGCCTGGCTCAAGTGATAGGTCAAGACCGATTTGCCGCTATTGGGCGGCCCGCCGATCAGCACGGCGGGAAAGAGTTCCATGATCGTATTCCTTTCCGGGTGGAGGGCAGATGAGAGGGCACACGGCGAACAGCACTCTGGTCGCCACGATGGCTGGCGGCCCGCAGGTCGTCACCTTCGCGCTGGACGAGTTGCTGCGGCGCGGCGAGGTGATCGAAGAGGTGATCGTGATCCACCTTTCTCCCCAGGCCGATCCCCTGACCGGCCAGGCGTTGAGCAAACTGGCTGCCGAGTTTCCCGACGACCGCTACGCCGGGCGGTCCTGCCGCCTGCGCTTTTTCCCTATTCGCCAGGGGACGCGGAAACTGGAAGACATTTGCGACGACGCAGCGGTCAACGCGGCGTGGAGCAGCATCTATGAGTTGATCGCCACGTTGAAGGGGGAGGGGCGGCGGTTGCACGTCTGCATTTCCGGCGGACGGCGCATCTGTGCGCTGGTGGCGATGAGCGCGGCGATGTTGCACTTTGATCACGACGATCGGCTGTGGCACATGTACACGCCGGAAGAGTTTCTGGAGCGGGCGCGGGACGGGCGGGTGATGCATGCGCGGCCGGAGGACGGCGTGCGGCTGTTGCAGGTGCCGGTGGTGCCGTGGGGTCTCTATTTTCCGGCGTTGCGGGCGCTGACGCAGGCGACGCCGCCGGAGGTGGTGGCCGCCCAGGCCCGCTGGCTGGACGGGGTGGAGCGCGCGCGTTGCCGGGAGGTGATCGAGCAACTGACTCCCCGACAGTTGGAGACGTTGCGGGCGCTTGCTGCGGGGCAGAGTCCGCAGGAAGCGGCCGAGACGCTGTGTGTGACGGTCAAGACGATCCATGCTCACAAGTCGGTCATCTTCCAGGAGTGCCGCAACGCCTGGGAGTTGGCGCCGGGCACGCGGCTGGATTATCACTTTCTGCGCGACAAGTTCGGGCGGTACTTTGAGCGAGTCAACGAATGAGCGAGTCGGCGAGTTTGCGACAGCCTTATGATAGCACGAAAGGGGGTGGGAGACATTGGAATAGATTCCAAAAAAGTCTGGAATGTTTGCCATTGAGCCGAACGGAAAATTGGAGTATACTCATCGTCAAGGAGGTGGGCCTTGGAGGAACGAGAGATGAACGAGAACCGGATATGGCTGGCGGCACTGGCGGGATTGTTGCACGATGTGGGCAAGTT
>DAOUBA010000091.1:0-3323 GCA_034432855.1 Anaerolineae bacterium | reverse complement strand
GACCTGGAGCGCAGCATCGGGGGTAGCCAGGGTCGGCGCAACGACAGCCGCGAAGGCCAGGACTACGGCTGCCATCACGATCGCTTTGGTTTGGAGTCTTCTTGCGTTCATGGCGTTCACCTCCCAATCATTTCGAGACTCGTTTGTCTACCGCTAATAGCCGTACTCATCAACGAGCTGCCCGCGGCTGTCCTTGAGGCAAGCAGTATCTCCGTCGTTGTCCCAGATGGCCCGCCGGTAGCCCCAATAGAGATCTGTGGACGAGTTTTGTCCCTCTTTGGTCCACACCCGGACACTGGTTCCCGCCCCAAGCGAAAAGGCGGGGAAACGGAAGACGTGATAGGCCTCGTCTTCGAGCGTCCAGCCGCTCAGATCCCGGGCCTCCGCGCCGCTGTTTTCGATCAGGACGTATTCTTCATATTCAAGCCCTTGTGGATCGTACTCGATGTAGCTGATGCGGATTTCAGGCTGAGTCGCTACAGGTGTGGGGATGGACTCTGTGGGATTTGCTCTGGTTGTCCACGTCGGCAGTAGTTCCAAACTGCCGATCACCGCCCAGCTCACTACACCTACGGCGGCAAAGCACAGCGCGACCCACCAGCCATACCGCCTGACCTTCTCCACACGTTGGCTTTCAGTGACCCAACGGCGGCTCAAAAGCCCGTAAAGTAATGCCAGGATCACCAGTAGAACGGCACAACCTGCAGCGATAGCACTGAGCCACTGCCAGCGCCAGAGCAACCTGAGCGTAGCGCCCAACCCTGCCCCGACGGCAAGGAAGCCGGCCAGCATGATGATGACCGCCAGCGCAGCGTTTGGCAAGTCGCCGGTGTCTTCTGGCGGCTTATGCAACCCCACGAGCTTCAGGCAGTGCCACAGCAGGGTGTGGGGCTTTTCCGGCTGTTTATCGGAATCCCCCTGGCTGGTCTGCAAATCCCTGGAAGTTTGGTTAGTGTTCTGGCCAGACATCTCAAACGCACTCCTGGTACGCTACTCTCGGACAATGTCTACGCCTCGTTCGTGCCGTATTGGTTGACTGTCCGGTGCTGTCCATACGCTACAGCAGGATGCATCCATAGTCACTCAATGAGGCCTGTCGGCCCAGTCCTGCCTCGCTCTCACTCTGCCCATCGCGGTCAAGTTGTTGTTGGCAATGGAGAGTGGTCACGGCAGGGACTCACACGCGATACCGTCGTTATCGCCATCCAATCGATGGACATCTCCGCGCCCCACCGATATGCAGTAGTTGTAACAGGCCTGGGCCTGAGCATGGGTGCCAAAATTACCGCAGTTGTAGATGTTACCCGAACGATCACAAACCGGTGCGGGCGGGGCTGGCGGCGCTGTGGGAGGTGGAGGAGGCTGTGGGGTTGCGGTCGGCCTGGACGGATCGTACACAATGATCTGAACGTATATTCTGTCCCCGAAGCAGTCCCCGCCCAGACATACGCGCCAATACCCCTGTACGTGCCCTCTTGCCTGGGTGCAGTCAATTCCACGGAGATATCTGCGCTTTCCCCGACGGGCGTCTCTGGAATGGCCGCCGCGTCTGGACCAGACATCTGCTCGCCCTCGACGAAGGTCCAATGGTATCCTGCCCCCCAATCGCAGGTGCCGGTATTGCGAACGCGCCAGGTCTTGACAAACGATTGACCGACCGCGATCTGCGTGTTGTCCGGTATCGTTACGTCCGCCTCGAACGTGGCGTCCGGGTTACAGCCTGAAGTGCTCGCTGCCGATGTTGGACCCGCCGTGGGACGTGGTGTGCCTGTCGGTGGAACCCCTTTCGTATCGGTGGGTGTCGGTGCAGGGGAGGTTGCTGGCAGTGTTGGGAGGGCTGCGGTAGCGGGCCCGCCGCACGACAACGCGAGGATGAGAAAGGCGAAGATCACCCATCGCTTCATCTGCCGGCTCCTGCCTTTGCCAACCTCCGGGCTTCCGCCTCCGATCAGGCCCTATCCAGATTGAGGGACTGCGCCCTCCGGGATTCGAACATCATCCTTCGCAGCCTATTCCGTCGTTGTCGCCGTCAAAGCCGTGAGGATCTGGTGGCAGCACGGTAAAGCGGCGATACGGGATGTCCCCGCAATCCAGGTCGGGTGGAGGGGGAGGAATACAAACGTCGGGGTAGGAAGGATCGCAGTTCTGCGACGGCGCAGGCGCTGCAGTCGGTGACGGCGTTGGCGCAGATGTTGCACTCGGCTGCGGTGGCGGTGTTGGCCCCCAAAACCCACGCCCGGCGTCTCTGGCTTCCTGTTGCGCCGCCAGGAACAGATCCTGGTAGCGTACATCGGGCGGGTAGGTGGAAACCTGCGCAAAGCCCAGGCGCACCAGCTCGAGGTTCACAAAAGTGCCATCGAAGAGAAACACGTAGCGCAGCAGCCGGCCGTAGCGATCGGTCTCGGACACGTCCTTCTCCAGGTATACCGTCTGGCCCCCGACGAGTCGCCGGTTGGCCTCGCTGGCCTCCGGCCCCATCCACTCGACGGGTTCGGACGGATGCACCGTCTCGGGTGTGTCTATGCCGATGTAGCGCACGTCGTAGATGGTTCCGCCGACATCTACCCTGATCGTATCACCGTCTACCACCTCGACGACGTGGGCCTCGGTTCGCTCCGGCGTCGGTGTTGGCTCAGGTGTGGGCGTGTTGGTTGGCTGAGGTGTATTCGTGGGTCCGGGTGTGTCAGTTGGACGTCGCGGATTGGTGGGTAACGGAGCATTCGTTGGCACTGGCGTATCTGTTGGCTGAGGCGTATCGGTGGGTAATGGAGCATTGGTTGGCACAGGTGTTGGCGCAGTCGTCTCACCACAGGCCAACGTTACCGAGATGCTCACCAATAGGATTAGCACCAGTGAGTGCCGCCGTCGCTCTTTCTTGTCAACCACCAGTCTCCCCTCGCTTCTAAAGAACACCGGCTACGCTCGGAACGTGAAATGGAGTGCCGGGAACCGGCGGCGGTCAAAGAACAAGTTTCAGGGCAAAGCGCATAAACGAACTGTGCGGTTCCCGATCCGGGAGTAACTCTCTTGCCAACCAGTTCAACCTGTAGTACGTGAGCAGGCACGACGGGGCGCCTTTCCGGCCTGGGAGAGGATCGAGTTCACGTCGCGCCAAGAGCATACGGCCGGGTGTACCTTCAGCAACTGATGCCCCGCTCACGGTAGCAGCAGGATCTATTATATGCCCGTTTCGTCAGTTGTCAAGAGCCGGACGTAAATGTACCACCGATGTTCACCCAAAATGTACCATGCATGTTCGCCCGTAATGCACCAGGCATGTTCACCCGAATGTACCACCTGCTCAGAGCCTGCCCCCTGTCACA
>DAOUBA010000090.1:0-4588 GCA_034432855.1 Anaerolineae bacterium | reverse complement strand
AGGGGGTGGGGGTGAGGGTGAGGCCCCACCCACGCCAGCAACGCATACCCCGGCACCAGATACAGCAGCGCCGCCACGGCCAGCAACCCGACGCCCTCCAGCGCCGCACGGCCCAGTTCCAGCGCCATTCCCCGCAGGTCGTAGGTCAGACAGAAGGCCAGTTGCGCATCCAACGGCTCATGGTCCCGGTAGGCCGCGCCGTCTATGTAGGCCTCGCCCGACGCGGCGCCCACCCGCAACGCGCCAGCGCCCTCCAGTTCCAGAAAAGCATAGCGGTAAACCCCGTGCGAGCGATGATCGGGCGGAAAGGAGAAACGGTAAAAACCGGGCGCCGTGACCTGCTCTAGCGGGAGCGTCGCCACGGCCAGGTCGGCGGCGGACTGGGGATCGGCGCGCAGGTGGAGAAGGAGACGGCCCGTCGTGCCCGGCTCTACCTCCAGCCAGACCTCCACCCCATTCAGCCCGCCATGCCGCGCAACGAAGGTCTGGCCGACGGTGTGGCCGGGCTCCAGCGTCAGCGCCACCTCTGGCGCGACGGTCACCTGGTCGCGGTCTACAAAAGCGGAGCAGCCGGTGAGAACGAACAGGGCTCCCAGAGCGACCAGCGTACAGTGCGGCCATCTCCATCTACGGCCGGGAGCACACAACGATCCCACCTCCCGTCATTCGTGTGAGCTGCTCTTCTGCCTGGTTATACTCTTGCTCAGAGTAGACGTGGGGCTCTAGACCCGGGATGTTCACCGTCCTCTTGGTAACGGCAAAGGCATCCTCTCGATGCGGGCCGCGATACACCACCAGCAGGTCCACGTCGCTGGCGACCGTGTAATTGCCCCGGGCGTAGGAACCGAACAAGACGACGCGCTGCAGGGGAAGGGCTTCATCAAGTGCAGCCATCTGTCCCCTTAACAGCCGGAGCAATTCGGCCCGATCAAATCTCGGATAAAAGACGCGCACAGAAGTCAACGATCTCCTCCGCGTATCCGATCAGGCGAGTCGCTTCGCGCTCGGTGTAACGCCCCCGAGGAGAGCCGGATGGATGGGCATTGGGATATCTGGTCGGGATGTACGCCTTGTCCAATTCCAGTGCTCCATCAACCAACGCCGGCCCGACCGGGCGGTGTTTGCCCAATTCCTGAAGCAGATCGGCCACCGAATGTCCCCACGCTTCTGCGCCCATCTTCTGGAACACGGCCTTGACCGCTTTCTCCGCCGCCTGCTGGGCCGAGAAACAGGCCCATTCATAGAACCCACGCTCCAGGTCGCTCCGGGCATGTTCCAGATCCCCTGTCGCCTGGTCCAGCCAATCCTGACTACGCTCCATACCGCTGCCCCCTCTCCAATTCCATCTGCCGCATCCGATATACCGTCTCTTCCAACATCCCTCGATTCAGCCGCACCAGGTCCGCGATCAGACCGATGAGGCAGACCTGGAAGCCGACGATGAGCAGGATCGCCGCCGGGATCAGCGATTGGATGTGCCCGGCACCGCCTCGGGGTGGGAATAAGAAGAAATGCGGGAAACGCAAAGGGCCTAAAATCACGTCGGCGTTGGCTGCCCGGTGTGCTGATTCCTCCTGGTTTCCGAGCCTCAAAGGTCACATTGGTCATGTTGGTTGAGATATGCACCCCCAAAGTCGTACTGATTTCTAATTGGGCCTGTGTGTCTTGTGATACTCGTGGGATCGCTGCCATTATAAGGCATCACTGGGGATTGGTCAAGCCGTTGATGGGCAGGCTATGAAACGTACGGCGCCGTGATTGAGGGAGGTGTTGGCATGCCCGGCCTGACCATGGTCGGCGCGCCGCCAATGGATGGAACCGGCATGAGGACAATGAGCAAGTGTTTGAATATCATCGGCGTCCCCTGTCAGAAAACCTCCGATCCACTTGTATCACTTTAGCGTCACCGGCAGATAGACTCGCGCCCCGCCCACCAGCAACCGCACGCTGGCGGTCTGGGTAACACCACCGCCGCTTGCAGTGATGGGGATCGTGTACCACAGACCGGGCGATAGCGGCGCTGTGTGAGTGTCGGTGATGGTGAGCCAGGCCTCGCCAGGGGGATTGATGGCGCCAGGATACAGTTTTATGATTAGATGGGTAGATGGGGAGGTTGTTGTCAGTACAATAGCAGCGCTCAAGCCTCCAGAAGGTCGAACCGAAAGGGTATAGGAGGTCACTGCGCCGGGGGCAATTGCTCGCGTGGATGGGGCGGCGGTCAGGCTAAAGCCATAAGCCTGGTATTCGTAGGCGCCGATGTCGTGGGTGGGGCCCACCGGCCGGGGATTCCCTTCCAGGTCGTCGGTGACGTCGGCCAGCAGCGTGCCCCGGTTGATCGCAGGACTGCCTGCCTTCAGATGATAGTCATCGGTGGAGATGAAGAGCTGCGTGGGTGTGGCGATGATAGAGTGCTGGTCATACCCCAACGCCCGCCACTGGGCCAACGTGATACGCGTATTGCCGCCATCGGCGCTGAAGCGGTCCATCACCACGTTATAGTCGCTCTCGAATCCCGCCAGCGTCGGCGAGCCGATGGTGATGCTGCCCCGCCAACTGTGGTAATTGTAGATGATGTTGTTGAACAGTTTGTTGTTGGTGTCGCCGGTGCCCGGGATATTGATCCCCCAGCGGCCATTGGAGGCCATCACGATGGTGTTGTTCAGCACGCGGTTGTCGTGCGAGCCGCTGCCGCCGTCAATCTGGTAGATGGAGATGCCGCTGGCGTGGTTGTCGTAGAGCAGGTTGTTGCGGATGAGCGAATGAGTCACGCCGTCCATGTTGATGCCAGAGCCGCCGCCGGCGCCGTTTTCGTAGATGATGTTATCCTCCACCAGCGCGTACGAGATGATGCCATCGCCGCCCATGCTGATGTCGCCGTTCATGTGCAGGCCGCAACCGTTGTTGTGATGCAGGCGATTGCCGCGAATGGTAGGATAGTCGCTCGAGTTGCTGATGTAGATGCCGTGCTCCTCAACCGCCCCATAGGACTCGCAGTCCTCGACCGTCGTATAGTCGCTAAAGTCGGTGAACAGCCCCCAGGTTCCGTTATTGGCAAACGTGCAGTTGCGCACGGTGACGTGGTGCGAGTTATCAATGCGCATCCCGGCGCGGGTGGCGTTCTGGATCGTCAGCCCTTCGACGATGATATAGTCGGCCCAGGTGATGAAGAACGCATCCCGCTCCCCGCCGCTGCCATTGATCACCACGCCCGTGCCGTTAGCGCGAAACGTGATCGGCTGGCCGGCCGTGCCGCCCGTCTCCACGGTAATGCCGCCGGCGTAGGTGCCGGGGGCGATGAGCACCGTGTCGCCGGCTGCTACCAGGTTGGCCGCGTACTGGATGGTGCGGCAGGGCGAAGCGATTGTCCCGCACCCCGGCCCATCGCTGCCGGTGGTAGCGACGTAATAGGTCGTGCCCTGCGCCGCAACGGATGGGGCGTGAACAGGGGCCAGGATGAGCAGAGCGATGCTCAACGCGATGAAGAGATGTTTACTGATCATAGTTGTTACTCCTGGTTTCTAAGCGTCAGCGGCAAATATACCCGCGCCCCGCCGATGAGCAACCGCACGCCAGCGGTCTGTACAAATCCCCCACCGCTGCCGGTGATGGGTACAGTGTACCAAAGCCCCACAGTGAGCGTGCCGGTGTGCGTGTCGGTAACCGTAAGCGTCGCGACATTCTCCGCCGCGAGCACCGTTGGGCTGAGCGCGACCACCAGGTTGGGGGAAGGACTGGCGGCGCTCAGTGTGACCGTGTGCGGCAGATCGGACGGGTACAGGCCGATGGTATAGCGTGCCGTCTTGCCAGGAGCGATGGCCTGCGCGGGCGGTACTGCGACGAGCGCAAAGCCCCCCTCGTACCGCCCGATGTCATACGCCGTACCCCAGTGTGGGTCGGGCACGCCAAAGGCCACAAGCAGCGCCCTCAACGAGGCGGGCAGTACAGCCGTCCCTCGGTCAATCGCGTTGCTGCTGGCAGCAGTGAGGTGGAAATCGGGCCAGGAGCCATCGTGCAGGTCGTGGTCGGCAAGGTTATAGGACCAGAAGGCCGGATCGCCGGCCAGTCCGTGGTCCTCCCAATCGGTTCCTGCCTGGATGTCGGCGACGGTAGGATAGTAGCGGTTCGGCGCATCGTGGAGATAGATCGTCATCGCGCCGGGATTCCACAGGCCGCCGTCCCCCCAGGCGCGCCAGCCGTTGTTCCAATAGAGATTGTGGTCAATGACAGTGTTGGCAAAGAGGCCGTCGCCGTCGTCGTGGAGGATGCCATAGCCCTCGTTGTTGACGATGATGTTGTCCACGATCTGGGTATTGACGCAGCCGTGCGTATCGTATTGCCATCCGCCCAGGCTCATGCCGTGCAGCGAGTTGGCGGCGATGTTGTTATAGTACACCAGGTCGCCGTCGCGCCAGACGCCGTACACCATATAGTTGGTGAAGGCGTTGTTGTACGAGATGTTGCGATAGGCGTGGATGCCGCTGGCGTGATCGACGTATAGGCCAAAGGCCCCCATCCCGCGCACCTGGCTGCCCGTGCCGCCCACCCAGCGACCGCGCTTCTCGGAGACGTGGGTCCAGCCGATGCTGTT
>DAOUBA010000089.1:0-3404 GCA_034432855.1 Anaerolineae bacterium | reverse complement strand
ACTCGACTTTATCCATTTCAAGCGGCGTAGCATAAAACATCCACGAGGCCATGCAAAACATCTGCCGAAATAGGAATGGGTCCGGTTTGAGCCTGGGAGTGCACGAAATTCGCGTGGGTCCACAGGTAGCGCCGGACAAACGCAATCACATCCGAGAAGGTGGCTTCGGATTTGGTGTACCAGGCCGCCGAGCGAACCGGCAAGGGACAGTCCAGGGTAAGGTGATGAGCCAGCAGCGTGATGAACGAGAACAGGCCCAGCAGCGCGGGGGTGGTGCGCGCAATCGCCAAATCGGACCACTGGCGCTGGGTTTCGACGCCGAGATGCTCGCGGGCTTCCTCAAAGGTGACCTCAATGCCCCAGCGCATGACCACCCAGGCCAGGATTTGCTCAGGGGTGGCGGCCAGGTCGGTGGCGAAAAAGGCGGCAGGCAGCAGCTTGCCCAACGGATCGTGGACCAGGACCCAGCGCAGCGGCAGCGGGTCGTGGCCGGGCGTGTACCACAGAGCCGTGCCGGTGGCGATGTCCAGGGTGCGCCGTTCGCCGCGATACCAAGCGAGGGTCATCGTCCGCCAGATGGTGGCGGGGTCCTGCAAGCGGGCCTTGAGCGACGGTTGACGCGCGCCTTTCTTGGGTTTGGGACCGCGCTTGCCTGGGGGCTGCAGACCGGGCCAGTCGTACAGGCCCGCATCCAGGCGCAGGCGCGAGACATAGCTCACCGGGTTGGCATAGCCCCGGCAGCGCTGGCCCAGCATGACCGCTGCCAGCCCGCCATCCACCACCAACACCAGGTGACGCTCCGGCAGCCAGCGCCGCACCTGGCTGATCATTTGGCCGACCCAGTCGATGCTGGTTTTGTGGCGTTTACCATTTGCTTGATTCGTCTTCTCACTCGGTGCCAACACGGTCAGAAACGGCAAAGCCCATACTCGCCGGCTCCAGGGCACGGGAACCAGCAGCGCCATACTCACCCAGCGCAACCCGTAGCTGGTCACCTTGTGCTGCTTGCTCGACCGCGCCGCATCGCGAAACACACTCTTGGCCTTGATCTTATCTCCCTGCCGACGCTCCAACGTCTCGTCGGCAGCCATGATCACCGGCCAGCCGGGCGGCACAAACGTTATTACCAGCAAGCCCAGCAGGATTTGACTCACCCGCAGACTCGACCACTTCGCCCGGTTCAGTACCCGGTGATAGCGCTGGTACTGCCGCTCCTCGCTCAACCCCATCACCCGCAGCACCGACGTCACCGTACGTTTTCCCGGCGCGAGAATCGCACCTACCACCAGTACCTGGACCCAATCCCAAGTCCGTTCGCTGAAAACTGGCGCAAACCGCTGCATCAGAACCATAATCTCTGGGGGCAAGTTAAGCATAGTCACCTCTTTGTCATATTTGAGGTCAGCTTAGCTTGCCCGCCCTTTTTTGTCTAGCAAATGGATAAAGTCGAGTGAAAGCCCCCTTGTCGAAACTGACTTTGTTATTCGCAAGCGCTACAGAGCGGGGGTGCGCAGCAAACAAGAGCGCGACGATCCCTGGCATCCCACCAATGTGGAGTTCGTCAACAACATCTTCAACACGGACTACACGGTGTGTATTCGTGGTGGTGGGAACTTCTCCAAGCGATTGTATGAGACCCTGTGTTGTGGCAGAATCCCAATTTTCGTGGATACCGATAGCGTTCTGCCCTATGATTTCGCGGTTGACTGGAAACGTTACTGCGTTTGGATAGATCGGAGCGAGGTGCCTCACATTGCAGAGAAAGTGGCAGGTTTCCATGCCGGTCTGTCGCCGAATGACTTCGAGGATTTGCAGAGGGAATGTCGAAAGCTTTGGCAGGACAGGCTGAGCAGACAGGGGTTCTTCGATCACTTTCATGAGCACTTCGAGTTCGTGCTACAGCAACGGAGCATGCTCAGTGGGAACTGACCTCGTGCAGGACGTGATCGCAGACACCGCGCCTGAGCCGGAAACCGGAATGATTCCTGTCCCTGCCCCGCGCGCCGAGCCGATCTCCGCCTATCACCTGCGCATCGAGCCGTCGCGGGGATGGGTGTCGCTCAAGCTGCGCGAGCTGTGGGAGTACCGCGAGCTGCTCTACTTCCTCACCTGGCGCGACGTGAAGGTGCGCTACAAACAGACGGTGCTCGGCGCGGAACAATCGAATTGGTGAACAGGAATTCACGAGCCCACAACTATGTTTCTGGGCTCGTTACCGGTTACTCGGTAGCCATCGCCGGGATAGTTGTGGGCCTGTGGCTTACACCATTTGTGCTCCGCCATCTCGGCCGAGATGCGTACGGCATCTTCGCCCTGGGGTCAGACGTCATTGGATGGCTAGCGCTGCTTGATATCGGAATCAGCGCCGGGCTGAACGTTCATCTCGCACGACGGTCAGGACGAGCTAGTACAGACGAAGTCAACCGGTTTGTCAGCTCAACGTTCTTCCCTCAGCTTGTCTTGGCGCTACTGACTCTGGGGATCGGCCTGGTTCTTGCGCTCGGGTTTCCACGTTTCTTTGACGTGCCGCAGGGGTTGGAGAGAGATGCGACTGTCCTGATGGGCTTCCTGGTATTGGGATCGGCTCTCTCTCTAGGAGTCAAGACCTTCTCGGTCATTCTGATTGCGCACCAGCAGATCCATATAGACAATCTGATCCGACTAGGCTTGCTTGTAGTCCGCACCGCACTGACTGTTCTCCTGCTGAAGTGGGGTTGGGGTCTTCTGTCTCTGGCAGTGGCGAGCCTGGTGGCCGTGATTGTCACCTCTGTTCTTGCGGTGTCGCGTAGTTATCGCCTTATCCCAGGTCTCAGCATCGCGCCAAGGCACTTCTCCTGGGACGTGCTGAGAGATGTTGGCGGAGTGGGAATCTGGTTCAGCCTCGGTGGTCTTGCGGGCCTAGTAATCCTGAACCTGGACCGCATTGTGGCAGGGAAGATTGTCTCTCTGGAGGCGGTCACTGTGCTTGTGCTGACTGGGAGGCTCTACTCTCTCGTGCAGAGCCTCCTAGACCAAGTCTCCAATACAGCGCGGCCCGCGCTTGGCCAGCTCCTGGGGCAGGGAAAGAAGAACGAAGCCCTCACTGCTTATCGCCAGATGTTCGCGCTCTCAAATGGACTGGCGATTGTAGTGGGACTGGCGGTTCTGGCTGGAAACCGCGAGTTCGTTGGAGCATGGGTCGGCACCAAGAACTATGGTGGAGCCAACCTCGATGTGGCCCTGCTCTTGAACCTATTAGTCAACGTGTGGATACTTCCGAACAGGGCAGTGTTGTCATCAGGACTAGTTGTCAGGCCGCAGACGCTAAGCCGAATGGCAGAGGGAAGCCTGAACATCGTGCTGTCGATAATCCTGACGCTGGAGTTCGGGCTAGTGGGCGTTGCCCTCTCCACATCGATAGCCAC
>DAOUBA010000088.1:0-3086 GCA_034432855.1 Anaerolineae bacterium | reverse complement strand
TCTTGACAGTTGCTCCCCTTCGTAGTATCATCGCCCCAAAATCGAATACCCGGCGACACTCTTATCCAGAGAGGCGGAGGGACCGGCCCTGTGAAGCCTCGGCAACCGGGTGTCGGTAGTTGGTAAACTGGTAGGTTGGTAATTGGCGAGATGAACCAAGTACCAATTTACCACATACCAATGTACCAGCCTATGGTGCCAATTCCGGCAGAAGTGAGTTTCTGGAAGATGAGAAGTGGTCACGCCAGCCGTCCCCTTCTCGTCTTTCGAGAGGGGGGTTTTTGTCGGGTGGGTTCAGGTAACATTTCATCTGTAAAGGAGAAACACTCAATGGCAAACACGACATTCATGACATCCCCGCAGTTCTTCTTCACCTCAGAGTCGGTGACCGAGGGGCATCCGGACAAGATTTGCGACCAGATTTCAGATGCGGTACTGGATGCCATCATCGCCGACGACCCAGACGCGCGCGTTGCCTGCGAGGTTGGCGTGACCACCGGCCTGGTGGTGGTGATGGGCGAGATCACCACCAGCACCTATGTGGACATCGCGACGCTCGCTCGCGATGTTATCCGCGACATCGGCTACACCCGTGCCAAGTATGGCTTCGACGCCGACACGTGCGGCGTGATCGTCAGCATCAAGGAACAATCGCCCGACATTGCGTTGGGCGTGGACCGGGCCTTGGAGGCCAAGACCGGCGAGATGAGCGACGAGGACATCGAGGCCATCGGCGCCGGCGACCAGGGCATGATGATCGGTTTCGCCTGCAACGAGACGCCGGAGTTGATGCCGATGAGCATCATGCTCGCGCACAAGTTGTGCAAGCAATTAGCCTCGGTACGCAAGAACAAGACCCTGCCTTACCTGCGCCCCGACGGTAAGAGTCAGGTAACAGTGGAATACGCCTACGGTAAGCCCAAGCGCGTGGACACCATCGTCCTCAGTACCCAGCACGCCCCCGAGGTCACGCAGGAGCAAATCCGCGCGGACGTGATCGAGCACGTGATCAAACCGATCATCCCCCCCGAAATGCTCGACCAGCGCACCAAGATCTACGTCAACCCAACGGGGCGTTTCGTCACCGGCGGCCCGCAGGGCGACTCGGGTCTCACCGGCCGCAAGATCATCGTGGATACCTACGGCGGCGTGGCGCGCCATGGCGGCGGCTGCTTCTCCGGCAAGGACCCCACCAAGGTGGATCGCTCGGCGGCCTACATGATCCGCTACATTGCCAAGAACCTGGTGGCGGCCGGGATCGCCGACCGCCTGGAGTTGCAGGTCTCGTATGCCATCGGCGTGGCGCGTCCGCTGTCGCTGGCGGTGGAAACCTTTGGCACGGGCAGGATCCCGGATGAGCGCATCATCGGGCTGGTGAACGAGCACTTTGACCTGCGCCCGGCAGCAATCATCCGCGACCTGGACCTGCGGCGGCCGATCTACCTCAAGACGGCGGCCTACGGCCACTTTGGTCGGGACGACATTGACGCGCCGTGGGAGCGCACCGACAAGGCGGCAATCCTGCGCCAGGCAGCAGGGCTGTAGCCGCCGGCCGAGCAAGTAGATGCGTTACTCGGAAGCCAGACAGGGGCGCGTGTTCGTCATCCGCCTGGAGCACGGCGAGGTGCTGCACGAAATCATCGAGCGCTTCGCCCGCGAACAGGGGATACGCGCCGGCGCGCTCATTGCTCTCGGCGGGGCGGATACCGGGAGCCGGCTCGTCGTCGGGCCGGAGCAAGCCGACGCACGGCCCATCGTGCCGATGGTGCGCGTGCTGGACGGCGTCCACGAACTTGCCGGGGTGGGGACACTGGCGTGGGATGAGGAGAGCGGCGGGCCTACACTGCACATGCACGTCGCCTGTGGACGCGGCGAGACGACCGAGACCGGCTGTGTGCGGCAGGGGGTGAGGGTGTGGCAGACCCTGGAGGTTGTGCTGTGGGAACTCGCCGACACGACCCTGTGCCGCGTCTTCGACCCCGGCCTGGGGTTCAAGTTGCTGCAGTGCGGCAGATCAGCCCCTTGAGGTAGGCCCCTTCTGGAAAGGTCAGCGCCACCGGATGATCGGCCCCCTGTGCCAGGTGGCCGATGATCTGTGCATCGCGCCCGGCGTCGAGCGCAGCGCCGAAGACGATCTTTTGAAACAGGTCGGCCGAGACGGCGCCGGAGCAGGAGAAGGTGAATAGCACCCCGCCTGGTCTGAGCAGTTGGAAGGCGAGCAGGTTGGCGTCTTTATAGGCCCGCGACGCGCGCTCGACCTCCTGCCCGCTATGGGCGAACTTGGGCGGGTCGAGCACCACGACGTCGAAGCGGCGGCCCTGAGCGCGGTAATCGCGCAAGATGGTGAACACATCACCGTCCACGTACTCGACCTCGCGCTCGGCCAGGCCGTTCAGCGCCAGGTTGCGCCGCGCCAGATCGAGCGCCGGGGCGGAGCCCTCGACCAACGTCAGGCGTGATGCGCCACCACTCGCCGCGTAGACGCTGAAGGCGCCGGTATAGGCAAAGACGTCCAACACCTCAGCGCCTGCACAGAACGCAGGCAGCCGTGCGCGGTTTTCGCGCTGGTCGAGATAAAAGCCGGTCTTGTGTCCCTCGCACAGGTCCACCAGGAAACGGTGGCCATTCTCCAGCACCTCGACCGTCTTGGGCGGCTGTTCCCCCCACAACATCCCCACGCGCGGTTCCAACCCTTCCTTTACTCGCACCTCCGCATCTGAACGCTCGCACACGCCCTTTATGCCGGCCAGCAAGTTAACCAAGAGACCCGCCAATTCATCTTTCCGACGCTCCACGCCAGCCGTCAGGAATTGGGTGACGAGCCAATTCCCATAGCGGTCTACGATCAGCCCCGGCAGATAGTCGGATTCGGCATGCACCAGCCGGTAGGCAGTAGTGGCCGGATCGGCGGCGAGTATCTGACGGGCAGCAATAGCGCGCTCTAGCCGTCTGCGCCAGAAATCACCATCTATCACCTCGTCCGGCTGCCAGCTCAAGAGGCGCACGACGATCTGCGAACGGGAGTTGTAATAGCCGCGCGCCAGCCGGTTGCCGGCCGCATCGCGCACCTCGACCACATCGCCATC
>DAOUBA010000087.1:0-17512 GCA_034432855.1 Anaerolineae bacterium | reverse complement strand
AAGGAATTCCTTCGTGTCCTTTGTGTGCCCTTCGTGCCCTTGGTGGTTTTTGGTTCCGGCTCGTCCGGGTTAGGGATTTACCCATGCTATGTGGGAAATACCCAAATACCCGCCGTGCGCGACTTGTTACGTTCCCAACCAGACATGATATACAGCGATCTTGTGGGAGAAGGAGCGCAACTGACCAACATGACCAAACGACGTTCCACCAGACGAAAAAGAACACAACGGCGCGAACTCCCGCGCATCCACCTCACCCTCGACCAGTGGCTCGACATCGTGGGCTATACGCTGCTCGCCATCGCCGGGGTGACCATCCTCAGTTTCCTCACCTTCAACACCAGCACCATCCCCGGCCATTGGCTCAACCTGCTGCAGCGCATCTTTGGCTGGGGCGCATACCTGACGCCGCTGCTCTTTGGAGCGTTGGGGCTGTGGCTCGTCCTGCGGCGCTTCGGGGAGCGCCTCCCGCGTGTATCCCCGGCCCAGGTCACGGGCGTCGTGTTGGGCTACCTAGCACTGCTGACCTCGCTCCATCTTCTGGCCTCGCTCTTCCTGTTCGGCGGCGACCTGCAGGCGATTGCCCAAGCGGGCCAGGGCGGCGGCTATCTGGGGATGGCGATGGGGATGCTGCTGTTGGATGGATTGGGCGGCCTGGGTACTATCATCGTGATGCTCATCTGGTGGTTCGTCGTCGCTGCGCTCACGTTCGCCGTCACGGTCAAGGACGTTGTGCGAGTCTTCCAGGCGCTGCAGGCCAGATTCCGCCCGCGTGTCACGCGGCCGCTGCCGACTCTGCCCGCAGAGCGTCTGACCCCGGAGCGGCCGCGCCCGGTGCGCGAGCCGGTCCCAGAACCGCAGCCGACCATCCGCGCGCCGGCACCTGCCCCCGCTGCCGTCACGCCATTGCCGCGCACCATCGGCGGCGAGCAGCAATGGCAATTGCCGGCGCTCGACGAGATCCTCGAACCGGGCAACGGCCAGGATTTCGGCGCCGACATTCTGCGCCAGCAGGCGCGCCTCATCGAAGAGACCCTGGGAAGCCTGGGGGCGCCGGTGCGGGTCAAAGAGATCAACCGCGGGCCGGTCGTCACCCAGTTCGGCCTCGAGCCACTCACGACGACGAACGCCAACGGCAAGGAGACCAAGGTCAAGGTCAGCCGCATTGCCGCACTGGCCGACGACCTGGCGTTGGCGCTGGAGGCCAAGACGCTGCGCGTGGAAGCCCCCATCCCCGGCAAAGGACTGGTCGGCATCGAGGTGCCCAACCCCCAGGTCTCGCTCGTGGCGCTGCGCGACGTGATGGAGTCGGAACCGTTCGCAGAGAGCGAAGCCGCGCTCCCTCTCTGTCTCGGTCAAGACGTTTCCGGCAATCCGGTGGTGGCCGACCTGACCACCATGCCCCACCTGCTCATCGCCGGCACCACCGGATCGGGCAAGTCGGTCTGCATCAATGCCATCATCGCCGCTCTGCTGATGACCAATACGCCGGACGACCTGCGCTTTCTGATGGTGGATCCCAAGCGGGTCGAGTTGACCGGTTACGAGGGCATCCCGCACCTGCTTTCAAAGGTCGTGGTGGAGATGGAGCGGGTGACCGGGGCGCTGCAATGGGTGCTGCGCGAGATGGATGGGCGTTACCGCCGCTTCTCCAGCGTGCGCGCCATCCACATCCGCGACTACAACGAGCGCATCATACCACAGACCGGCGACAGGCGACTGCCCTACATCGTGGTCGTGATAGACGAGTTGGCCGATCTGATGATGATGGCGCCGGCAGAGACGGAGCGTTCGATCTGCCGCATCGCGCAGATGGCGCGGGCCACCGGCATTCACCTGATCATCGCCACACAGCGCCCCAGCGTGGACGTGGTCACGGGCCTCATCAAGGCCAACTTTCCGGCGCGCATCGCCTTCAACGTCGCCTCGGCGGTAGATTCGCGGGTCATCCTGGATATGCCTGGAGCCGAGCAACTCCTGGGGCGGGGCGACATGCTGTTCCTGCCGCCCGACGCACCCACCCCACTCCGCCTGCAGGGAGCCTTCGTCTCCGACGATGAACTGCGCCGCCTGGTGCAGTACTGGAAGACGCAGGCCCGCCCCGAGGCAGCGCCGGCGCAAAAGCCGGTGCAAAAGCCGTTGTGGGAAGATTTGGCCAGGCAGGCACCACAGGTCGAGTACGAGGACGATCTGTTGCCCGAGGTGGTGGAGATTCTTTTGGCCGAGAATCGCGTCTCGATCTCGCTCCTGCAACGCAAACTGCGCATCGGCTACACGCGGGCGGCGCGGATTATGGATATTCTGGAACAACACGGCGTGGTGGGGCCGCAGCCGCCGGGGGGACAGGCGCGGGAGGTCTATCCTGCGGCAGCAAAGGCGTTGCTTCAACCAAAAGAGAAAACGTGATATAATCGCATGCATTACTAAAGGAGGCGCTCTATGGGAAAAAAGTTCAGAGTTCTACGCATCATCGGCACCATCTGGAAGATTCTGGCCTGGATCGTGCTCATCCTCGGCATCGTCGGCGCGTTCGCCTCGCTGCTGCTCGCCATCCTTGGCGGCGAGATGATGCGTGGCTGGATGGGCAACTATGGCCCGATGAGGGGAGTAGGGCCCGGTCTGGGCGGCGTGTTGGGCGGCATCGTGACGTTCATCGTCACGCTGATCCTCACCGCCATCTATTTCCTCATGCTATACGCTGTCGGGGATATGATCTACCTGCTCCTCGACATCGAGGAGAACACACGCATGACGGCACAGTGGGCGGCGCACCTGGCGCCCCAGGCTTATACGCCGGCGCCTCCGGTCTATACTCCCCCCCCACCGACGTATCCCACTCCACCGCCATCCTATCCGACGCCTCCGCCGGGCCAGTTCTAGGGGCGCAGAGCACTGCATCCCTACGGCCAGGCAACCGTCTGCGCGGTCGCCGAGGCGGCGCCCTCGCAGATGTGAGAAGGGGGCAACCGTGGAGGTTGCCCCCGAAAAGATTGACGCGCCGAAGGAGCAGGGTAACCCCGCCTACAGGATCACCTGTTCCCGTTCCGGCCCTATGCCGATGAACGTCACCGGAACGCCGGCCCATTCCTCGATCCTTGCCACATATTCGCGTGTAGCCGGCGGCAATTCCTCACGGCTGCGCGCTCCGCTAATGTCCTCACGCCATCCGGGTAACTCCTCATAGACCGGCTGCCATTCGGCCAGGGCTTCTATGCCGAACTCGGCAGGGAAATACTCGGTGCGTTCCCTGTTCCGTTCATAGGCGACGGCGACCCTGATCCGCTCCAGACCACTCAACACATCCAACTTGGTCAGCGCCAGTTCGCTCAGTCCGTTGACGCGGACGGCGTAACGCAGGATCGCCGCGTCGAGCCAGCCGCAGCGGCGCGGGCGGCCAGTCGTCGTGCCGTATTCGCCACCGACCCGGCGGATGCACTCGCCGGTTTCATCCAACAGTTCAGTGGGGAAGGGACCAGCACCTACGCGGGTGGTGTAGGCTTTCGCCACACCAACCACACGCGAGACGTGGTGCGGCCCAAAACCCAACCCGGTCAGAGCGCCGCCTGCCACACACGAGGAACTGGTGACGTAGGGATACGTGCCGTGATCGAGATCCAGCAACAGTCCCTGGGCACCTTCACAGAGGATCGTCTTGCCCGCCGCCAACGCCTCTCCCACGACCGCGGAGCCATCAGCCAGGTACAGTCTGAGCCGTTGAGCGTAAGCGCGATATTCTGCCGCCGTTTCTTCCGGCGATACGGTGGAGACGCCGTACCTTTCCTCCAGACGTCGATCGTGGGCGCGCACCCCCTCGGCCACCTGCCCGGCGAACCGTTCGGGGTCGGCCATATCGCCCGCGCGCAGGTTGACGCGAGCGGCCTTGTCGGCATAGACCGGGCCAATGCCGCGTCGCGTGGTGCCGATGGCGCTTTGCCCGCGCGCCTCTTCCCGCGCTCCGTCCAATATGAGATGCGTGGGCAGGATGATGTGAGCCGCTGCGCTCACCTTGAGACGGGCCGGACTCACGTCCAGTCCCAGCGCCGTCAAGGCGTCCATCTCTTCGATCAGCCGCCGGGGGTTGACCACCACGCCGGCGCCGATGAGACAAAGGACATTGGGATAGAGTATTCCCGACGGCACCAGGTGCAATTTGAGCGTGTGTCCTTGTGCGATGATGGTATGGCCCGCGTTATCGCCGCCGTTGAAGCGAGCGACGATCTGAACGTCGCGCGCCAGCCAATCTACCACGCGCCCTTTGCCCTCGTCCCCCCATTGCGCCCCAACCACAATGATAGCAGGCATACGACTTTCCTCCAGGCAAAATATGAGGCGGTGTGGGAAAACCTGCACCGCCTCCCTGGCGCATTATAAATGAAGTTGGCCTAAGCGTCAAACGCCGGTATCTCAGGCAATGTCCTCGATCCCCGAACCTGCCACGTTCAGTTCCAACAATTCGCCGGTGATGGTAAAGACGACACGCTCGCAGATGTTGGTCACGCGATCCGCAGCCCGTTCCAGGTTGTGAGCCACCCAAAGCAGCATGTTGGCCTGCTCCATCGCCTGGCGGTTAGCGATGATGTGATCGAGCAACTCGTGATAGACGGCAATGTAGAGGGCGTCTACCTCGTCGTCTTCGACAGGGACGGCCCGGGCCAGCGTCTCGTCGTGGCGCACAAAGGCATCCAGCGACCGATGGAGCATGCTCCGCACCTTTTCTTCCATTGGCTTGATATGCCGGATCGGTTCGAGCAGAGGCCCCGGTCCCAGCCGCAGGTTGATCTGCCCGATACCCTTGGCATAGTCGCCGATACGTTCCAGTTCCATCGTGATCTCCAGGATGGCAGCCAACTCCCGCAAGTCACCGGCCATCGGTTGCTGGGTAGCGATGAGCACCAGCGTCTCGGTCTCGATGGCAAAGCGCTTCTCGTTGATGAGCCGATCCTGGGCAACCAGTCGCCTGGACACTTCCAGGTCGCGCTGCAGGAGCGCCGCGACCGATTCGGTCAGCGCATTCTCGACCATGCTTCCCAAAGACAATATCTCATCCTGCAGTGCGCGCAGTTCGCGCTCAAAAGTCTCTCGTGGCATAATGACCCCCTCGTGTGCTCTTCGTTCCCAGGGCTGCGGGGTAGTTCTCGCCGGACTGGAGAACAATTATCGCATGGTTGTCACTACCGGTCAAGTTGTTCTCCCAGCCAATCCCGAATACGGCGGCCAATCTGGTCACGTACCCGGCGGAACCCGGAAATTATCCAAACCTCCCGGTGATATAGTCCTCGGTGCGCTTATCGTGTGGGTTGGTGAAGAGTTGGCGTGTGGGACCGAATTCGACCAGTACCCCGGTGCGGCTCTCGTCCATCAAAAAGAACGCCGTTTCGTCAGAGACGCGCGCGGCCTGCTGCATGTTGTGTGTCACGATGACGATGGTGTATTCGCGCGCCAACTCGCGCATCAGGTCTTCGATCTTGAGCGTGGCGATGGGGTCGAGCGCCGAACACGGTTCGTCCATCAGGATGATCTCGGGACGGATGGCGATCGCGCGGGCAATGCACAACCGCTGCTGCTGCCCACCCGAAAGCGTCAGGGCATTCTCGCGGAGTTTGTCCTTCACTTCGTCCCACAACGCTGCCCGGCGGAGCGATTGCTCCACCAACGCGTCCATATCTCCGCGGAAGCCGTTGATACGCGCTCCCCAGGCGACGTTTTCGTAGATGGACTTGGGGAAGGGATTGGGCTTCTGAAAGACCATGCCAATGTGTCGTCGCACCTCGACCGGGTCCACATCCGAGGCGTAGATGTTCCGCCCCATAAAGAACACCTCTCCTTCCACCCGCGCCGTAGGGATGAGGTCGTTCATGCGGTTGAGGGCACGCAGGACGGTGGACTTGCCGCAACCCGACGGGCCGATGAGCGCAGTGATCTGCCGACGGCGGACGCGCAGGTTCACATCCCACACAGCCGGCGTCTCTCCGTAGTAGACGTTCAAATTGCGAGTCTCGATAGCAAAGTCAGCATCCGACATCTCATTACGCCTTACGTTTTACGTTTTACGTTTTACGCTTTACGCTTTACGTTTTACGTTTTACGTTTTACGTCTTACGCCCCACGCCTCACCCTCTTCGACCATACCGATTCCTCAGCAACACCGCCGAGGCATTGAGCGTCAGGAGCAACACCAGCAGGACGATGATGGCAGCGGCGGCGATGTTGCGGAATTCCCCCTGCGGGCGCGCTGTCCACTGATAGATTTGCATCGGCAGCGTCGTGAATCTGGAAAACGGCCCGCGGGGGTCCAGCGCGATAAAGGTCGTCGCGCCCACCACGACCAGCGGCGCCGTCTCGCCGATGGCGCGCGAGATTGCCAGGATGGTGCCGGTGAGAATCCCCGGCAGTGCTTGGGGCAGGACGTGATACCAGATAGTCTGCCAGCGCGTGGCGCCCACGCTGTAACTGGCATCGCGCAAAGAACGCGGCACGGCGCGGATCGCCTCTTGCGCATTGATGATCAACAGTGGCAACACCAGCAGCGCCAATGTCAGCGCCCCGGAAAGGATCGTGCGCCCGTTGGCGGTCGTCGGATCGTCTACGACGCCCAACAATACCCCGCTTGTCAGCGGCTGCAGCATCCGCACGAAAATGGCCAATCCGAGCATACCGTAGATGATCGAAGGCACTCCGGCCAGATTATTGATGTTGGTCTGGATCAGGCGGGTGAAGGCATTGTCGCGCGCGTACTCTTCCAGGTAGATCGCCGCGCCCACGCCGAGTGGGAAAGCGATGATAATCGTGATGAAAATTGTCCACAGGGAACCCAACAGCGCCGTGCGCACGCCCGCTATTTCCGGCTCACTCGACTGCGGGCGGGTCAGGAAATCGGCGTTGAGCCACGAACGCCACTCCAGACGCACGTGGGGATATTGGGTGCGCAATTCGGCCATCTGGGCTTCAATTTGCGCCCGCCGCAGCAACGAGTCGGTTAGTGTCCAGGACTCGATGATGTCCGGCTTGACCACACGCTCCAGCACCAGCGCATAGAGTTCGGCGCGGCTCCGTTGAGCGAGCGGCTTTTCGCGCTCCAGGCGCCGCAACACACCCGCCGAGACGTGTTCCGCCAGGATCGCCGCCAACTGTTCCGGCGGCAACTCTTCCAGCGGCGCGCCACTTACGGCCAGGCTTTCCGGCTCGACTGTATTCTGCACGGCGACCAGCCCGACCGTCTTGATGACGACGGTGTACAGCAGTGTGCTGAGCGCGATGATGCCGACAATGGTCGAAACCTGGAATACCAGGTGCCAGAAGCGCCCGATGCGATGACGGGCAGGAAGGTTGACATGAAACACGCCGTTCGCCCCTTGAACACGTTGGGGTACGACTGTTGCACCCGGCAACCTGTCGCCATTCGTCCCACGCCGGCTCACTCGTACACCTCCCGGAAACGTCGCACGATCTGCTGGCTGATGAGATTGAGCGCGAGTGTGATCAGGAAGAGGAGCAACCCGATGGCAAAGAGGCTGTTATAGTCAATCGAGTTATAACTCAGGTCGCCGCCGCTGATACGCACGATGTGGCCGGTCATCGTCTCCATCGAACGGAACGGGTTGAAGGTGAACCTGGGGCCTGCGCCCACGGCGAGCGCCACGATCATCGTCTCGCCGATTGCCCGCGAGAGCGCCACGATGATCGCCGCCGTGATGCCCGACATTGCCGCCGGCAGCACGACCTGGACGGCGATTTCCAGGCGGGTGGCCCCCATGCTATAGGCCGCTTCGCGCAGACTGCGCGGCACGGCGTTCAGCGCGTCCTCGCTCATCGAGGTGACCAGTGGCAGGATCAGGATGCCCATCACCAGCCCGCCGGAGGCCGCGTTATAAATCTCCACCACGTCCCGTCCCAGGCTGGCGCGCAGGAGCGGTGTGACGAACATCAGCGCAAAGTAGCCATAGACGACTGTGGGAATGCCTGCCAGTATTTCCAGTGTGGGTTTGAGAATGCTGCGTGCGCGGGGCGAGGCGTATTCGCTCAGATAGATCGCCACACACAGGCCCAGCGGCAGCGCCACGGCTATGGCGATGGCGGTCGTCATCAGCGTGGCATTCACCAGCGGCAGAACGCCGAACTGGCCTGCCGCCGGCTGCCAGCGCAACCCGGTCAGAAAGCGCCACAGGTTGACGGCGGGATCGGCGAAAAAGAGCAGCGCCTCTCGCCCCAGCACGTAGACGATGCCTACCGTCGTGGCGATCGAAAGCGCCGCGCAAGCGAAGAGAAAGCCCTGGATCGCATCTTCACCCGGCCGGCGGCGCTTGCGCAGGTCTATCGAACGGGAGTGCGAAGAGGCCAGGGGACGGGAGAATATCCGCGTAATCGTCTGCTCTTGCATTCTGTTGCTCCTCAACAGGTAAGCCCCCACTGCCCCAAGAGCAGCGAGGGCACCCGACATCTCAACCAGCCAGCCAACCAACTAACCAACTAACCAACCAACTAACCAACTACAACCCCATCGCTTCCAACCACACCTGCCGCGAGGTTTCAAGGGCCTCCTGGCTCGGCGGGAAATAACCCACCTTGCCGCTTTCTTCGTTGACGTGGGTCAGGTAATAGTTGAGGAACGCGGCTACTTGCGGCTTTTCCTGCATAATCTGCGCCGTCGTGTAGAGGTACAACGGGCGCGCCAGCGGATATTCGCCGCTTTCGACCGTCTCGGCTGTCGGCAAGACGCCGTCTATGGAGAGCACCTTGAGCACATCGGCGTTTTCCTGGTAATAGGCGTAGCCAAAGTAGCCGATGGCATACGGGCTGCCCAGCACACCCTGAACCAGCACGTTGTCGTCCTCGCTCAGTTGCAGATTGGTCGCATTGAGCAGCAGGTTCTCGTCCTTGTCGAGCACCTCTTCCACGAAAAAGTCAAAGGTGCCGCTATCGGTGCCGGGGCTAAAGCGCAGGATGGGTTCATCCGGCCATTCTGGGTTCACGTCCGACCAGTTGGCAGCGGTGGAAAAGATCATAGCCAATTGCTCCAGCGTGACACCGGTGAGGAAATCATTCTCGCGGCTCACGACTATGGCGAGGCCATCGGTGCCCACACGGAACTCGAGTGGCTCGCGGCCAATGGCACGGCACGATTCCACTTCCTCTTCCTTGATGGGACGGCTGGCGTTGGCGATGTCGGTTTCGCCGGCCACGCAAAAGCGCTCAAAGCCTGCGCCGCTACCGATGCTATCTATGGTGATGTTACCGGTGTAGCCTTCGTCGCGGAACAGTTCTGCCATCCGCTCGGACAACGGATACACGGTCGAACTTCCGGCGCTGATGATGTCGCCCGTCACTTCGGCGGGGTCAACGGTCGGCCATCCGGCTTGGCCCGCGGGAGGTGTCGTCGGCTCTGCCGCCGTCGCCTGGGTCGGCTCGGTAGTGGGGGCGGCTGTTGGAGCCGCAACAGGGGTCGTCGCCGGACTGCATGAGGTCAACAGCAGTGTGGCAGCGACAATCAGAGTGGTCAATAGTTTTGTGCGCATGGTCTCCTTTTCTCCTCTTGTGTTTTGGATTCACCGAGGAGTGTACCATGCGTCGTTTAACGGGGATTCAAGGCGAGGTTAACGATTCGTTAAGAAATGCAGGGCGAATCGGTGGGTCGCCCTGCGCGAGCGGCAATGTGAAGTAGAACGTACTTCCGCGCCCCTCGACGCTCTCGGCCCAGATGCGCCCACCGTGTGCCTGGACGATGTGCTTGGCGATCGCCAGCCCTAGCCCGGTGCCGCCGCCGGAACGGGCGCGATCCGCTTTGTAGAAACGCTCAAAGATGCGCGGCATGTCCTCAGGCGCAATGCCGATTCCCGTGTCCTCGACCGCGATGAGGAGGACATCTTCTCCCTCCTCTCTCAGCACAGAGGCCCGGACGGTGATCTTTCCTCCCGCCGGAGTGAACTTGATCGCGTTATGCACGAGGTTCGTGACTACCTGCTGTACGCGATCGAGGTCGGCTTGGGCCAGGGGCAGATCGGGGGGCAATTCCAGCGTCAGCGTCAGGCCGGCACGCTCTGCCTGGGGACGGAGCCGCTCGATGGGCGGAATGAGAATGTCGGCAACAGCCTGCGGCTTCAGCACTGGTGGCGCCTGTCCTGACTCGATGCGCGAGAGTTCCAGCAGTTCCTGTACCATCTGGATCAGTGCGTCCACCTCGGTCTCCATACGCTCGAGGAAGCGACGGGCGGCGGGCGGGTCGTCGAGTGCACCGTCGCGCAACGTCTCGACCAGCGCCTTGAGCGAGGCCAGTGGCGTGCGCAGTTCGTGTGAGACGTTGCCGACAAAGTCGCGCCGCATCATTTCCGAACGGTGCATCTGTGTCAGGTCCTGCAGGACGATCAGACACGTGCCCGGTTCGGCATCGCGCAACGGCGAGACAATGACCTGCAGGAATGGCCCCCGACGCCCTATCTGCACCGTTTCGACCTGCTCCTGGCCCTGGGCACGGCACTGGCGCCACAATTCGATGAGCCGATGGTCACGCGCCGCCTGGGCGAAGGAGCGGCCCAGAGCCGCCTCTTCGCCGATGCCCAGCAGTCGCAAGGCCGCCGGGTTGACCAGACGCACGCGCCCTTCACCATCGGTGATCAGGACGCCATCGGCCATGTGCTCCAGGATGCCGGCCAGGCGACTGTGCTCCTCGCGCAGGGTGGTGATGGTTTCCCGAAGCCGATCGGCCATACGGTTGAAGGCATGGGTGAGCGCCCCGATCTCGTCGCGCGTCGTGGGGATGATACGGGCGTCGAGGTTGCCGGCGCTCATCCGCTCGACCGTGGCTGTCAGCCGACGCACCGGCCGGGCAGTACGTTCGGCGATCCAGAGTGCCAGGAGCACGGCGAGCAACGAGGCGGCCACCGTCGCTGTCAAGACGGCGTTGCGCAAGCGGGCCACGCTGGCCTGCACATCACCTACTGGCAACGCCACGCGCACGATGCCGGCCACCTGTCCATTGCTCGCTACCGGGACGGCTACGTAGAGCATCTCGTATCCCACGGTACTGCTGTAACGGATGCTGGAACCCTGCCCACGCACCAGCGCCGCCTGCACTTCGGGCCGGTAGAGGTGATTATCCATCCGGGTGCGGTCTTCGTGTGACTCGCCCACGATGGTGCCGTCCGGCGCGATGAGCGTGATCCGCGCGTTGAGGAGATCGGCGTAACGGCGGGCCTGTACATCAAGGTCTCTCGCTCCGCCCGCCAGCACCGGAGCCAGCGCGTCGGCTATCAGGCGAGCCTCGGCGGTCAGTTGGCTTTCCAGACTCGTCAGGTGGACTCGGCGCACAAAGCCCGAGAGGTATATAGCGAGGGCGGCCATCAGCAGCAGAATGAGAAGCACGTAGGGGATGGCAATCCGCCGACGGATAGTGGGTGACATCGGCTCATCCCTCGAAGCGATACCCGGCCCCGCGTACGGTGACGATGCGCGTGGGCTGTCTCGGGTCGGGCTCGATCTTTTCTCGCAGCCAGCGCACGTGGACGTCTACCGTCCGGCTGCCGCCGGTGAAATCCCAGCTCCACACACGCTCCAGGATTTCGTCGCGGGAAAAAACGATGCCCCGGTTGCGAGCCAGGAAGAGCAGTAACTCGTACTCTTTGGGCTTGAGATAGAGCGGTTGCCCTGCAAGCCGCACTTCGTGACGCGATTCGTCTATCACCAGGTCGTCAAAGACCAGTTTTGCGGGACGAGTAGCCGCCTGGCCGCGCCGTTCACGTCGCAGGTGCGCTTTGACCCGCGCGAGGAGTTCGCGCATGCTGAACGGCTTGGTCACGTAATCATCCGCGCCGATCTCCAGCCCAACGACGCGATCCACCTCCTCGGCACGTGCCGTGAGCATCAAGATAGGGACATCCATCTCCTGGCGCAACCGGCGGCAGACCTCGAAGCCATCGAGGCCCGGCAGCATCACGTCGAGGATGATCAACGCCGGCTGCTCGCGGCGTGCCATGTCCAGCGCCGTCCAGCCATCGGTAGCGGTATAGACGTGGTAGCCCTGATGAGTCAGGTTATATTCCAGCGTCTCACGCAGGGTTGGCTCATCTTCGACCACCAGGATAGTTTCACCGGTCTCCATCAGTCGCTTTACCCTAGAGTGACGGAAAAACCCGTTTTCTCGCAACCGGTGAGGTCCACGCCCCACAAAGGTTGCCCTTTGGGGAGAAAATCCCCACTCATCGGTCCAGAAAACGGGTTTTTGGGCTCTTCCCCACCCAATCAGATTCGCCAGAATCCGGTTATACCGATTGCGGATTGTTCTTTCCCATCTCGACGACGACCACGTCGTAGTAAGAGCCGGCCCCAAAGCCGTCGAACAGCACGTGATCGCCAGGACGCAGGTCGGGCAACACGCGCAAGAAAGCCACCATGTTCGATGCCGCGCTGACGTTGCCGAAATCGCTCAACAGCCAGGGCATCGGGAAGCAGATGCCCTCTTTCTGCAATTGCTTTTCCTTCAACTGGTTGATCTTGAGGTTGGCATGGTGAACGATCGCAACCTGGATGCCCTTATCCGGCCTGCCCTGCTCGACCATCCGTTGCCGATAGGCGTTATAAACGTCCCGGACAGCGACCACGCCGTTGCGCACGAAGAGTTTGACCATGCCCATCGGGCCGGCCATCGAGATCGGTGCTCCATTGGCCGGTTCGTGCTGCATACCGGCGACGCGGATGTGGTTTTCTCCCGCCTGCGTCACCTCGACCAGTGACTGCCCTTCGACCCTCTGGCGAGAGTGGGGGTAGAACATGCGCAATTGCAGCATGCCCTCTTCGTCGTATGCCTCGTGTGTGCCGCCTGCCAGGAACGTGAACGTCTGGCCGGGGATCACGCCGATCACGCCGGCGGCGTTCCCGAACAACTGGAGCGCCTGAGTATCCTGTGAAGCGTTTACCTTACGGGACAGCCCTTCAATCCCCCCGACCAGAACTTTTTTGCCGTACAGTTCTTGGGCGATGTTCAGGCCCAGACAGCGAGTGGCGGAGAGTTCGGGGTTCAACGCCAGGTTCAGACCGGCCACCGAGCCGTCGCAGGCTTTGTGGATACTCACCTTGAGGGCACTTGCAGGAATCCCCGCTTCCCCGGCAATGCGCGCCACATAATCCTCCGCCGCCGGCAGGGTGACGCCGATCAGCACACCCTCGACCTGCTCCACTTCCCAGCCGTTCGCGCGGGCCGCTTCGCGCAGAAAGCGAACGCCTACCTGTACCTCCAACTCGAGGTGATCCTCTTCGGAAAGAATTGGAGTATGATGCCGATAGAGGAAGCCCAACTCGTCCAGATTCAGCCTTTCCTCATCCCTGAGCGGCCTCCCCAGGTACTTTTCGACTGCCTGGGGTAAGGTACTACTATCGTAACACGGGCCCCACGTTCCATAAACCCCTCCGACCCCGATCTCTGGATTCCAGACCCGTTCGATGCCCAGTGGAACTCCTGGCCCGATAGGGATTTCCTCCAGGTGAACTTGAGGGCGCTCGAAGAATGGGCGGGGTGCGGGGGAACTGCCCGGTGTGGTTGCAGTCTCGTTCATATAATCATCCTTTCGGCCAGAGCGCGCGCGGCCAGACATCGCGCTTACATCGTTCTCAGCACCATCCTGCCGTCCGCTCCTGGGACGAATTCCATCGGCCCCTGCGGAATACGCCTGTCTATCTGCAAGGCGCCTGTGTCCATACATTCCCAGATCACCTGGAAAGGGACGGCGCCTGGAACCCATTTTTCCACGATGACGACGCCGTGTGTGGGTAGCACAGTAAAGACTACCCGGCGGGGATCGTCGGGGTCCTGCAAGGCTTGTGAGCGAGCAAAAGCCGCCTTGATGCCGCGAGCCTGGGCATCGGTGGCGCAGGAGACCGGATAGTGATAATAGGGTGGATCGAGAGGCACGTACTCGACCCGAGATGGATCGTAAGCCGCGACGCCGCGATGGCCGTGCAGTTTGGAGCGCACGACCGGGACATGGATGCCATCGAGAATTATCTGGGGTAGCACACTATCCAGATCCATCATTTCGACTGCCTCAGAAGACGGAGGATCGTTGCGCTTGCCCTCGACGTGGCGTATGAGCGCCCCGGTGCCCTCGGGCCGCACGTCCACGATCACGGCAAGGTCGTCTTCGGTGAGGCTTCCCTTGTCCACGGGCCGCGCGCTGCCGGTCACGGTGGCGACGAGGGCGCCCAATTCGGCGTCCCACGTGGCAAAACAGCCCTCGCTGTACTGATCGGCCACGGCATCGGCAACGGCGGGGACGCGAACGAGATCGGCAATACGCACCATCTCGGTGAAAAAGTTGCGTTGCCCCAGTTGCCGCCCAGCCTCACACATCGCTTGCGGCGTGCTGAGACGTTGCCACTGTTCACGCGGGATCGGCGTCCCCACGACCTGGTGCTGGGTCACCTCGCTGGCACTGAGCGTGGTCACGATGCGCAGGACGATGTCGTCGTAGAATGCCTCGTGGTCCGTCCCGTCGCTACGCGGATAGGCACCGACCAGGTCGAAGTGATACGCGGCAAGCGGGTGCTCCTCGCCGACCATCAAGATCACGTGGATGCTCTTCGACTGAGCCTGCAACAGCCGTTCCAATGCCAGGATCGGCCCCCCGCGACTGCCCTGCTCGTAGAGGACGCGGTAGGCCTGCGGCACCAGGTCGGGGAAGGCATAGTCCGCCGGGTCGGGTGGATTCTTGGCCAGCGCCGCAGCAAAGTGGTCGAGCAACTGCTGGAAGCGGGCCGGCGTCGCGTGGAGGAGCGTGTAGAGCACCGGCTGGCGGCTCAATTTGAAACGCCTGCGGGCAGTGAAGAGCAACGCCTGCCGCCATCCCAGCGGTTCGCCGAAGGGAGCGGTGGTCAAGATGACGTCGGTATCATCGTCGGGTATCTCCTGAACCGTGTGCCCGTGCAGATGGAAGCGACGCCGTAACCTGCCGAAGGCTCCCTTTAGCAGAGGGGTCATGAATTCAGGCACAAACGCGGCGCGAATTTTGCGCAACCACGGATGAACAGGTCTGAGTGCAATCGAGTTGCTCACTACCATACGGCCCTGGCCTTCTCGCATATAAAGAACACCCAACCAACGTACAGGATGCGGCCTTCTATTCTAACGGCTCATGCGTTATAGGTCAAGTCGGCCAGGCGGTGGAGCAGTGGACGGAGCGCGGGGAAGAGCAGGCGGTAGACCCCCGTGTAGAGCTGCTCATAGATAGGCTGCACTCGAGCATCCGGGGGGAACCGCTCTGTGGTGTGACTCATTGCAGTAGCAGCCTTAAATGGATCGGGATACCATCCCACCGCAGTCGCGGCAAGGATGCCGACGCCCAGGCAGGTCGCTTCGCCTGTGGCGGCGCGCACGACCGGGACGCCTGTCGCATCGGCCATGATCCGACACCACAAGTCGCTGCGGCTTCCTCCACCCAATGCGACGTACTCACAGAACAGCTGTCCCGTGGCCGCCACGATTCCTTCACCCAACAATCGCTGCTCGAACGCGATACCCTCGAGGATGGCGCGATAGAAGTGCTCGCGCCTATGTGCGCCGCTCCAGCCGATCGTGATGCCGGAAGCGAGAGGATCCCAGTACGGCGTCATGGCATGACTCCAGTACGGAACCAGCACAAGGCCCAACGATCCAGGGGGAACCTGAGCAGCCGCCGTTTCCAACGCCTCCAGGTCGCCACCGAATTGCTGGGTGAACCAACTGATGATGAATGCACCGCTCTGGATGACCGCCTCCAGGAAATACGAGCCGGCGATGGGGGCATAGAGTGTGCGAAAGGCGCGATCGGTGACGTAGCGTGGACTGAGGACGCCGCTGACGACGGCGGTACCCAGATTGAGCGAGGCCCGGTCGGTCATGGCATTGGCGCCCAAGCCGGCGCATTGGCCATCGCCGGCACCGGCCACGACCGGCAGTCCTGCCGGCAACCCGGTGACGGTCGCGGCCTGACGGCTCACCCTTCCGATGACGGCGCCGGGTTCGACCAGGGCAGGGAACTGATTGGGCTGTAGACCCAACTCGTGCATCAGGTCGGCGGCCCAGACGCGATGCTCCAAGTCCACCAAGCCAGAAGGGTCGGCGGAGGCGATGCTCGTGCGGAACTCGCCGGTGAGACGATGGACGAGGAACGCGTGCACGTCGAGGAATTTGGCGCTGCGCGCTACGACCTCCGGCTCGTGTTGCATCAGCCAAGCGATCTTGGGCAGCGCCGGGTTGGTGGTGAGCGGCTTGCCGGTGAGGCGGTGGAAGTGCTCTTCGCCGATTGCCTGTCGCAGGTGCGCCACCTGCTGGCGGCTGCGTTCGTCGAGCCAGAGGATGGCGCGACGCAGGGGCCGCCCACGCTCATCTACCGGCACAAAGGTCTCACGTTGATGGGTGATGCACAGCGCCTCGACGCGGGCAGGATCAACCTGCGCCAGGAGCGCCCTGAGCGCAGCACACAGGCCGTCCCACCACTGCTCGGCGTCCTGCTCGTACCAGTGAGGTGCAGGTGTGAGAAGCGGATAGGCAGCACGTCCCTCGGCCACGGCCTGCCCTGTGCGGTCCCAGGCGATGGCCTTACAGGCGGTGGTGCTGGAGTCAATGCCGATGACGAGAGTGGGCTTCATACCTATTGGGCTTCCAGCAGAGCGATGAACTCGGCAGGCCGACATATTCTGGTGCCTTTGTAAACGCCCAGGGCCAGCAGATCGTTGTCCTCGATCACCAGATAGTCGGCCTGGCCGGTCTTGGCACAGGCCAGGAACTTGTCATCGTGTGGATCGCGGGAGACTGCCGGCACGTCGAGCGGCTCTACCACCTGAGCCTGCTCAAAAAGGGCGATGATGCGAGTCACATCGAGACGGGTGATGTGGGCGAATCGGGCCCGCAAGCGTGGTCGGTGCAACACGTCCAGTATTTCACGGATGATGGCGGGGGAGAGAACCAACTCGTAGGCACCGGCAAATTCGTCCAACAACCGGCCGCCGCGCGAGTGCGGATTGATGAGCGCGCGAATGAAGACGTCGGTGTCAAAGACGGCCCTAACCATTGCTCTTTGACCGCACTTCGTCTACGGCCTCGTCAATCAAGGCGTCAATTTCGGCCTCATCCATCGCCTGGGCCTCCTGGCGAACAGGAGCGAATAGTGCATAGAGTTCCCGCGCCCAGGCCATACGGGTCGCCGGTGTGGCAACTACCGGTTTCACTTCGATCCGGTCCTCGTGCAGGGTCAATTGCAGGAGGGTATCATCGCCAATACCCAACCTCCGGCGAAACTCGGCCGGGATGGTGAGTTGCCCACGCCGCAGCGGATGAACCACCCGAGTCAGAGTGGACCTGGACATCGTTGTTCCTCCAAAAAGTGGAATTTCCACAGTTTATTATACCCTGCCTATGGCAGGCGTCAAGAGTGGCACACTGGTGATTGCCCACATCTTCGATGTGACGCATCCCGATACCCAAGGAAAGGGATTTTTCGGGGGGTTGGGCAGGCGCGAAGCGCCCGCCCAACCCCACGATTTCTCCTTT
>DAOUBA010000086.1:0-19363 GCA_034432855.1 Anaerolineae bacterium | reverse complement strand
TGCCACGACGGACATCATCAACGGGATCAAGGAAGGGGTCATTGATGCGACGGTAGCGCAGCGCGAGTTCGACATGGGCTACAAGTCCGTGCAGCTCATCTATCTCATTGCCACCAAGGGGCAGGGTGCCGCGTTTGCGGAGATGGGCGTGCAGGACGGCATCATTGACACCGGCGTGGATGTCATCACCCAGGCCAATCTGAAGGATTACGAGGCGGCTCTCGATGCGAAGGGCATCCCGCACGAGTGGAACACGCAGGGCTGGGAACCGGAGGATGATGAGGTCGCGCAGTGGCAATAGCGAAGGCTGACGCGCTTCTACGTTCCATGAGCGGTTTCTAGCCGCAGCAAGAAGAAACCTCCCGGGGGTCTTGGCCTCCGGGAGGTTTTTTGCTACACTGCCAGGCCGCCCGCGTTCGCCTGGTCCAATAGGCTCCCCAGCGTTCCCTGCCCGATCAGTACACGACTCGCAGGGATGGGAGGCGCAGGGCTCTCGGATTGTGTGATCCAGTAGATGGGGATACCGACGGCCGCGGCAGGAAGCATGTCGCGCTCCCAGTCATCGCCCACCATCAGGCATTCGCGCGGCTGCCGTCCCAGCCGCTCGACGATCTCGTGGTAATAGGCCGGATTGGCCTTGGTGGCGTGCATGATCTCGTAGGAGGTCACCAGCGCATAATCGAACTCGCTCGCGGGCACGCCGGCCCAGGCCAATCGCTGCTCGATGGCGGTGCGGGGAAACAGTGGATTGGTGGCGATGGCGACCTGGAAATCGTGTGCGAAAGCCCATTCGACCAGCGGACGTGCTTCGGGAATCGGCCTGGTCATCGCCTGCAGTTTGGGGAATTCTTCGGCGTAGAACTGTTCAAAGATCGGCTGCAGCGTGGCCTTCTCGTAGCCCAGCGCCGGGTAAAAGACGGCGTCGAACGTTTCTTCGTTGGTCGGGCCATTGCCGCTGTTGGCCTCCATCGCCCGCGTGCCGCGCAGCAACTCGGAGATCAGGCGCTCAGGTGGAATCAGGTGCGCCATGTAGCGGGTGAGCGCCTGGAAGTAGGCCGGGACGAAGATGTCCATCGAGTTGGTGAGCAGCGTGTCGTCCAGGTCGAACAGGATGGCTTTGATCATAGGCTACTCCTCCTCTGCCACGGGCGCGTCGAAAATCGTCGCCGTCTGCGGATGGCAGTGGCCGCAACCGACGTAGGGGTCCTGCACTTCCACCTGTTGTTCCGTACACACGGCGTAGACCTCGACGCGGCGCACGAGCCCCAGCCAGCGCCGGACGACCTGCGCCTGGAGCGCCATATTGGGGCAGGCGTTGGCACGCAGGATAGCGGGCACCGGGCAGCGGGCGCACAGGCCGGGCCGCCAACCCTCCGAGCGCGGGTTGCGCGCGATCAGGCGGCACTCCTGGGTGGAGCGGCCGCGATAAAAGTCCTCGTAGTAGTATGGGCAGTCGGTGCCGGATGGGGTGCGCATTGGCCCTCACCCATCCCCCGGCCCCTTCCCTCTCCCAATTCTGGGAGAGGGAAGGGGAGGTTCAGCGCAAAAGTCCACGATGAAACGGCCAACCGGATACTGGCGACGGAACTTGAGGCCCTGAAGACCTCTATTGCGCAGTTGTTCCCATAACGTCTGCTCGGCGGGAGTCATCGCTTTTCGCAGTTGGCGTGCCTGATCTTGAATTGACGGCGATGTGCCACGTACGCGGTGGAAAGTCTTTTGTGTCATTGCGTCTTCAGTTTCTCCCTTCTCCCAGCATTGGGAGAAGGGGGTAAGGGGGATGAGGGCTACTCCGTCGCCTCCACCAACGCCTCCAGATCCGCCTCGAGCGCTTCCAGTTCCGCGCCGTAGCAGGCCCAATCGCCGCGCTGCAGGCATTCCTGCGCCGCCTGGTAGTGTGCCTGAGCCGAGCGCGCCAGCCCAGCCACGTCGCCGGCCAGCGGTGCGGGGGGTGTTTCCGGTGGAGCCGTCGCCGTGGCCCCGCTCAACGCCTGCGCCAGCGCCGCATTGAGCGTCTCGGCCATCACCACGCGGTTGCCGTAGGCCACCAGCACGCGCTTGAGTTCGGGCAGCCGTGTGGATTCGGCCTGCAGGTAGAGCGGCTGGACGTACAGGAGCGTGCCGTCAATCGGGATGACGAGCAGATTGCCCAGGATGACCGAGGAGCCGCGCTGATCCCAAAGCGAGAGTTGCTGCGAGATGTACGGGTCCTGATTGATGCGCCCCACGATCTGCTGCGGGCCGAAGACGAGCACGTCCTTGGAGAACTTGTAGACGCCCAACCGTCCATAGTCAACACCGTCGGAATCGGCGTACAGCCAGGCGATCATGTTGTTCTTGCCGGCCGGCACGTAGGGGCGGATTGACATGAACTCGATGGTCTCTTCGTTAGGCAGCCGCATGACGACGTAGTAGGGCGGCATCTCTTCCTCGTCCTCCAGCGGCGTCTGCCAAAGGTCTTCTTTGTTGTAGAACACGCGCGGGTCTTGCATGTGGTAGGCCGCGTAGATGTCGGATTGGATGGTGAACAACTGGTCGGGGTAACGCCAGTGGTCGCGCAATACCTGGGGCATCTGAGCGCCGGGGGTGAACAGACCGGGGAAGATGGCCTGGTAGACCTGGATGATCGGATCGGACGGGTCCACGACGTAGAACGTCGTCTCACCAGTGTAGGCGTCTATCGCCACCTTGACGCTGTTGCGGATGTAGTTGAGGCCGTGGGTTGGCTGCGAGTAGGGGAAGCGGTCGCTCCAGGTGAAGGCGTCGTAGAGCCAGACGATGCGTCCCTCTGCGATGACCGGATAGGGGTCGGCATCGTACCAGAGGATCGGCGCGAGCGTCCACACCCGATCGCGGATGGAACGGTGGAAGAGGATGCGGCTGTCGGGGCCAATGGCGTTCGAGAGCAGGATGGGGGTGCTGTTGAAGCGCAACGCGAAGGCCAGACGCCGCAGGAGGCCTCCCAGACGCACGCCGTCCGGTCCCCGGTAGCGGGTGTAGATGTTCTGATCGCCGCTGGGATAGTCGAACTCGTCCTCGGCGGTGTTGACGATGACGTAATTGTCGGTCTTTTCGCCGAAATAGATTTCCGGATGGGTGATGGTCAGTTCCGGTTCGCTGCTCCGGGGCGGGATGTCGCGCACGAGGAAGAGCGGCAGCCCTTCCGCGGTGGCCTCGGAGACCGGGCTGAGGCAGAGCCCGTAGCCGTGGGTGTAGATGAGGTGTTGGTTGATCCAGGTGCGGGCCTCCTCGCTCAACTGATTTACATCGAGTTCGCGCACGCCCAGCGTGAACTGGCGCAACCGGCCGCCGACGGTGTAGCGGTCTACATCCAGGTCCAGGAAGGTGTAGTAGGTGCGGATCTCCTGCAACTGCTCGTAGGTGGCCTGCAACGGTCGCCAGTCCCACAGTCGCACGTTGCCGAGCGTGTCGGCGTTGGCGTCCAGTTCTTCAGCCGTGAGCACACCCGTGACCTGGTAATCGTACTCCTGCACGTTGTCGAGGCCGTAGGCGTAACGGGTGAAGCGGATGTTGTGCTCGATGTAGGGCCGTTCCAGCGCCAGTTCGTTGGGCTGCACGGTGAAACGCTGGACGAGGCCGGGGTAGAAGGAGCCGATGAAGGAGAGCCCGAGCCAGAGAGCGCCGACGATCAGGAGCAGCCGCCAGCGGCGAACGAAGATGTTGACGAGAAGCGCGATCACGCCCAGGGCGACCACGATGCTCATCAGGTTCAGGATCGGCAGGCGGGCGTGCACGTCGGTGTATCCCGCGCCAAAGACGGCGCCCCGCGATGAGTTGAGCAGCGCCAGGCGCTGGAGTTGGTAATCCACGGCCTTGCCCGCCAGGAAGAGTGCACCCAGCACCGAAAGGTGCGTTGTCGCCATACGTTCCCGGACGCGCTGGGCGGAGAGGTACACGAGGGTACTCCCGATCAACGCGATCACGACCAGCGCCAACAGCCAGTCCAGCAGGAAGCGGAGCATTGGTAGCCGGAAGACGTAAAAGCCGGCGTCCAGGCCAAAGATCGGCTCGCTCATGCCGAATGGCGCGGCGTTGGCAAAGACGAGAAACGTCATCCAGTGGTTCTTCGCCTCTCCGGCCATCACCAGGATGACGAGCGCCGCCACGACGCCCAGGGCGAAGGAGAGGATGCGTGAACCGACGACGATGGTGGCGCGGCGACGGTCTTGCAGATGCAGCCGCAACTGGGCGAGCAGCGGGCGCGGAATGATGAACCAATTGAGCGCCAGCACGAGCAACGCGACGAACGCTCCGGCCAGCCACATCCCGATTTGGGTCACCAGTCGCGTCTGGTAAACCTGTAATTGCCCCATACTGCCGAACCACAGCCAGTCGGTGTAGATGCCGACGGTGCTGGTGAAAACGACGATCACGGCAATGAGCGCCGCGATGACGATGGCGTAGGTGATCACTGTGCGCAAGGGCCTCGGATTCATCCCATCCTCCTGCTCATACGCGCGTGACGTAGGTGCCGGTGCGGGTGTCCACGCGGATGGTATCGCCAACGTTGACGAAGAGCGGCACCTGTACCTCCAGCCCGGTCTCGACTTTCACCTTCTTCAGCACATTGCTGGCCGTGTCGCCGGCGACGGCGACTTCGGACTCGATCACTTTCATGTCCACCGTGGTCGGCAGTTCCACGTCCAGCGCCTCGCCCTCGTAGGTCGCCAGGATCAGTTCCAGCCCTTCTTTAAGGTAGGGAATCTGGTCTTCGAGCACTGCAGCCGGCACAGCCGTTTGGTCGTAGGTCTCGGTGTCCATAAAGTAATAAAAGTCACCATCGTTGTAGATGTATTGCACGCCGCGCCGTTCGATACGAATTTCCTGCACCCGGTCGCCGGAGATAAAGTTCTGCTGGATGGTCGCGCCGGTGCGCAGGTTGCGCAGTTTGGTGCGGATGATCGCATTGCCCCGTCCGGGCTTGTGGTGCTGGTACTCGAGCACCTTGTATAATTGACCATCCATCGTGAAGGTGATGCCCTTGCGTAGTTCGTTTACCTCAATCATATCCCATTTCCTCCTCTGACGGTTGCCTGGATTATACCAATTCTGCCCGCGCCGTCAACCGCGTGGGTTGGCAAAGACGCACAACGTGATACAATTGATCTGACCGCCCAAGTCTATCGTTTTCCACTCCACTTAAAGGGCGCTCTTGTCTACTGGTTACTTGTCTACTTGTTGCTACTTTGTGGCAAGATGGTCGTCAATTGGAGGAGACATGCCAATCTATGACATCTCACTGCCGATCTCTGAATCGCTCGTCACCTGGCCCGGCGATCCGCCGGTGCGCCTGACCCAGGTTTCGCACCTGGAACGCGGCGATAACGCGACGGTGACGCGGCTCGACATGGGCGCTCACACCGGCACGCACGTGGACGCCCCCTGCCACTTTGTGCTGGGCGGGGACGGCGTGGATACACTCGACCTGAACGTGCTGGTGGGGCCGGCGCTGGTGGTCTAGGCACTGGAAGCCGATGCGCTCACAGCGGAGGTGGTGGCGGGTCTGCCGATCCCTTCGGGCAGCGAACGTGTGCTGTTCCATACGCGCAACTCTGATCTGTGGGCACACGGTGAGCGCGAGTTCGCCAGGGATTTCGTCGCCGTAACGGAAGACGGCGCGCAATGGCTCATCGAGCGTGGCGTCCGGCTGGTGGGTGTGGATTACCTCTCGGTTGCGCCTTTCCGCCAGTCGGCGCCGACGCATCGGGCGCTATTGCGTGCGGGCGTCGTCGTGGTCGAAGGGCTGAACCTGCACGGCGTTGCCCCCGGTATGTACCAACTCGTCTGTCTGCCGCTCCGGATCGTCGGCTGCGACGGTTCCCCCGCGCGGGCCATTCTGATAGGGGAGTAGATGATGAAGCAACTGCAACTGTATTCGGCCCCGGCCGTTGACGCGGCTCTTTCCCAGATGCGGGCGAAGCGCATCGTGGAGCGCATCTGGGCGCACGATCACACCGTCTGGAAGCCGCAGCCGGACGAGATCGCCAACCGCCTCGGCTGGCTGCACCTGCCGGAAACGATGCCGGCGGAAGTCGCGCGGCTGGAGGCGTTCGCCCGCGAGATACGCGCGGCCGGCTACACCCAGGCCCTGCTCCTGGGGATGGGCGGCTCGAGCCTGGCCCCGGAGTTATTCAGCAAGACTGTAGGGTGGGTTGCCAACCCGCCCTACCTGGCCGTGCTGGATAGCACCGATCCCGGGGCAGTATTGTCCCACGCTGCGCGGCTCGATCCGGCTCACACGCTCTTCATCGTCTCGACCAAATCCGGCGGCACGGTGGAGACCTTTTCCTTCTTCAAGTTCTTTTACAATTGGGTTGCCGACGTGCTGGGCGCAGACAAGGCCGGCGAGCGTTTTATCGCCATCACCGATCCCGGCAGCGACTTGGCCGAGATTGCTGAACGATACCGCTTCCGCACCACCTTCCTCAACGATCCCAACATCGGCGGGCGCTTTTCGGCGCTTGCGCATTTTGGGCTGGTGCCGGCAGCGCTCGTGGGGATAGACCTGCATTTGCTGCTGGAACGCGCGCGGGAAATGGCCGCCGAATGTGCGAAAGCCGACGAGAATCCGGGTCTTATCCTGGGCGCCATCCTGGATGTGATGGCGCAGGTCGGGCGCGATAAGGTGACGTTCGCCATCTCGCCCGCCATCGCCAGTTTCGGCGATTGGGTCGAGCAGTTGATCGCCGAGAGCACCGGCAAGGAAGGGAAAGGCATCCTGCCGGTGGTCGGTGAGCCGCTCGGCGCGCCGGAGGTCTATGGCGACGACCGGCTGTTCGTGCATCTCAAGGTAGCGGACGACGAGACGCACGACGCGGCGTTGCAGGCGCTCGAAGCGGCCGGCCATCCGGTCGTGCGCCTGGCCCTGCGCGATCCCTACGACCTGGGCGGGCAGTTCTTCCTTTGGGAGTTTGCCACCGCCGTGGCCGGGCATCTCCTGGGCATCAACCCCTTTGACCAGCCGAACGTCGAATCGGCCAAGGCGCTGGCGCGCCAGATGGTGGCGGAGTACAGGGAGAAGGGGACATTGCCTGCTATCGAATCCGCTCCGCTCACCGCCGAGGCGCTCGACGGCTTTTTGGCGCAGGGCCGCCCCGGCGACTATATCGCCCTGCAGGCCTACCTCCAGCCGGCACCGGAAACCGAAGCGGCGCTTGCGCCGCTGCGCCTGCGGATACGCGACCGCTACCGGCTGGCGACGACCGTCGGCTATGGCCCGCGTTTCCTGCACTCGACCGGGCAACTGCACAAGGGGGATCGGGGCAACGGCCTCTTCATCCAGTTCACCGCCGACGACGCGCAGGATGTCCCCATCCCCGACGAGGCCGGAGCGCCGGCATCATCCATCACCTTCGGCGTGCTCAAAGCGGCGCAGGCGTTGGGCGACCGTCAGGCGCTGCTGGATGCGGGGCGGCGGGTGATCCGCTTCCACTTGGGGGACGATGTGGTGAAAGGCCTGAATCCGCTGACGGAGGGAATGAAGCGTGAAATGTAAAGCGTAAAACGTAAGGCGTAAGGTTACGTTTTACGCCTTACGCTTTACGCCTTACGCCTCAACACGTCGCTTTCACGGTGCAGGAGTAACTAGTGCCTCGGCTGGAATCACCTCCCGCCACCATCGTCATCTTCGGCGCCTCCGGCGATCTGGCGCGGCGCAAGTTGGTGCCGGCGCTGCACAGTTTGGGCTGCGAGGGGCTACTTTCGCCTGCCACGTACCTGGTGGGCGTGGCGCGCACGCCGCTTTCCGACGAAGAATTCCGCAACCGGCTCTATAGCGGCGTCGTGGAATACGCCCGGCTCCACCCCGGCATCTGCGAACTGTGGCCGCGCTTCGCCGACCGCATCTCCTACCTGGCGGGGGACTATGATGATTCCGAGACCTACCGTCGCCTGGGAGCGCACCTGACGCGGCTCGCTGCCGGGCATGGCACGCAGGACAACGTCCTGTTCCACCTGGCCGTCCCCCCCATGCTGTACCCCCTCATCGTCGAGCAGTTAGGGCGGGCCGGGCTGCATCGTAGCGACGGGGGCTGGCGGCGCATCGTCATCGAAAAGCCCTTCGGGCGCGATCTGGTGAGCGCCCGCCAACTCAATGCTCAGGTGCACGCCGTCTTCGACGAAGCCTGCGTCTACCGTATTGACCACTACCTGGGCAAGGAGACGGTGCAGAACATTCTGACCTTTCGCTTCGCCAACGCTATCTTCGAGCCGCTGTGGAACCGCAACTACGTGGATCACGTGCAGATCACGGTGGCCGAACAGGTCGGCGTGGAGCATCGCGCCGGCTACTATGACCAGACCGGCGTTCTCCGGGATATGTTCCAGAGCCACATGCTGCAGTTGCTGACCCTGACGGCGATGGAGCCGCCTGCCGTCTACAGCGCCGACGCCTTGCGCGACGAAAAGGTCAAGGTGCTTCAGGCCATACGTCCCATGGCGCTCGAGGATTGCGTCGTAGGCCAGTATGAGGGCTATCGCGGTGTGGCGGGCGTAGCGCCAGATTCGTGCACGCCGACCTTTGCGGCGCTGCGGCTCTATGTGGACAACTGGCGCTGGCAGGGCGTGCCCTTTTATCTGCGTTCCGGCAAGCGGTTGGCCCGTAAAGCGACGAGCATCACCCTACAGTTCAAGCAGGTGCCGCACCTGCTCTTTGCCGAGAGCGCCGATCTCGCCCCCAACAGCCTCTCGCTCTGCATCCAGCCGGATGAGGGGATGCACTTACGCTTTCAGACGAAACTGCCCGGCGCCGGGATGCGCACGGCCCCGGTAGACATGGCGTTCCACCACGGCGAGCATTTTGGCGCCAAGGCGCTGCCCGATGCCTACGAGCGGCTGCTCCTGGATGCACTGCAGGGCGACGCGGCGCTCTTTGCCCGCAGCAACGAAATCGAATTGGCCTGGCGGCTGATTGATCCGCTGACGGGCGAGCGCGAATCATTGTCTTATGCACCGGGAAGCGATGGCCCCGCCGAGGCCGACGTGCTCCTCGCACGCGATGGGCGGTGGTGGGTAGAGTGGTGCGGCGCCCCCTGACCCTCACCCCCTGCCTCCCATATGTGTCAACTTAGGCCTGCCGGTTTGGCGTACGCACCGGCCTAAAGGGCCGGTGCTGCGAGGGAACACACCCAGCGCCGCCGGTTCACGGCGGCAAGGGAGAGAGGGAAAGGACTGGCAAACTGCCCGACTTGGGCTATAATAACTTCCACCTGTGACCAGGAGAGATAACCGATGCCCCGCTATCAACGACCCACCGGCACACTCGACATTCTACCGGAGGACCAGCCCTACTGGGACCTGGTTTGTACTCACGCACGCCGCCTGGCCGAACTGGCCGGCTTTGAACGCATTGACGTGCCCATCTTTGAGGTGACCGAACTCTTTGCGCGCGGCGTCGGTGAAGGCACCGACATTGTGGACAAGGAGATGTACACCTTCACCGACAAGGGGGACACGCAGTTGACACTGCGCCCCGAATTCACCGCTGGCGTGCTCCGCGCCTACATCGAGAACGGCCTGCACGCCCTCCCCCAGCCGGTCAAACTCTACACCTTCGGCCCCATCTTCCGCTACGAGCGTCCCCAGGCCGGGCGCTACCGCCAGCACACCCAGTTCAACGTCGAGATCCTCGGCGAGCAAGACCCGGCCGCTGATCTCGACGTGATGCTGTTGGCCTGGGACCTGTACGCGAGCCTGGGGTTCCGCGACCTGGCCTTCCAGTTGCACTCGACTGGCTGTCCCAGGTGCAAGCCGGGTTACGTTGCCGCGCTCAAGGCCTATTACGCCGAACATCGAGACGCGATCTGCGACGACTGCCGTCGTCGCCTGGAGCGCAGCCCGTTGCGCGTGCTCGACTGCAAGGTCGAGCAATGCCGGCCGCTCATCGCCGGCGCCCCGCATTTTCTCGATCATCTCTGCGACGAGTGCGCTGCCCACTTTGCTGCGTTGCGTGAGTACCTGGACATGCTGGGACGCACATACACGATCAACCATCGTCTGGTGCGCGGGCTGGATTATTACACCAAGACCGTGTTCGAGGTGTGGGCGGCCGGTATCGGCGCGCAGGCCGCCGTCTGCGGTGGGGGGCGCTACGACGGCCTGGCGGAACTCTTGGGCGGCCCGCCAACCCCCGGCGTGGGCTTTGGCTCCGGGCTGGAGCGCATCATCCTGGCGCTGAAGCAAATGGGGGTGGCAGCGCCGTCGCTGCCTGCGCCGCCGGTCTATGTCGCGCACCTGGGCGCACAGGCCAAGCGGGAGGCGTTGCGCCTGACCGACGCGCTGCGTCGCGTCGGAGTGGGCGTTTGGCTGGCATTTGGCGAGCGCGGGATCAAAAGCCAGTTGCGCGAAGCCGGTAAGCGCGACGCGCGCTATGTCGTCATCCTGGGCGAAGCAGAGTTGGCCGCCGGCAAGGCCGCCGTGCGTGACATGCAGGCGGGTGAGCAGGTGGACGTGCCACTGAGCGGGCTGATCGAGTGGCTGAAGGCACGGACGCTGTAAGGGCGTTCAACTGAACGCCCTCAGGACACCCTATGTCAATATGAAGACAGTCGCCATCCTCTATAACCCCCACACTACCCGCGCCCGTCCGCTGGCGGACGAGATTGTCGCTTGGTTGGCGCAGCAGGGACGGGAAACCTGGCTCGGCCCGACGGACGATGCGCCTGCGATGTTAGACTGCGGGCCGGTGGACCTGTTCGTGACGCTGGGCGGCGACGGCTCGATCCTGCGCGCGGCCCAGACGGCTGCCCCGTGTGGCACGCCGATCCTGGGCATCAATCTGGGGCGGGTAGGCTTTCTCACCGAGGCTGAACCGGAAGCCTGGCGGGATGCGCTATCGCGGGTGCTTGCTGGCGACTGTTGGATCGAAGAGCGGATGATGCTGCGGGCAACGGCCCGTCGTAACGGTGAGACACTGGCCCAGGCCGATGCGCTGAACGATGTGGTCATCGGGCGTGGCGCGCACCCGCACATGGTGCATCTGCGCGTCGAAGTGAATGGCGGCCTTCTGATCACCTATTCTGCGGATGGCCTGATCGCCGCCACGCCGACCGGCAGCACCGCTTACGCGCTGGCAGCTGGCGGGCCACTCCTGCCGCCGGAGATGCGCGCGGTTTTGCTGGTGCCGGTCGCGCCGCACCTCTGCCTGGCGCAGCCAATCCTGCTGCCGGAGGGGAACCTCGTGCGCATAGTCGTCACCGGGGGGCGTCCGGCGCTCCTTACCGCCGACGGCGTGGCACAGGCCGGACTGGAGGATGGCGACGAAGTGAGGGTTCAGGTCAGCCCGCACGTGGCCCGCTTTGCGCGGGTGCGCGAGCGGACGTATTTCTACAAGACACTCGTCGAGCGCCTGACGCCGAGGAATGAGGGATAGATGGATGAATGAACCTTTGCACTGCGTGAATCATCCCACCGTCGAAACCTACCTGCGCTGCAACAAGTGCGGGCGGCCAATCTGTGCCAGGTGTGCCGTGCGTACTCCGGTCGGCTACCGCTGCCTGGAGTGCATCAATGCCCAGCAGCAGGTCTTTTACGCCGACTTTCGCCCTGTTCACTACCTGATCGCTGCCGCCGTTGCTCTGCCGTTGGGCCTGGTAGCCGGCTGGTTGGTGCCCAGCCTGGGCTGGTTCGCCATCATCCTGGGGCCGCTTGCCGGCGGCGGCATCGCCGAAGTCGTGCGCAGGGCCATTCGCCGGCGGCGCGGACGCTACACCTGGCTCGTCGTGTGTGGCTGTATCGTCCTGGGGACATTGCCTGAATTCCTTCTATCCTTGCTCTCCCTTGTCCGACTGTTTTTCGATTCGAGGGGTGTGGTATATGTATTGGACGTGGTATGGGCAATCGTCTACATCGCGACGGCGGTCGGCGCCGCCTATGCATCCCTACGTCCCGGACGGCGTACGTAGAACGGGCTTTTCAGCCCGTTGATGGAGGTCGAACGTGCTGGCTGAACTGCGCATCCGCGATTTCGCCATCATTGACGAACTGTACCTGAACCTCGAACCGGGCTTTATCGTGCTGACCGGCGAGACCGGCGCGGGCAAGTCCATCATCGTGGATGCCGTGGCGCTTCTCCTCGGCGGACGGGCGGATAGCACCGTCGTGCGCGCCGGCGCCGACCGCGCCATCGTCGAGGGCGCCTTCCGCCTGGGCGCAACAGAGCGGGCCGTGATTGACCCTGTGCTGGAGCAGGAGGGTCTGGAGGGCGACGACCCGAACCTGTTGCTCCTGGGGCGCGAGGTGCGCGAGAACGGGCGCACTGTCTGCCGCGTCAACGGGCGGACGGTCACGCTGGCGCTCCTGCGCGAGGTGGCTGAGGGGCTGGTGGACATTCACGGCCAGAGTGAGCACCTCTCGCTGCTGCGCGTGCGCGAGCATATCAACCTGCTCGACCGCTACGGCGAACTGTGGCCGCTGCGGGCCCAGGTCGCCGAGGTCGTCGGCCAGATACGGGCCGTGCGCAAAGAGTTGGCCGACCTGATGCGCAGCGAGCAGGAACTGGCGCACCGCGCCGATTTGCTCAAGTTCCAGGTCGAAGAGATTCGCGCCGCGGTGCTCCGTCCCGGCGAGGAGGAAGAACTACTGGAGGAGCGGCTGCGCCTGGCGAACGCCGAACAGTTGGCCGCGCGGGCCGGCGAGGCGCTGCGCGCGCTGGAGGGCGGCGAGGAGGTCGCGGGGGCGCTCGACCTGTTGGGCGCGGCGCTGCGTGCGCTGGAAGGACTGGCCCGTGTGGACCCGGCACTGGAGTCACAACTGCGTGTCGCCGAGACCGCCAACTACCAGATCGAGGAACTGATACACACCCTGCACGATTACCAGGAGCAGATCGAATATAACCCCCAGCGGTTGCAGGAAGTCGAAGATCGGCTGGCGCTGGTGCGCCGCCTGGAACGCAAGTACGGCGCGACGATCCCCGACGTGCTGGCCTATGCTGAAAAGGCTGCACACGAACTCGACACCATCACCCACAGCGAGGAGCGCGTCGCCGGGTTGCGGGCAGAGGAGGAGCGGCTATTGGCGCGGTTGGCCGAACTGGCCGTTGACCTCTCGCAGCGGCGGCGCGAGGTGGCCGGACGTCTGGCGGCCGGAGTCGAGGCGGAATTGGGTGACCTGCGGATGGAAGGCGCCCGCTTTGGCGTGGATTTTCATTGGCGAGAAGACCCCGAGGGCGTTCCGCTTCCTCAATCCCTAATCCCTGATTCCCAATTTGACGAGTGGATCGGTAAGCGAGTAGCCTTTGACGCCAGCGGCATAGACCACGTCGAATTCTTCGTCTCTCCCAACCCCGGCGAGCCGCTCAAGCCGATGGCCAGGATTGCTTCCGGCGGCGAGACCTCGCGGCTGATGTTGGCGCTCAAGACGGTGCTCTCGCGCGCCGACGAGACGCCCACCCTCATCTTTGACGAGATTGACCAGGGTATCGGCGGGCGCGTGGGCGCGACCGTGGGCGAGAAACTATGGAGCCTGGCGGTAGGCACGGGGCCCGGCGGCCTGCGTCACCAGGTCTTGTGCGTGACCCATCTGCCGCAGTTGGCCGGTTTCGGCGACGCGCACCTGCACGTGCTCAAGATCGTCGAGGGCGAGCGCACGGTCACGCGGGTGCGCCAATTGAGGGGTAAAGCGCGCGTGGAGGAACTCGCGCAGATGTTGGGTGCCAGCGGTGAGGCGGCCTATCGCAGCGCGGAGGAGATTCTCGAACACGTGAAGAGCCGTAAGAAGGGCAGGGGAGCAGGGGAGCAAGGGAGCGGGAGAGCAGGCTGAGGAGGCAGGATGCAAGAAGCAGGAGGCAAGATAGACCTGCGCCGCGCGCGCCAGGGATGGGAGCACGTGGAAGCCAAGGAGACCCGCCTGCTGCGCCAGATGACCGTTCAGGAAAGCCTTGCCCACTGGTTGACGCTCCAGCGCGCCTTCGAACCGCAGTTACGAGAAACGGAGCACCTCTTCCGCGCCGAGCGGATGGCCTACCTGGAGGAACTCCAGCGCCGCTTGGCGGTATTGGAGCGATGGTTGGAGCAGCAACGTGGAAAGTCTCTTTGAGTCCCTGGCGGCTTTGCAGGAAAAACTGCGTGCGGCCGGTATCCCATCCGCGATCATCGGCGGATTCGCCGTAGGCATCTGGGGCGAGCCGCGCGTGACGCGCGATGTAGACGTCAAAGTCCTGCTGAAGCGTGACGAGGCGCCGCGCCTGCTGGAGGTCCTGTCGCCTGACTATACGTCCCTGCAACCCGACCCTCTGCAAGCCTTACAGCGCAGCGGCATCCTGTTCGTACAGGACGAACAAGGCGCACGTCTGGACTTATTGCTGGCTGACACGAGTTTCGACGCCGCCGCTATCGAACGGGCGCGCCCGGTAGAACTGCAACCCCGCGTGATCGCCACCGTCTGCAGTCCCGAAGACCTGATCATCTACAAGATGATCTCCACCCGGCCGCGGGACTATGAGGATGCTGAAGGCATTATCCGGAGACAGGGCGATGCTCTTGACGATGCCTATATACTGGGCTGGTTACGCCAGTTTGAGCAAGCACTGGATGATTCTACCCTGGTGGCGGAGTACCAACGCATGCGATGTCGATCGGTCAACCAACCAACTAACCAACTAACCAACCAACCAACCAACCAACTAACCAACTAACCTTGATCCCCAAATACCTCTCTCTCACCAACTTCATGTGCTACCGCCGGGCGGAATTGGATTTCGCCGGTATTCACGTTGCATGCCTGGCGGGTGAGAACGGCGCGGGCAAGTCGGCGCTCCTCGACGCCATCACCTGGGCCGTGTGGGGGCAGTCGCGCGCCAAACGCGACGACGACCTGATTCGTCTGGGCGAAGATGAAGCGAGCGTCGAGTTCGCTTTCGACCTGGGTGAACAGACCTACCGCGTCCTGCGTCGGCGCAAAGCCGGTAAACGCGGCAGCACTGTGCTCGACTTTCAGATACTGGATTCTTCCCCCCTCGCAGGGGGGACTGAGGGGGGTAGCCGCTGGCGCTCGCTTACCGAGGGCAGCGTGCGCGAGACCCAGGCCAAGATCGAGCGCGTCTTGCGGCTCAACTATGAGACCTTTATCAACTCGGCCTTCCTGCGGCAGGGCCACGCCGACGAATTCACCGTCAGGCAGCCGGCCGAGCGCAAGCGCGTGCTGGGTGACATCCTGGGGCTCGACCGCTGGGCCATTTACGAGGAACGGGCCAAGGAGCGCCTGCAGGCGTTCAAGAACGAATTCGAGGTCACCGAACTGCGCCTGCAAGAGATCGAGAGCGAACTGGCCCGCCGCCCCGAGTACGAGGCCGATCTCGCAGCAGCTCAGGCAGCCGTAGAGAGCCTGGCTGCGACGCTCCAGGCAGCGCAGGCTGCCTATCAACAAATCGAGGCCGCACGCGCCGATCTCAGGCACGTCGAAACGCAGATCGTCGAACTGGATGAGCGCATCACCCAGACGCAACGCGAGTTGGATGCGCTGGCTGAAGAGCGGGCGGCGCGGCAGGTGCGTCTGGCCGAATACGAGAGCCTGCTGGCCCAGGCTGAAGAGATCGAAGCCGGCTATGCCGCGTACCAGCAGGCTCTCGCGCGAGAGCGTGAACTGGGCGACAAACTGCGCCAGTCGAAGGAACTTGGCGAGTGTCGCGCCGCGCTGGAGGCGCAGATCGCCGAAGCGCGTCACCAGTTGGAGACCGAACGCGAAGTCATCGCACAACGTTGCGCCGAGTTGGAGAGCCGTCTGCCCGACGAGGCGCTGCTGGCCGAGTACGAGGAAGTACAGGCGCAATTGGCGCACCTGGCACAGTTGGCTGCAAGCCGCGAGGCGGCGCGGGGCGACCTGGCACTCATTGCCGAGCAACAGGCCGAACTGCGCGCGCGGAACGAGGCGCTGCGCGCCGAAATGGACGCGCTCAAAGAGAGGATCGTCTTACTGGAGCAGGCCGGTGCCGAGTGCCCCTTGTGCGCCCGGCCGCTTACCGACGAGCATCGGCTGCAGCTGCTGGGCAACCTGCGACACGAGGGACAGGCGAAAGGCGATGCCTACCGCGGCAACCATGCTGCTGCCGGAGAATTGGCTGGGCGGGCCCGCGCGCTGGAGCAGCAGATCGCCGAAAGCGACAGCCTGCTGCGCAACTTGCCTGCGTTACAACGGCAGGAAGCGGCGCTGGCCGAGCGCATCGCGCAGGGGCGGCAGGCCGCAGAGGCGCTGACGGATGTTCGGGCGCAACTGGCTGAAGTGGGGCGACGCTTGAGCACTGGGGATTACGCCCATCAGGAGCGCAGCCAATTGGCGGAGGTGCTGAAGCAGGCCGAGCGGTTGGGTTATGACGCGGCGGCCCACGAGGCGGCGCGCCAGGCGGTGGACGCAGGACGCATCTTTGTCGAACAGCGAGAGCGCCTAGGTGAAGCGCGGACAGGCGTGAAGGAAGAGCGGGCAGCGCTCAAGAAACTGGAAGAAAACGAGCGGCGTGTACGCAAGCAGATCGAGACCGAGCAGACGCGCCGGGAAAAGTTAAAGTCCCAGGCTCAAGAACTGCGCGAGCGACTACGTGCGGCACCGGCAGTCGAGGCTGAACTGCAACGTGTGCGCGGCGAGGAAGCCACCGCCCGCCAGCGGCTCGGCGCTGCCCAGCAGCGACTGGAGGCGTGCAAGGCGCTCGAACAGCAGCGCGCCGATAAACTCCAGCGGCGCGAGGAACTGGCCGCCGAGCAGTCCATCTACGAAGAACTGCGCACCGCCTTTGGCGTCAAGGGCGTGCCCGCCATGGTGATCGAAGCAGTGGTCCCGGAGATCGAGGAGGAAGCCAACCGACTGCTTGCGCGCATGACCGGCGGGCGCATGCACGTGCGCTTCGACACCCAACGTGAGACGCAGGCCGGCGAGGTGCGTGAGACCCTTGAGATCAAGATCGCCGACGAACTGGGCACGCGGCCTTATGAGAACTATTCCGGCGGCGAGCAATTTCGCATCAATTTTGCCATCCGCATCGCGCTCTCCAGACTCCTGGCGCGGCGGGCCGGAGCGCAATTGCAGACCCTGGTGATTGACGAAGGCTTTGGCACTCAAGACCCTCAACACCTCGAGCGGCTGGTCGAGGCGATCAACGCCATCCAGGACGATTTTGCACGCGTTTTGATCATTACCCACCTCGAGGAATTGAAGGATGCTTTCCCGGTGCGTGTCGAGGTGACCAAGACGCCAGAGGGATCGGTGGTGGAGGTGATGTGAAATGTCCAAGACACAGAGACTCATCCTTGTGCTGCTGGCCGTCGGCAATTTGTTCGTGCTGCTGCTCATTTGCTCCTTCATCGCCTACAGCCTGCGAGGGTTATCTGCGGCGCGGATGGCCGGGCTCGCCACGCTGCCGCCCACCAATACCCCCCGGCCCACGCCTATCCCAACCTGGACTCCCACGCCCACTCCGACTCCCTATGTGACCCTTACGCCGACGCCCTACGCGCTGAGCGCGGAAGAGGCGGCAGCGTTAGACCGGATCGAGCAAGAGGTCGTCAGGCTGCGCGGATTGCAGACATTGCGCCCCGTCCCGCGCTGGAAAGTCACCCCGCTACAGCTACGTCGGTACTATGCCTGTACGTTCATTGGCGAAAAGTGGGAAACGCAAGCCCGCCTTCTGGCCATTGCGCTGGCCACATTCGATTTCATGCCGCCCGACACCGACCTGTTGGAACTCTGGCGGGATAGTTTCTACAAATGGATCGCCGGGTTCTACAAGCCCGATACCGAGGAAATCTTCCTGGTCAGCGATGCCTACACCCTGGGCGTGATGGAGCAGGTTGTCTTTGCTCACGAGTTCACCCACGCCCTGGGAGATCAACATTTCGACTTCGAGGCGCTGGGGCTCGGCATGACCGATGAGCCTGGCTACAGCGATCGCTTTCTGGCTATCCGTGGCCTGGTCGAAGGGGATGCCCAGTTGCTTCAGGAACAGTACGTGAAAACGTACATATCGGCGGAAGAAACGCGTCTGTGGCTCAATCAATACTTGAAAATGCGCTTTCCTCTGAGAGGTTCGACTCCCCCCGTGCTCGGGGAATTATCCGAGTTCCCCTACAACGAGGGCCGCGATTTCGTACAGGCTCTCTACGCACACGGTGGCTGGGAACTGGTCAACAGCGCCTATGCGACGCCTCCTGCCTCGACGGAACACATTCTGCATCCAGATCGTTACCTGGCCGGCGATCAGCCCGTTGCGGTCTCCCTGGCGGCTCTGACCGACACGTTGGGCAGCGATTGGCATCTCATCTACGAGTCTACGGTTGGCGAGTTTGTACTCCGTCTATACCTGGACAATCATCTTGGCGAGAGGGAAGCGAGCGCGGCTGCCGAGGGGTGGGGGGGAGACCACTGCGCAGTGTATTATAACGAGACAACTGGCGAGACGGTGATGCTGTTGCGTACGGTCTGGGATACGCCGGCCGATGCCAGGCAATTTCTGGATGCTTACAGGTCTTACGCTGACGTCCGCTTCGGCCATTCCGCCAGCCGAGTGACCAACGGGGTATCTTGCTGGCAGGGGATAGATGTCGTGTGCGTCAACCGCCAGGAGGATAGCATCATGGTCGTCCTGGGACCCAACCAGGCGACGGTGGATAGAGTGCTGGCCGTGGGCCCGTGATGTGGACAAGCTTTGTCAAGTCCCTCGTAGTGGTCATTTCGGTCAGCAGGCAAGGGGTAACGACGGGTGAACGCAGGCACAAACAGAACACCCGTTCTACATACCACCATCTTGTCGCTTGCGAGAGACCGATCACGCTTTCTGCCCACTACCGAACTTGACAATCAATCGCCACTCATCTCACCGTTTGCGGTGTTGGTTGATCTGCTGGAGATGATAGGCTTCGTCGTAGAGTTGGTGCGTCTGCCACAGCTTCCAGATGATGCCCAGCCAGCGATTGGCCAGACAGCGATAGGCGTGGCTCTTGGAGTGACCGCGTGCCAGGGCCTCGGCGAGGTAAGTGGCTGCCCATTCGGAGTGCATGGCCGATTCCATTGCGAACTGCTGGGCGGTGTTGCGGTAGTCGTGATTGCAGGCTTTGCGGAAGTAGACGCGCCGTCGTTTACCGCTCTGGTCGGTGACCGGGCAGGTGCCTGCGAGGGCCTGAATGGCCGCAGGGGAGGGGAAACGCTCGCGCTGGTCGCCGAACATCACCAGCAGTTTGGCTTCCAGGAGGGGGCTGGCGCCTGGGAGAGAGGAGAAGATTGGGGCATCGGGATGCTGAGCGAAGAGCGCTCGCACCTCACGCAGCGTCTGCTCCTTGCGCTCCAAGAGGGTGAGCAAGAGTTGGGCGAGGAAGCCGGCCTCCTCCTGGTAGGCGGGGATGATGGTGGGGTTGGGCTGGAGGGC
>DAOUBA010000085.1:0-56901 GCA_034432855.1 Anaerolineae bacterium | reverse complement strand
AACTTCATTCCGGAGGATGTGAATGATCTCCAGCAAGCGGTCAGGACCTCGCTTGAGAATACGCGCGGGCAGACATGGTTGCTTCGCGCGTTTTTCCGGTACGCTGGACTGGAGTTGTAATTGTTCCTTTTAATTAACGAAGATCAATAATCCCCAAGATTCAGGAGGACCGAAATGACAACCACCATCCAAATGAATCCCCCCCGCAATCGCCTGATCGGCCGCCTGCCCAAGATCGGCATCCGCCCGACGATTGACGGCCGCCTGGGAGGGGTCCGCGAATCGCTCGAAGAACAGACGATGGGGCTGGCCCGCGCGGTGGCGCGCTTTCTCGAGGAGAACCTGTGCCACGCCAACGGCCTGCCGGTCGAGTGCGTCATCGCCGATACGTGCATCGGCGGCGTGGCCGAGGCCGCACAGGCCGCCGACAAGTTCGCCCGCGAGGGCGTGGGTGTCTCGCTCACCGTCACTCCCTGCTGGTGCTACGGCTCGGAGACGATGGATATGGACCCCTATATCCCCAAGGCGGTATGGGGCTTTAACGGCACCGAGCGGCCCGGCGCGGTCTACCTGGCGGCGGTACTCGCCGGACACAACCAGAAGGGGCTGCCCGCCTTCGGTATCTATGGGCGCGATGTGCAGGACGCCGGCGACACCTCGATCCCGCCCGATGTGCAGGAGAAACTGTTGCGCTTCGCGCGGGCCGGGCTGACCGTCGCCACGATGCGCGGCAAGTCGTACCTCTCGATGGGCGGAGTCTCGATGGGCATCGCCGGCTCTATCGTGGACCAGTCGTTCTTCGAGTCCTATCTGGAGATGCGTGTCGAGTCGGTGGATATGAGCGAATTCGTGCGCCGCCTGGAGGAGAATATCTACGATCCGGAGGAATTCGGAAGGGCACTGGCGTGGGTCAAGGCGAACTGTAAGGAAGGCAAGGATTACAACCCGCCGGAGAAGCAGCGCAGCCGCAAGCAGAAAGACGAGGACTGGGCCATCTCGGTCAAGATGGCGCTGATTGCCCGCGACCTGATGGTGGGCAACCCGCGCCTGGCGGAGATGGGCTACGGTGAGGAGGCACTCGGCCACAACGCCATCGCCTCCGGCTTCCAGGGGCAGCGGCAGTGGACCGACCACTTCCCCAACGGCGACTTTATGGAGGCGATCCTCAACTCTTCGTTCGACTGGAACGGCATCCGCGAGCCTTACATCGTGGCGACGGAGAACGACGCGCTCAACGGCGTTTGTATGCTCTTCGGCCATCTGCTCAGCGGCGCGGCGCAAATTTTCGCCGACGTGCGCACATACTGGAGTCCCGAAGCGATCCGCCGCGTCACCGGCTACACGCCGACCGGCCTGGCCGAAGGTGGCATCCTCCATCTGATCAACTCCGGCCCCGCCGCGCTCGACGGCACGGGCCAGCAATCCATCGCGGGCCAACCCGCCATCAAGCCCTTCTGGGAGGTGACGCCGGAGGAGGTCCAGAAGTGCCTGGAAGCAACGACCTGGCATGCGGCCATCGTCGAATACTTTCGCGGCGGCGGCTGGTCCACCCATTTTGTCACCCGCGGCGGCATGCTGGTGACCCTCAGCCGCCTCAACCTGATCAAGGGGCTGGGGCCGGCACTCCAGATCGCCGAGGGCTTTATTGTCGAACTGCCGGAGGAGGTACACCGCGTGCTGGACGAGCGCACCAACCCCACCTGGCCCACCACCTGGTTCGTGCCCAATCTCACAGGCAAAGGGACGTTCCGCGACGTGTACGCGGTGATGGACCATTGGGGTGCGAATCACGGCGCGCTCGCCTACGGGCACATCGGCGCAGACCTCATCACGCTGGCTTCCATGCTGCGCATCCCGGTCTATATGCACAATGTGCCGGAGGAGCGCATCTTTCGTCCCAGCGCCTGGCATGCCTTTGGCACTGCCGATCTGGAAGGTGCCGACTTTCGCGCCTGCGCCAACTTTGGCCCCCTCTACATTCGCTGATTCGCTAACCCTCTGATCCACAGAGATTGGAGATTCGAGACTATGCTCAAGACTCTTTCCATCCTCGCTCTCGATCTCGGTGCCGAAAGTGGCCGCGCGATGCTGGGCCGGTTCGACGGCCAACGGCTGCGGCTGACCGAGATCCACCGCTTCCCCAACGGCCCCGTGCACCTGCCCGACGGCCTGCACTGGGATGTCCTGCGCCTGTGGAGCGAGATCCGGCACGGCCTCGCCCTCGCCCTGCGCGAGCACAAGGCCCTGGCCGGCGTCGGCCTGGATACGTGGGGGGTGGACTTTGGCCTGCTCGACCGCGATGGCGTGCTGATCGGCAACCCCTACCATTACCGCGACAGCCGCACCGACGGCATGATCGAAGAAGCCTGTCGCCGCGTCCCCCGCGCCGAGATCTTTGCCCAGACCGGCATCCAGTTCATGCAGCTGAACAGCCTGTACCAACTGCTCGCCATGGTCGTCCAACGCTCGCCCGCCCTCGACATCGCCGCCACCTTCCTCACCATGCCCGACCTCTTCAACTACTGGCTCACCGGGCGCAAGGTGTGCGAATTCACCATCGCCACCACCACCCAGTGCTATGACCCGCGTCCCTCCCCTCCCTCCCAGGGGGGGGCAAGGGGAGGGTGGGCATACCCTCTGCTCGAACGGCTGGGGATTCCCACCCACATCTTTCCCGAGGTCATCCCGCCCGGTACGATCCTGGGCGAACTCTTGCCCACCGTTGCGGAGGAGGTCGGTGCAGGTGCGCTCCCGGTGATCGCCCCCGCCTGCCACGATACCGGCTCGGCGGTCGCCGCAGTGCCCGCTCAGGGGCCGGACTTTGCCTACATCAGTTCCGGCACCTGGTCACTGGTCGGCGCCGAGTTGACCACACCGGAGATCAACGAAAAAAGCCTGGCTTACGACTTTACCAACGAGGGGGGCATCGGCGGCACGTTCCGCTTCCTCAAGAACGTGACCGGATTGTGGCTGGTGCAAGAGTGTCGCCGCGCCTGGGCGCGCGAAGGGGAGGAACTCTCCTATGACGACCTGACGCAACTGGCAGCGCAGGCCGCGCCGCTGCGTTCGATCATTGACCCCGACCACGCCGATTTTCTCAAGCCCGGCGATATGCCCGCCCGCATCCGCGCTTTCTGCCAACGGACCGGACAGCCTGTGCCGGAGAGCAAGGGAGAAATCGTGCGCTGCGCGCTGGAAAGTCTGGCGCTCAAATATCGCCGGGTGCTGGAGCGCATCGAGGAAATCCTGGGACGACGGCTGGAACCGGTGCACATCGTCGGCGGGGGAGTACAGAACCGACTGCTCAACCAGTTCACCGCCGACGCCACCGGTCGCCGTGTCATCACCGGCCCGATCGAAGCCACCGCTGTCGGCAACGCCATCGCCCAATTGATGGCCCTGGGCCACGTCGGGTCATTGGAAGAAGGACGCCGGGTCGTGCGCGATTCTTTCGAGATGACAGTCTATGAGCCATCCGGCAGCGACGGCTGGGACGAAGCCTACACCCGCCTGCTGGCGGTGGTGGAACAGGCCGGCTGACATCTTCACCACAAAGGGCACGAAGGGCATAAAAGGTTGAATCGGCTACTTCGTGTCCTTTGTGTCCTTCGTGGTAAGAACAGATTCGGAGGTTCGTTATGAACGCGCTCAACCTGGATTTGGGCAGCCTGCCGCTGCTTTCGGACGCCGAGACCCGCTCAATCTCTGCCGAGAATCCCACCGGCGAGAAGGGCGGCGGCGCGAAAATGATCCCGCCCGCCGAGGGGCACCCCGCTTCGCGTCTGGGCAAGGGCTGGAAGGTCAGCCCGTGTCTGCCGGAACTGCCGGTCGGCGCCGTAACCACGCTCGCCGACATCGCCGGCCCTGGCATCATCCAGCACATCTGGATCACCGTCGCCCCGGAGGCCTACCGCAGCACCGTCCTGCGCTTTCACTGGGACAACGAGGAGACACCGTCGGTCGAGGTGCCGCTGGGTGACTTTTTCTGCAACGGCCACGGGTTGCGCACCAACGTCAACTCGCTGCCGGTCGTCGTGAACCCGTCGGGCGGCTTTAATTGCTACTGGCCGATGCCCTTCCGCCGGCACGCGCGCATCACCATCGAGAGCCAGCACACAGAGCCAATCCAGTACTTTTTCTACCAGATCACCTACAGCCTGACGCAGGTACCAGAAGACGCGGCCTATTTCCACGCCCAGTGGCGCCGCTCGCAGACAAGGCGCGAGTACCCCGAACATGTCATCCTGGACGGTGTGCGCGGGCAGGGGCACTATGTGGGCACATTCCTGGCCTGGACGCAAATGTCCAACGGCTGGTGGGGCGAGGGCGAAGTCAAGTTCTACATGGATGGCGACGGCGAGTACCCCACCATCTGCGGCACCGGCACGGAGGACTACGTCGGCGGGGCCTGGTGCTTCGACGGTCAGACCTATTCGACGCCCTTCCTGGGCTATCCGCTTTTCCGCCAGGAGCCGGGCGAGGTGCCGCGCCACGCCCTTTATCGCTGGCATGTGCTGGACCCGATCCGCTTCAAGCGCGATCTCAAGGTGACCATCCAGGCGCTCGGCTGGTGGCCCGACCGCACGTTCCAGCCGCTCACCGACGACATCGCTTCGGTCGCCTACTGGTACCAGGCCGAGCCACACGCGCCGTTCCCGGCGCTGCCGCCCGTCCACGAGCGCTGGTCGCGCTGAGGCCCTTTCCTTCCCGCCGATTTTGACAGGCTTGCGTTTGTATCTCATATGTGGTACAATTATCATAGGAGGGAGCGATGTCTAAGGCTGCAATGATCCGCGCACGTATAGAACCCAACCTCAAAACCGAAGTGGAAGCCATCTTCCGTCAACTAGGCCTGACCACCACCGAAGCCATTACCCTCTTTTATCGCCAGGTCTATCTCCATCGTGGTTTGCCTTTCCCGATTCGTATTCCTAATCCGACCACCATCCAGACCTTTCAGGACACCGATGCCGGACGGAACATCGTCCGGTGCGAGGATGCTGAAGAGCTCTTTACCCAATTGGAGCTCTGATGCGCACCCCCGCTTTCACCCGCCAATTCGAAAAAGACCTCAAGCGGATGCGCAAACGTGGCAAGGACACGCGAAAACTCAAATCCGTCATGCAGGCATTGATCGCCGGCGAACCCCTCGCACGGCGTTACCGCGATCATCCGCTCAGCGGCAACTACAAAGGTCGGCGTGAATGCCACATCGAACCCGACTGGCTGCTCATCTACAAACTGGACAACGATACCATCATCTTCGAGCGCACCGGCACCCACACTGATCTCTTCAAATAACGGGCCCATCTACACAGGAGCAGGCACGGAACGTTTCCCCCGCTGCACCTAGGCCCCCTCCTCTTTCCCCCGCGTGCGGGGGAAAGAGGAGGGGCAGGGGGTGGGGAAAGGGGGCTCACGCCAGCAGCAGCACTACCACCGCCGTCGCCAGCACCAGCAGCGCCGAGGGCACGAGCAAGCGGTAGACGGCGCCCCATTCCGCCTTGAAGTAAACGCGCGTCAGCACCAGGCATAGGTGCATCGGCGAGCACAGCAGCCCCAGGTACCCTCCGGCCATCACCCAGGCGACCCAGCCCCACGTGAGTTGCCCACCACCGGCAAGGATCAGCGGCAACACCACCGGAAATCCGATGCTGTAGGCTGCCGCGATCACGCCGGTGAGCAGACTGACGATGAACGGCGCCGCGAATGCCACCAGCGGTATCGGGACGTGCAGAGCGATCAGCGCACCCGAAGTGGCAACGATCACACCGCCGGAATCCAACACCCGGCGGAACAGCAGGGCGCTGAAGATGACGATAACCGTCTTCCAGGGAATGCGTCGCCGCAGGATCGTCCCCAGGCTACGTAATGGGACACGCCTTACCGCCATCGTCAGCGCGATGACTACCGAGAGGCCGATGAGCAGCCTGGCGCGCTCGTCCACGGGGAGCAGCGATGAGATGAGGATGACGAGCAGGACGGGCCAGATGCCCGTTGCCAGTGTGCGCAGGCTGTGCAAACGCGACACTTGTGGGGGATCGTTAGCGCCACGGCGGGGCCATCTCAGCAGGCCAAAGAGCAGGCCGCCCGCCAGCGCTGCCGCCGTCAGCGGCCACGTCGCCCGCGCCAGTTGTGCCGTCGTCAGGCCCAGAAGCGCCGCGGCCAGCAGCACCGAAGGGTAGAATGGGAAAATTGGCTCCCAGAGATGACGGAACCAGTAGTTGACGAATGTCTTTCGTGTTCCATCCACTCCCAGCCGCTCGCCCACCGCGTCCACCAGCGGCGCCGAAAACATCGCCCCGCCGACCATCGGCAGAAGCCCCACCAGCGCCGGAAGCGCGGCGATGACGATGCGCCCGTTGGGAACCAATGACTGTAACCCCTCTACCATTGCCTCCAACGCGCCGGTCTGGCGTAACAACTCGCTCAGCGTCATGATCAACACGACGGCCAATGCCAGTTGCAATGTCAGTAGGTCCACAGCGGTCAGCCAGGCGTCGCGTGCGACGGAAGGCAGAGGATAGGCAAACAGGACGCCGATTGCCAAAGAGGCCAACAAGAGCACCGGCCCCAGGTCCCACTTGCGGCTCAGGAGCAGCACGATGCCGATGAAGACGAGGAGCAGCTTGAGGAGCGCGATCACCTGCGGCCTTACCCGATCGCCCACCTTCTGCCGACCAGGTGGGCTGCCTCGCGCAGAATGTACATTGCCGCCGCGCCGGTCAGCGCTGTCAACACGCCGGCCGCCATAAAGATGCTTTGCACACCCAGGAGCGCGCCCAACACGGCGGAGAGTCCCTGGGCCAGGGTCGTGGAGGCAACCACGAGCAGATTGGTCGCCGATTGCACCCGGCCGCGCACCGCGTCGGGCGTCAGTTCCTGCACGATCGTCTCCAGCGCCCCGCGCGCCATCACGACGCACATGCCGAGGACGGCGACGCTGACCAACACGACCAGGTAACTCGGCGCCCAGGCGAAAGCGACGATGGCAATCCCGGCCAGCATCAGCAGCCCGCCCACGAGTGTGCTCGCCGAAAGACGCCGTGACAGGCGACTGACCAGCAACCCGCCCAGCACGGAGCCGATACCAAGCATACTCATCGCCCCGCCATACATCAGGCCGCCGGCCTCCAACTGCTCCTTTAGGTGGGGGATTGCCAGGAGCACGACTGCGCCGATTCCCAGCGTGGCGACCGCCATCGTGACCAACACCTGGCGCACGGCGCGGTTGCGGCGGATAAAGTCCAGCCCTGCTTTCATATCCGCCCAGACGGTCTGCTTGCTGGTCTCCAATGTGACTCCTTTGGGAATCACCATCACGGCGATCAATATTGCCGAGACGAAGAACGAGACGCTATCGAATAGGATCGCTGCCGGGGCCCACAGATCGACCAGCAGGCCGGCGACAACCGGGCCCACGATCAGCGCGATGATGTAACTGCCCTGGATCAGGCCATTAGCCGCCAGGAGCTGCCCAGGCGGCACGACGTTGGGGATGACGGCGTTGCGCGCCGGGTAGAAAAAGACGCCCACCAGCGTCAGACACGCCGCTGCCAGGTAGAGGATCCACAGATCGCCGACACTCCTTACGAGCAGGACGGCGAGGACGATCAACCCACGTAACACCTCGGAGACGATCATCAACTTCTTGCGATCCCACCTGTCGGCGATCACGCCACCTGCCAGCCCGAAGACCAGTTGCGGGGCCGCGATCGAGATAGCGGGGATGAGCATTGCCAGCGGCGAGCGGGAGAAACCGGTGATCAGCGTCATCGCGGCGATCAGCAGGCACTGATCGCCGATCTGGGAAAACAGTTGCCCAATCCAGAGCAGCGCAAAGTCGCGGCTGGAGAACAACTCGCCGATTGCCTGGCGCTGGCTTGGTGGCCGAGGTGGCAGAAATGTCGCCCGGCGTCCTTCCGCCGGGCGTCTCTGGTCCGTCAAAGCCGGGCCTTCGAGAAACTCTCCCATGCTCAGAGCGTCTTTTCGTAGATGCGGTAGGTGCGATACACCTTCGCCCCAAAGACCTCGGCCGTGCGGCGCACCATAAAGTTGTTCTCCAATAGCCACGAAATCTCGCACTGCTTGTAACGCGGCAGAGCATATCTGGCGATATCTATCAGCATCAAGGCTTCCACACCACGTCCGCGATAGGGTTCCAGCACACCGCCGAGAGCCGCGCGCAAGGTGGTCACGCAGCGGCGCACCTTCCAGTGCCAGAAGAGTTTCGCCATCGTCCACCACTCCGGCACGCTGGGGCGCGGATAGGCCTTGAGCAGCGCCTGGTTGATATCGGGGAACGGCACCATCGCGCCGATCGGCCGGCCGTCTTTTTCTGCGAACCACAGCGTGTCGGGATCGAGAATTTGCTTGAGGCCGGCGGCCATGTGGTCAATCTCGGCGTCCGTCATCGGCACAAAGCCCCAGTTCTTCTCCCAGGCCGAATTATAGATGCCCTTGAAGAGATTGACCTCTTCGTCGAAGCGGCGCATATCCACCTTGCGTGTGGTAAAACCCTCCCGCTCGCGAACCTTCTGGGTCACGCGTACCAGTTTGGGCGGCAGGTTTTCCCCATGCGGGCCCAACTGGGTCAGGTCCAGGTAGTAGGCCAAAAGGTCCATCGCCTTATAGAAACCGGCACTCTCGATAAAGTCCACGTAATAACGCGGATTGTACGTCATCATGATTACCGGCGGGCCATTCCAGCCATCTACGAGCAAGCCGACTTCCTCGTTGGTAGAGAAATTGGCCGGGCCGCGGATGGCCTTCATCCCCTTATCGCGCACCCAAGCGCAGGCGGTCTCGAGCAACGCATGGGCGGCTTCCTGGTCCTTGAGCACCTCGAACAGGCCGAAAAAGCCCACTTGCTCGTCGTGGAACTCGTTGTGTCGGTGATTTATGAAGGCAGCAATGGTGCCCACAGGCTTGCCGTTGCGGTAGGCCATGAAGAGTTGCACGTCTGCGTGTTGATAGAACGGGTGGCGCTCCGGGTCGAGGAACACGACCCGCTCGGAGATGAGCGGCGGCACCCAGTACGGGTCATCCCGATAGACCTGCCACTGGAAATGGATGAACGCCAGCCGTTCTTGGGGCGCAGAAATTGGTCGGATGCTCAGTTTGCCGTTCGCCATATCCACCATCCTTGTGTACACAAATCACCGAAGGTCCTCCCGCAGGCTCGAAGCAGCCTGCGGGAGAGCATAGCATTTAAGGGTGAAAGCACGTCTGGACTACTAATCTGACCGCGAGAGCGCGCACATTAAGCATCCAGACGCGCCTTGAGGCATTCCTAGAAGGTGCTCGGGGCCGGTGGTGGCGACTGCTTCTTACCGGCGATCTGGTACCACAGCAGGCCGCCCAAGGCACCCAATCCTGCTGCCAGACCGACGTTCACCAACGCGCACAGGCAGTTGCCGCCGAGGTTGAAAAGCCAGTAGGATTGCGTGTTGATGTCCACCGGAAGATTCAGTTGACGGTAAAGCCGCGCGACACCCTCTGGGCCGACGACGAAACCATTGATGACGGCCCCGATCATCTGCCCCAACAGGCTGCCTGCGCCGGCAATCGCACCGGCCTTGGCCCCTTCGCCCGCACTGCCCCCTCCGGTTATCGGCTTGGCGAAAACCCCGGCCAGCACACCAACGCCCAGGCCCAACACCAACGCCGCACACGGGTTGCAGAATGGCGTAATCACGGCAGCAATAATCGCCAATATCAAGCCAACTGCTGCACCGATTAGTCCTGCTTTTAACATTGTTGCACCTCCTTTGAAAAATATTGGAGCATTGAACAGGATGAAGCACAACGTCAAGTGTACTCGGTCGGCACCACCTCCCTTCAATCACAGCAGTTACGCACTTGATCTTCCGCTATGTGGGACAGCCTTTCCAGGCTGTCCAGACAGGCTAGGAAGCCTGTTCCACGGGCCTCGGCCTGGCGGCGCCCAAGATGGCCCCACCCAAAGCACCGAAACCGCTGCCGGCAATAAGGCTGGTCAAGAAGCACAGGCCACCGATCAACACCGCCAGCGTGCCTGGCGTCAGCCCAACGTCGGCAGGCGAGGGCATTTCCCGGAAGCCGATGATCGGCACAAGCCCATTCCAAGTGACCTGCGTCATCCGCGCGAGCGCGGCGATGGCCCAGACGATTCCGCTGCCCGCCCCACCGATCAGACCGGCGAGTGCGCCGGCTCCGGCCCCCATCCTGGCGCTACGGGGGGCGGTCAGGAAGAATGCGGCCAACACTCCGATGCCGGCGTACGCCGCCAAAACCAACCCGCCACCAATACGGCCCAGAACCGGCGATGGCCCGCCCAGCAGTATGCTCAACACCGTCAGCACCGCACCAACGGCGGCGCCAATCAGTCCTGCTTTCGCTCCGGCTCTCCTGGCCATACGATAGTATTGTACACCAAAGCCACGCCAAAGCAAAATCACATCTCGACTGTCAAACCGTCGTGTGCCAGCGCAAACCGGTCGCCGGACAACAGGGCCAATACCTCCTCCGGGGTGCGCTCGTGGTGGCCGATGTGGGTAAAGATGACCTGCCGGGCCTGTGCCTGCTCCGCCCAGTCCACCGCCTCCAGAATCGGCATATGTCGCCCCTGCCCTTCTTCGAGGGCCGGGGTGTAGCGCGCATCCATCTGCTCGCGGGTGACAAACGACCCGTCCAGAACCGCCAGGTCCAGTGGACGCACCAGGGCCGGGTCAACCTGATAGAAATCAGGGGCGTAGAACACGCGCCGGCCTTCACGCTCAATCAACAGGCCGGCGGTGGTGAAGGTCTGCGTGTGGCGGGTATCGAGGACGGTCACGGTGAGATCATCGGGCAGGCAGAGTGGCTGCTGCAACTCGATGTCGCGCCGCGCAAAAGGCCGCCGGTCATGTTCGCTGGCCTCGGCGGCGATCAGGTAACGAAAACTGCCCTGGATATAGCTCCACCCGTCACGAAGAGCATAGATTGGGAGGATCGGCAGTTGCGAGATGCGCCGGAGCGCCGCCAGGTCATCGAGGCCCAGGTAGTGATCGGCGTGTGGATGGGTGATGATGATACGGTCAATGCACGGCAGGACCTCGAAGGGCAAGGAGCGCAGTTGCGCATAAATGTCCGGGCCGGCGTCTACCAGCAATGCGCCGTTGACCAGAATGGCGGAGCGGGTACGTCGGGCACGCGGGTCCACCGCAGCGGCGGCACATTGCGGACAGTCGCAGCCCCAACGGGGAATCGGGCGGGCGGCAGAGGTGCCGAGGAAGTGAATCAGGAGAGCGGCCAACCGGAAAACCTATATGGAGCGGTGAATAGCCCTATGGCTTCGCGCTGGTCTGGGAAACCCGCGTCGCAGAGAGGGGAAGTGGGGTGCCATCTCCGGCGACCAACCACACGTGCACCCGGCACTCCACGCCGCGCGCATCCACGAAGGTGATGGCCGTTGCGTGAGGGGGCACGCCAGCAGGTACACGGGGAATATCGGCCTGGCTTGGACGCTCGGTGTAACGTGCCAGCGGGCGTCGAGGACCAAGCACGGTGACGGTCTCAGGCCCCGGCGTTCCCTCGACGGCGATAATGGCGATCCAGTCACCATCTTCGGGCAGTCCATGTCGCACGGCAACAGCGCGGGTGTAGCAATCCAGAGTCTCGGCTGCGTAACGACGGGTGACGCGCAGGTGGATCTGCTCCCAGCCGCCGTTGTAGGCTGCCAACGAGTAGTAGAGGTCGCCATTACCGTCGCGGATCGTGTGCGCCAGCGCACGCGCCCCCCAGAACAGATTCGTCTCCGGGTCTTGTAGTTGCTCGGGACTGGGGCGCCAGGGAAACGGCATCAGTCCCATCAGCCCGACTGCGCCAACCACGCTGCGCGCATTTGCACGCCCCAGCGATTCTTTCCAGATGACTGCCGCGATCAGATCGGGGTCGAGGCGACGCGCCTGGGCATACCGAAGGATAATTGGTTCCCACTGGCTGACCGCTGGGGACCAGTAGGGGGAAAGGGCCGACTCTTTGGGGGGGCTCGTGCTCTGGGCCAGAGCCGGATAGGAAAATACGAATGCCGTCAGAGCCACACACAGCACGACGGCAAGCCTGGATTTGCATTGCATTCGGGCAGGTCCCTCCTCTTCCGTGTTGTATAGCACGGGAGCGAACGTTTAAACTATACCGGGAAACGCACGATTTGTCAAACGCCGATCCCTACAGGTCACCGTGCATCTTGTACCAGTCATAAGCGCGCTCGACTATGGTGCGAAACGGTATCATAGGCAATCCCAGTTCCTGTCGCGCTTTACGGCAATCACAATAAATGTTTGCCGCGCTAAGACGTGCCTGTTCACCGCTGAAGAGCGGGACGCCAGATCGGAGGGCGTTGGAGCCGTCGGTCAGCATTGCCACCAGGTTCATCAGCGAACGTGGTACGGTCGCCAGTGGTCTGCGTCCGCCAACCACTTCGGCTATAATCTCAAGCGCAGCCCGGTGGCTGATATTCTCGCCGCCCAGGATGTAACGTTCGCCTGTGCGCCCACGTTCTGCCGCCAGAACGTGTCCCAGTCCAGCGATCTCGGCATCAACCCAGTTCAACCCACCCGGTGGCGCAAACCAGGCCAACCCACGCTCTACCGCACGCAAGATACTGCCACCGATCCAGTGCACGTCGCGGGCGCCCATCACACCGGCAGGATTGACAATGACGGCGTCCAACCCGCGCGCGATCGCTTGCTGCACGACCTGCTCGGCCAGATGCTTGGAGTGGCCGTAGATGAAGCGGTTAGGTGGAAGGTTGAATGTGGCCGATTCGTCGAGTAGCCTGCCCGGTTGCGGGATTCCCAATGCGCCAACCGAACTGGTATACACTACCCTCTCTACGCCCGTTTCCTCGGCAGCCGCCAGCACATTGCGCGTGCCCTCGACATTGACCTGATAGATGCGTTCGGCTGACGTGCGCCAGTAGTCGGAAACAGCCGCGACGTGAAAGACCAGGGCACAGCCACGCATCGCCGCGACCAGCGACGGAGGATCGAGAACATCGCCGATAGCCGGCTCAGGGTCGAGACCATCTAGCGCGTCGGTAGTGGAGGTGGCACGGCGCAGCGCCCGCACGGCGTAGCCGCGCTCCAACAGGGCCGCTACGACGTTCGCGCCGACACAACCGGTAGCGCCGGTGACGAGGGCCAAGGGGGGCATGGTCGCTTCGAATCAACCCCGTGCACCAACGACGTTGCTTTGTGCACCCTCGGGGAAACGCAGATATGTCTCAGTGGCCTTGTCCAGATCAGAATAGGCGCCGCGGTAAGCCGGGGATAAGAGCGCGGCGATCTGGTACATAATCTCATCAATGGCCTGGTAACGCACCTGGCGGGTCGGCTTGACGCCGTCCAGGTCCAGGTAGAACGGATTTCCTACGATGATGTGAAAGTCCGTGCGCCGCAGGCGGGCCAGATTGCGCCAAAAGTGCTCGCCGCCATAGAACACCACCGGCAGCAGAGGTGCCCCGCTGTACATCGCCAGCCACACCACGCCGGGACGGCCCCGCTGGAGACATCCATGACCGCTGCGGGTGCCCTCGGGTGCGACGCCCAGAATCGCGCCTTCTTCCAACGCCTTCAGCGCACGCCGGAGTGCGCTCACGTCCGGCTCGCCTCGATGTAGTGGGATACCGCCCCACATCCGGAATAGCAGAGTACGCAGGAAGAGGTTATCCCAATTCTCGGCCTTGGCAAAGCCGGTCACCGGTCGTGGCAGAAGGTGCGTGTACAGAAGGGGCACTTCGAGGAAATTGACGTGATTGGTGACGATGATGAGCGGGCCGCGATCAGGCACGCGCGCTAATTCCGCGTCATCTACCCGGCACAGAATGCGCAGCAAACCCTTGATGATCGGCGTGACCACTTGATGGACGACTTTCATTGGACAACCTCCGGCTCCTGGCAGACAATTTCGATCTGGCGTGGCAGCAACTCGACTTCCAGTCGCTTACCATCTGTGCACAAAGTCTCCCCATCGGCGTGGGCAGGCAACACTCCCTCGATGGCGTTGACGACGATGCAGGAAGCCCTCCCGGTCGTGATCGGCTTCTGGGTCGCCTGTGTGCCGCGAATGAAATGGGGGACGAGCGCAAAGATACGGGCGCGGCTCACCTGGCGAGCGATGCACAGGTCGAGCAGGCCGTCGTCAGGTCGGCCCTGAGGCGCCATCATAAAGCCACCGCCCAGACGCCGTTCGTTCATGATCGAGATCATTAACGAAGGTTGTGTGATAGCCTGTCCATCATATTCGATGGTGACCAGCGGCGCGCGATAGTACAGAAAGACGGTCTTGAGCACAGCGACCAGGTAGCCCAGGAAGCCACCCAGACGGGCGAACCTGGCCGCCTCGAAACCGACGACGGCGTCGAAGCCGATGCCGACGCCGTTGCCAAAGTAGCGTCCCTGCGGAAAGAGACCGCCCGTAACCCGCCCGACGTCAATTGTACGCCGGTGATTTTGTGCCAGCATCTGGCAGCCTGCTTCCCAATCGGTGGGGATGCCCACGCCATAGGCAAAGTCGTTGCCGCGCCCGATACACAGCACTCCCATCGCCACGCGCCTCCCTTTCTCTTGGTAGGAAGGGCCGGGAATGGGGGTTTGAACCTGCATCAGGCCATTGAGTACCTCGTTGGACGTGCCATCGCCGCCGGCGGCAACCACAACGTCGTAGCCAGCGGCGACCGCTTCCTGCGCCAGTTCGGCGGCATGCCAGGGGCGTTTGGTGCGCACGAGGTCGAAATCCAGGCTGCATCCGGCCAGGGTGCGTTCGATCTGGGGGATGGTATGTGCGGCGGTTCCCTTAGCGGCAGCGGGATTGGCGATGATCTTGTACCTGGTCATGCGACTTATATTGTTCCTTGACTGACACTGATTATCTCATAAGGCAGCCAATTTGTCCAGTGGCCCTTGCTCAACCCGGCAGCCGTAGCGGCTCCTGTACCTGTGGCTTTTGTGCATGAAAACACACTGCCTGTCCGAAGGATGCGCCCTGCGTCCTGCCTCTTGCATCCTACCCCTTGCATCCTACCCCTTGCATCCTGCGTCCCGCCTGCTATAATGCGCCTCTGTGAACAATACCCGTTCCACTCCACACCGGTTCTTCGCCGTGACGCTGTCTCTGATCCTGTTCGTCGCAGCGGGCTTGCGGTTGTACCGGCTGCCCGAACTGCCCGTGGGTCTGCACTACGACGAGGCCGCCAACGTCATCCTGGCCGGCGAGATCGCTCGTGGCATTAGTCGGCCCATCTTTATCCCCTCCTATACCGGCAAAGAGGTGTTGTTCTTCTACTGGGCAGCGCTGTGGATGAAATTTCTTGGTGTGACGCCCTTTGCGTTGCGATTCAGTGCGGCGCTGATCGGAATCGCCACTGTTGCAGCAACCGCCTGGGCCGTATGCGAACTCTTGCACGGCCGGCATGACGTGGACCGTGTCGCGCTGTTGACCGCCGCATTTCTCGCTGTTTCGTTCTGGCACCTCATTTTCAGCCGCTACGGTTTCCGTGCCGTGACTCAGCCGTTGCTGCAGGCGCTGACGGTAGCGGCGCTGTGGCGGGGGCTGCACTTATCCCCACCTCACTCCTCCCCCTTGCCCCCTCCCCTCTCCCACCGGGAGAGGGGAGGGGGTTGGGGGTGGGGAGAGGTCTTCTGGCTTCTCCTCGCCGGTCTCTGCTGCGGCCTCACCGCCTACACCTATCTGGCTGCCCGTGCGTTTCTGATCCCACTGACTGCCGCCTGGCTCGCGCTCATCATCGCCGATCGGGGACGCCGCCGCGAGCGTCTCATCCAACTTGCTGTCTTCACTGTCGCCGCCGCGCTCATCCTGTCGCCGCTGGCTCATTACTGGTGGACTCATCCCGGCAGTTTCTCTACTCGCGCGCGTCAGGTCGCCGCGACCAATTGGGCCGATGCCTGGGCTGGACTGCGCGCATGCCTGGGGATGTTCTTCCTGCACGGTGACCCCTACATCCGCTTCAATCTCCCCGCCCGTCCCCTGTTCGATCCGGTAACTGCAATTCTATTCCTGGCCGGTCTTGTGGCTACGATTTCTCTCAAAGGTGAGTCAACGAGTCAACGGGTCAGCGAGAATTTGTCTCCTGGTCTCCGTGTCTCCGTGTCCCCTCGTCTACTGGCCACGTGTGTCTTTTTATTAATCCTCCTGCCGGTGATGCTCCTGCCCAGCGCCCTCGCCGTCGGCGATATTACCCCCAGTAACCTGCGCGCCATCGGCCTCTTGCCCTTCATCTACATCTTCCCCGCTCTCGGTCTCTCGGCGCTCCATTCTCTGGTCTCCCTCGCAAATCGCAAATCGCCTATCGCTTGGCGCAAATCATTAATCGCAAATCAACGCATCGGCAATCCGGCAATTTTGTTCGTTGTTCATTGTTCATTGTTCATTGTTCTCTTCACTGCCTTGCTCTTCACCACAGCCGCTGCCTACTTCCGCGACTGGGCTCCCTCCGCCGCGCTCTACTACGCCGCCGATGGCGACCTGGCCGATTCTGCACGCTATCTCAACGCAACCGACCCGACCGACATGGCCGTCTACGTCGCCAGCATCCATTACCGCCATCCCACACTCGCGGCGCTGGCCCGCAACTATGACCGCATCCGCTGGCTCACCGGCGGGCGCACCGTCGTCTTTCCAGCAGAAGGAGAGGCGTTGTTGCTCGTGCCCCGCTCGGCATCCGGCGACCTGGCGTGGATCGAGTCCGTGTTGCCGGCCGGCTCGCTTGTCGCCGCGTCACCAGGGCCCGACGGCGCGCCGGCGTTCTACCTCTACCGCGTCGCCGCCGGGCCTGCCCGGTCTCCAACGCATCCGCTGACTGCCAACCTGGCAAATGTCGTGAGCCTGCTGGGGTATGACGTGATCAACGAGCCACGCGCAGGCACAAACGCGGATGTGGCCGTGTGGTGGCGTGTGGAGGCGACGCCCAGCCCCGGCGACTATGGCCCTGTCGCGCGCCTGACTGATGCGTGGGGCTTTGTGTGGGGTGAAACGTCGCCCTTCCATTATCCGGCCGAGCAGTGGGCCCCCGGCGAGATCATTGTGGATCACCTGACTCTTCCGGTCGTCCCTGGCACGCCGCCCGGCGACTATGCCGTACGGTTTGGCCTCTACTCTGCGCAGGCGAATGCGACGCTGAATGTGCTCGATCCCGCCGGCAGTTATGCTGGCACGGCCGTTGGGCTGCCGCTGCGGGTGAACCGGGCGAGCCAACCGCCGGCCCCGGCCGATCTGGGCATGCGCACGCGCCTGGAGGTTCGAGGCGACGGCCTGACCTTGCTAGGCGCCAATCTGGATACGACGAGCGCGCGGCCCGGCGAGCGACTCTACCTGACGCTCTTCTGGCAGGCCGACACGACGCTGCTTCCCGATTATGACGTCACCCTTGCGCTGGGGGATGTAGTGCTCTACACGGGCGCTCCTGTCCATGGCACGTATCCTACCTCTGCCTGGACCGCCGGCGAAATCATTGCCGACCGCTACGACCCCCGCGTGCCACGCGACATGCCCTCGGGTAAGTATCCACTGCAGGTAAAGGTCGCTGGTCGGACGGTTGACCTGGGCGGTATCACAGTCCAGCCCATCAATCGCACCTTCGAGGTGCCACCCGTCACGCACCCGCTCAGGGCCATACTGGGCGGTCAGGTGGAACTGCTGGGCTACGACCTTTCGGCAGAGACGGTCGCGCCGGGCGGAGAATTCACGCTGACCTTGTACTGGCATGCACTGACCGAAATGGAGACCGGTTATACTGTCTTTACGCACCTCGTCGCTCCCGACAGTTCGATGAGCGGCCAGCGCGACAACCCGCCGGTGAATGGCGCCTATCCCACCACATTGTGGGTTGCCGGAGAAGTCGTCGCCGACACGTACACCATCGCCGTTCGCCCTGACGCTGCGCCGGGAACGCATCGCCTGGAGGTGGGGATGTACGTCGCCGAAAGTGGAGCACGGTTACCTGTTGCCGGTACCACAGATAATGCTATCTTTCTCCAAATGATCACCGTCCAGGAGTAATTCTCGCGCATCCCGCATCTTGCGTCCTTCAAGGTGACTTATGACACTGCTGCTTGATTGGCTCTTCGCCTTCCTCCCCATCCTGGCCGTCCTCGTGCTGATGTTGCGTTTCCGCTGGGACGGCGCCAGGGCCGGCATGGTTGGCTGGTTTGCAGCGCTCTTAGTGGGCGCGCTACGCTTCGGCGCGGGCTGGCAGGTGCTGGCTTACGCCCAACTCAAAGCATTGCTGCTGGCCCTGTACGTGCTCTACATTATCTGGGGAGCGCTCCTGTTCTACTGTGTCACGGATGAGGCCGGCGCCGTCGAGACGCTTGGAGCAGGGCTGGTGCGCCTTACGCCCGACCGGGGGTTGCAGGCGCTACTGCTGGGCTGGGTCTTTAGCGCGTTCTTGCAAGGTGTGGGCGGTTTCGGCGTGCCAGTGGCGGTCATCGCGCCGCTCCTGGTGGGGCTGGGCTTTCCGGCGCTGGCTGCCGTCGTCATTCCTTCAGTGGGGCATCCCTGGGCCGTGGGGTTGGGCTCGCTTGGTGCCTCGATGACAGCGATGGTCGCCGCGACCGGACGCAGTGCACAAGAGATCGCTCCCTGGTCAGCGATGATGATGGGTCTGACGTGCCTGGGCTGTGGCGCCGCGACACTATGGGCAGCGGGCGGCTGGCACACGTTCAGAGCCGGGTTGGCGCCGCTGTTCGTCGTCGGGCCGGTGATGGCCGGCGTCCTGTACTTTGTCGCTACGCACCGGATGGACGTGCTCGGTTCGATGATGGCCGGGTTGGTTGGGCTGGCGGTTGGGGTAGCATGGGCCTGGTGGCGGGCAAGGGACACGAAGCAAGACGCAGGAGGCAGGGGGCAGGAGGCAGGAAGCAGGAGGCAGGAGGCAGGAGGCAGGAAGCAGGGGGGAAGGATGCCGCTCGTGTGGGCGCTCATCCCTTATGTGCTCCTGGTCGCCATTATTCTTTCGGCGGAGTTGATCGCGCCGGTGAAGCAGTTCTTGAACGGCCACGCGGTCGTCGGCGGCGAGTTCCCTGAACTGGTCACCACGCGCGGCTGGGTCACGCCGGCAGGTAGGGGACGTACCATCGCCGTGTTCGGCCACCCCGGGGCCTTGTTGACCTACGCTTCGCTCGTCGCCTGCGGGCTATACTGGCTGCGCGGCGACTATCGGCCAGGAGCGGCGGGACGCATCGCGCAAGGCGTGGTCAGGCGAGCACTGCGCTCCAGCCTGGGCACGGCGGCGATGGTAGCGATGGCAGCGACGATGGAGCACGCCGGGATGACGGTCCTGTTGGCCGAGGGGATCGCGAAGGTGGCGGGCCGCGCCTTCCCACTGGCCTCGCCGTTCATCGGTGCGCTGGGCGCCTTTATGACCGGCTCCAATACCAACTCGAACGTCGTCTTTGGGAATTTGCAACAAAGCGTGGCAACGCTCGTCGGTGTCAGCCCGCTCATCATCATCGCCGCGCAGATGGCGGGCGGGAGCATCGGCTCGGCTTTCGCTCCGGCCAAGATCATCGTGGGGTGCAGCACGGTGAAGGCGGAGGAGGCGCCTGTGTTGCGAGCGGTGATGCGTTACGGGCTGGCGCTCCTGGCGGGCGTGGCGCTGGCGACGACGGTGGCGGCGTACCTATTCTCTGACCTTGCCTTTTGAGTTCTGCAGGTGGTGATCAGGTACATGTCCGCATAGAGCACTCAAGCCGCTTGACCCCAAGCGGCTTGAGTGTTTTTCGGATTCAGTTGTCGGTCGGCTTTTTGCGCCGGCTCCAGCGCCGGCCAAGCCATACACCCAGCGCCGGTGGACCGAGCACGATCCCCAGCAGCGGCAGGACGACGATGACGAGCCAGATGGCAATCGCGGTGAGCACGCGCAGGATGGAGCCCAGTGTGTTCCCGGCCTCGCGGACGGTCTGGGTGGGGCTCCAGGGCATCGGTGTAGGAGTGGGGGTGGGCGTTGGGGCCGGCGTGGGCTGTGGCAGGTCAGGATCGAGTTGCACGGTAATCGTGGAGTAGGCCGAGCGGTCGAAGAGATAATTCATCCGGCCTTTTACTTGCTCAATCTGTTCCTCGATGGCCGAGAGTTGCTCGTTGACGCGCAATGACTCTTCGACCGTCTGCGCCTGGGCGAGGAACTGGCGGATGCGGTCGCGGGTGGCGATCAGGTTGTCCAGCCGCGATTGCAGGTCTACGTACTCGTCGGTGACATCCTGGCCGGAGGCGGACTCGTCCACTACGCGGAGAGCGATGCGGCGCAGCCGGTTCATTGCCGCCTCGAACTGATCCACGGGTACGCCGATCGTGATCGAGGCGTACTTGTAATGTTCGCCCAGCCATTCCCGATAGCCGACGCGGGTGCTGATGATATAGCCGCCACAGTCGGCGGCGACCTGGTTGACGCGATCAATGGCGATGTCTGTGTCCTCGACCAGCAACTTGAGTTCGGCGTTCTTGACGATCAGGCGGTTGGGATGATAGGCAGAGGTGACGGGGACTTGGTCAGCGGCCTGACCGGCTGTTATCATAGCAAGCGAGGCAGGGGCAGGTAGGGGTGTCGTAGACGGAACCGCGGTTGCCATCACAGCTGCTGTTACCTCATCCATGGGGGCTTCTCTGGTTATCATCACGGCTGCAGGGGTTGGCTTGGGGGCAGCACAGCCGGCCAGCAGACCAGCGACCGCGATCCACGCGGCCAGTGTGAAAAAGGTTTTGGTGCACATTTCTCTCCTCCTCGTGTGATTTCGAGCGGCAGAGTGGCCGCTTCTGGTTGGTTACATGCGGTTGAGGAGAGAAATGTTCACCCGATCGTGAAGGTGCCGCAGCCAAAGTGGGTTTGTTTGCCAATATGGAGGATAGAGGCCAGTTCGAGGTATGGGATGAGGGGGTGGGGGATAGATGGAAAGGCTTGCGTGCCGATACAGCGCCCCGGCCACGGTTTGGGGGGCGCTTTGAACGCGGCGTGATGGACGGGGATGCGTCTGGCCTGTTCTGCGACGGCCTCGCATGCGGCGCGCGTTTGCGCGTCCAAGACCTGCCACACGTCATCGGGTGCGTGATGTTTGCCCGGCAATAACTGGCTCATCCGTGCGATCAGGGCCTGCAGGATGGCGTACAAAGTGGGCACTTGGTCAGGGGTGATTTTTCTGCCCTGCTGCCCGTTTCCTAGGTCGAAGGGGGTCAGCCAGGTCAGGCTATCGAAGATGCGCTCCTGCCGCGGGCTGAACGATAATCCGTCGGCCCACTGGTCGGGGCTGGGACGGTATTGGATGTCCAGGCGCCCGTTGCGCACAAACGGCTCCCAACGCGGGCCGCGCGCGGCGTAGATCGCATGGACGTCAAAGTGCCCCCAGAGCTCATGCTGTCGATGCCACTGTGATTCGGACATGTTGCCGGCCTCTTCCATCGCCGGCAGGACCGTCCCCAGAAAAAAACCGTGATCGGCGCTATCCCCCAGCAGTTTCAGTTCCCACAGTACCGGCTCTCCTGGACCGTAATATCTCTTGCCGGGATAGGCGAAGAATACCGCTTCGACCGGCCAGGAGGCTTCCGGCACCTTGTCGACCTTTTTGCGGCCAACGAACGATAGACCGCCACATTCTTCCCACGGGGCCAGGGCCTTGCGCCAGGGCTGAGCCTCGCGGGTGGGCAGGCGATTGGCGATGAGAGTGCCCAGCACGAGTGAGAGTTCGGCGGTCAGGCAGCGGGGCAGCCGCACCAACGAGGCGTTGACCCGGAAGACGACCAGGTAGCGGATGAGCCTAATCGGTTTGATAAAAGGCCACATAGTCAGCGAGTTCGTACAGCAATTGGACGCGGTTCTTGGGCCATTGGCGCACCCGCCAGCCGCTCAGCATGTCTTTGGCCTCCTGGCTCAACTGCCCCACGAAACGGCCCCAGTAGAATTGGGCTTCGGCAGCATCTTTCAGGTTGAGCAGTTCGCGCAACGTCGCCTGTTCCTGGGGGCGCAGGATGGTCCTGAAGACTGCTGCCATCTCCAGCAGGCTCAGGAACTCGGAGGCCTCGAATGTGAGCAAACCCTGTTCTTCGCGCGTGTGTGGCACCAACACCTGGTAGGGTGCAGCGTAAAAGCGCACCCGCAACCGGTCCATCGGAAAGCGGGAGTCGAGATACGCAGTGCGGACGACGGCCTCACCCATCCGCACCGATTTGCCCGTCATCGTGGTAGGAACGACCTGAAGTAGCCCGCGCAGGGTGGGGCCATGGTATAGGACGAGTTCTTGGAGCCAGGTCTTTAACTCACGACGGGGCATCATTAATAGAAAGTGATTCTGGTCGTGGGTGTACGCGCCAAAGATGTGCTGTTCCTGGAAGCCATCGCCCATGCGGATCAGCGGCGAGAGTTGGTTGACGTGGCCCCAGATGACAATGGCGTGGTAAGCAGCGTCGCGCAACTCACTGGCCCTGGCGAGGATCACCCGGCATGTTTTGCAGTACCTGTGGCGGGGCAGGCGCGGGTAGACCCAGCAGCGCTCGCAGGGGCCTTCGACAGCAGAAACAGGAGGCCCGATCTCCTCCCCATCGGCGGGAAGGAGATCGGGCTGATTTGCATGGATATCCAGAGTTGCAAGCAGTTCGGCGCCGGTCTGGCTGCGCCGCAGCCAATCAAAGTGACTGAGCATCCAGCACCTTTCGCAGCCGCGAGACAGTCCTTCAACCTATGTACAGCCTGGAAAGGCTGTTCCACGGCGATCAAAGTGACCGGGCATCCAGCATCTTTTGCAGTGCAGCGTAATGCTTGATGACGCCGGGCTTGATCCACTCTTCGGCCCGCAGCGGTGACTTCCACGCCGACTCGGGTTTGCCTGCGTAGCGGTTGGCCCAGTCAATCAGGAAACTCTCCGGCAGGATGTGCAGGCGCAGGCTGCCAAAGCCCAGGTAGCGGTCGCTACCCAGTTTGTGTGCCAGGTTCGGCTCCAACGCCACGCACCACGCCAGGCGCTGCAACTCCTCCTCTTCGAGGTTCCAGAAGCGAAGGGTAAAGCGGACCCGCGCGCCAGGCAGGATGGCGCGGAAGTAGCGTGCCTGCACCGTATCGGGCCGGAACTCATCGAGCCGCTCGACGATGGGGGCCAGCGGAGCGTGGGGGAAGAGCCGCCAGGTCTTGTCCACGAGGGCTTTGACGGCAGCCGTGCCGGGGGATTGAGTCCACCGCCCGTCGGCGTACCGCCAGCCGCCATAAGGATACGGCGTTTTGAACCAGGCGAGTTGCGGGTTCTCGAACAGGCCAAAACTGAAGGAGAGTCGTCCCATAAGCGCCTGGTTCGGCCCCGTGCCAACCCAGCCGAAGAGGCTATCCACCGGATTCAGTTGGCCGATGTTGGGGCTGGGCTCTTTCGAGTCGCTGGCGATGGTGTAGATGTGGCGCACCATGCCCTTAATGCTCCGGCTGGGCAGTGCGTACGTTTTGTCCGGTGCACGCTTGTCGGCTTCGGGTGGCGCCATGGCGAAAAAGTCCCAGCCGTTCACCGGGCCCTCAGATAGGGTGGCCTTGAAGGAAGGCTCGCCGCTTTCGCGGATGTGAAGCGGTGTAACGACTTCCGCTTCGACCACCAGTGTGCCACAGTAACCGCCAAAGGCGCGATGCGAGACGAAGCCGGCAAGGGCCCTGGGCGGCGTTTTGGAGACTTCCATTTTCTCTGGGGCAATGGGTTGTAGCGTCTGCAAGGCGCTGGTGGCCGCATTCCCTTCCAGATCGAGCCGCAGCCAGATGCCGTCCTGGCTCAGTGTTTGCTTGCCGAACAATTTCTCGCCGATCCTGTTGGCGCTCGCCGTGAGCCAGGCAAGATGTGAGATGCGTGCCTTGACCCAGCCCAAGCCACAGGTCTTTTCACCGCCCAGAGGAATGTCGCCCTTTTGAAAATCCTGAAGCAGGTGCACCAGTAGCGAGAGCGTTTCCTCATCTTCCTCTGCAATGTCCTGTAAATCCAATCGGAGTTGGAAGCGCAGGTGATCGCCGTATGCAAACAGGTAATCGCGTTTGGCGGTCTCGATAGGGCGGCCGGTCGCCGGGTCCATCCTGACCCCATCCATCGAGCACCAGGCGCGCTCCGTGTCGAGGGGATCGGTCAGGTAAGCGTCGGAAAAGAAGACCAGCCCGCGCTGGCCCTGGGTGCCAAAGAGACGGTCCAACACGTAGGCAGTGCGCTCGGTTTCTCCCCACAGCGTTTTAAGCACCTGCGAGGCGCGTTTGCGGAATGCGCCCTTGATGGTGCTGCCGGGAATGTAGATTTCCCACGCGCCCTGTTCCTGTGCCGAAGGCGCCCAGGTGAGCATGCGCATAAAGACTGTGTCATAAGGCTTGCCGTAGCGACGAGAAATCTCGCGGTTGCCGATCCCGCCGGCACGAAAGTCCACGTTGTAGGGCTGTGAGAGTTCCTGGCGTGCACGGTCACGGTACGCCTTGAGAAAGGCGATCATGTTCTCGTCGTTGACGATGCTCTTGTTCAGGTTGCGGGGGTTGAGCATGTGGCGGAACTGCACCCGCCCGTGGGCCTCGAGAAACTCGCGCCAGACCCTGGGAGTGATGCCCGGGGGCACCAGCCGCGCATCGCCCCACTGATTCTCGTCAATCTTGCCCTGGAGCAACATGCGCTTGATCTGGATGTGTTCCTCTCGCGTGGCAATTTCAACATCCACCCAGGCATCGCTCTGGAGCAGTTTGATCTGCTGGTCCACCTGCTCGTAAAAGCGGGGGAGGATTTTCCCGCAGGCCGGGGCCAGTACCTCAATCAAATCGGCCTCGCTCTGAACCCGCTCTGCCAGACGGTCTCCCAGTTCGGGATCCAGGCCCAGGCCCGCGGCGACTTCCTGCCAGGCGGCGCGGTCGAATTCCTGGCTGGTGCGGCGCTCTTGTACCATGACGTCCAGGACGCGGTTGGCCATGTTGGCCTTGTCTTCCAGTGCCTCGACGAGCGCGGCCCTGGCGGCTTCCTGGCTGGAGAAAGGCCGGTCTGCCAGGGGTTGGAGTTTGGCGATGACCTTTGTAGAAAGGGCGTACTTGCCCTTGCTCAGTTTCTCCAGAGCCTTGGCCGGCAGCACCCAGGATTCGCTCTCGCCGACGGATCGCTCGCGCAACCAGATGGCGATGACGCGCGGCAGGAATCTGGCGAGTTTGTCTTTCCAGTCCTCCGGACTGAGAATCGGGCCGGCCAGGCTCATTGCCAGCCGCTCGCGGATGGGGGCGGGCAGGCCGGGCATCGCCTCGACAAGAAGACGGCCTTCGATGGCGGCGAAGGAGGGTACTTCGGGATCAATCTTGCCCCAGTTCCAGCCGACCAGGACGGGGTTGAGGGCATTGAACGTCAGATCTATCTGAAGGTGATTGGCAGCCGGTCGCATAGATGGAGGGTTCGCAGGCGCCTTGAACGGCAGCGCCATTTCCAGACGCACGCGCCCCAATCCCTTGCTCTTACCGGCGCCAAACCAGAAGCGCCCCTCTTGCAGTTCCCGTAGCAGGTAGTACAACCGGGCTTCGTTGTCTCCCTGATGTAGCACCGCGTCGTTGACGGTCATCTCAAAGTCAAAGACGGTGTTGCGGAATACGGTCTCCATCTTGTAGTTTGCGTTCGCTTCGGCGCACCAGCGGTCTTCGTCCAATCGCAGGCCCATGCGCATGTCGAAGAACCGGTCGCGTGGGTAACTCTCCTCTTGCAGCCGGCATTCGACCCCGGTGATTAACCCGTTGGGCATTGGCGAGCCGTAAAAGCGTTTCCACATGCGGTTGAGCAAACCTTCATTCTTGCCGTCACGCGACTGGCCGATGAACGCGTCCATCAGCGCCTGTGCCGTGCCGGAGATTTCTCCGGCCAGGGAGACCAGCCGGTGGGTGCCGTCGGCGTCGCGCGTGAAGAGGGTCTTGCGCGCGTTCCCCCGGTAGATCGGGGACTCGGTATACAGTTTGCCCTTCAGGTTCATGACCCTACCTCCTTCTTGGTGTGTTTGATGGGAATTCCCAGGCATCAAGTAGCGTGTATAGTTTACTTCAGGTTGGGGTAAATTGCAAATTTACAATTAGGAAATGCTTCCGGTTGCCGATGATCGGCTGAGGCAACACAAGGAAAGGGAGAAAAGGTCGAAAAGACAACTCTTTCTCCCCTCCCCCTGTATGGGCAAACGAATGATACCACATGGAGGAGAGGAGCGCAACTTTGACAAAGCGCCTAGCGGTCTCCGTTCTGTAGCGTGGCCAGGTCAGGGTGAAACTCGAGTGCGATGCTATAGTACTGGTGTATAGTACGCAGACCTCGCCCAATTGCGTGGCTGATCTCAGTCACATCTAATCCTTTACGCAACAGTACTTTGACACGTTCATAGTCCTTGATATAGCGGTCGACCGCTTCCAGGCTGTGGCCGGTGATGCGGGCGATGTCCGGCGGAGAGACGCCTTGCTCGTACAAGCGCAGGATGACCCCCTTGTGAGTCGGCTTGCTGCCCTGGTCGAGCACGTAGCCCTTGATAGGCAACAGCTCTCCGGTCTGCTCAAAGTGCTCCAGGATACAGCGTCGCACCGTGTCAATCGAGCGGTTGAGCAGCAGGGAGATGTCGGCCAGGGAGAGCAGCAGCCGTCCGTCCGGATTGTTCAGTCCTGCTTTCACCAGACGAACCACGCGGCGGATGTCTCGCCGGTGCATCTCAGCCCGTTGACCCGTCGTGCGTCCCTGGGCCAAATCGGCGAGGTCCGCCTCACTGATCAAGGGCAACACCGCGGTAACCGTGGGTTCGTCTTCGGCACGCCGGCCGGCCGGCGGTTTGTGCCCTTCGTCCAGCGTCCCCCGCCAGACAATGTGACCGGGCGGTACCAGGCTGGCTTCCCGGTAGTACTCGGCGTGCAATGCGACGATGTCATCGGCGATCAACTGAATCACCTTGTGACTCCCCACCAACTTGTTCTCCAGCAAGTGGACGATCGCCTGGCGAAATGTGCGTTGGGTAGCAGCATGATAGGGACTGATGCCCATCACAGCCCCCTTTTTGCCGTTGCATCTGTCTCCTGGACGCCGCCGCTGAGCATCTGGACGATCTCGGTCAGCCGATCCTGGTACTCTGGCACGTCGTAGCGCTGATATAGGCTCAGATATTCCTGGGTCAGGTGCTCCGAGATGCCCACCGCGTGGGCGATCTCGGGCACGCTGAGACCTCTGCGCGTCAACAACATCACGCGGCCAAAGACCTGGATGTAGCGCTTGATGGCGTAGACTGAATGATGGGTGCGGCGCGCGATCTCGGTGTACGTGTGGCGCTTGAGGTACAGCTCCACGATGAGCACCTTGTGGGTCTGCCCACGTCCCACTCCGTGCAACTTGCCGCGTGTGGGCACGCAGTAGCCCGCCGCCGTCAAAGCCGCGATGTCTGCACGAATCGTGCGCGCGGATACGCCCAGCGCCTTCGCCCTCTTGTGAAGGGCTACCGCCTTGCTCCTGGGCTTCGTGGGCGAGACGCAGAAGGCGCATCCGGCGTAAGACAGTTCTGCCGTGCTGTTGGAGTACATCCAGGTCTTCCTCGCCAGCGTCAATCGTCCAGATGACTTCTACCATCTTGGCCTGGCTCAGAGGACGACCGTGAGGCACATCGGCTGCGACGATCACTTGGCGAATCTGCCCTGGCCGTAGACGCCCGACCTCGTTGGTGGAGACAGCATCGAGGCTGAAGACCTCCTTGGCCAGGTCCAGAATCCCTTGCGAGATGCGCGGCGCCATCTCTGTTTCCAACTCGCGCCGAAACCGTTGGTCCAGCGTCTTGACTGCCAGACGATCAATTGTGGAACGTTCCATTGCATGCCTCCGAATGATGAGATATTGTCGGCCGGTAAAGTGTACTCCGATCAACCGGTTTTCTCAACCCCATCCGTTCGGCATGCGGAAGATTTTCCTAATCGCAGATTGCAGATTATGGGCTGATGTGCTCGACAGTGATGTCTTGGCCGATACTATCAGGCAGTTGGTCACCGGTAATGTTGACCTGAAGCCAAAAACGTCCTTCCTGCTGCACACGGATGGCAAATTGCGCCGTGGCAATCCCGTTCGGGGGCAAGTTCAACGTCTGAGGCAGCATCTCCAGGGTGTACCAATCGGCAGGTACGGGCTCGATCCGCACAGTCTGGGTCTGCTTCAGATAGTTATAGAGCGTGACGGTGGCAGTGATCGTCTCGCCCCGGGCGACCGTCTCCGGCAGGTCGAGTGCGGCAAAGAAATCCTGAAACACAGGGATGGCGTATGTAGCAAAGCCCAGATCGCCCGCTTGCGTCGAGGCCAGCGCCGTCAGTCGCCAGGTGGTGACGGTGTCGGCCAGCGGCAGGTCGAGCGCCAGGAAGCCGTTCTCGTCGGTAAGCGCCTCCGGATTCCAGTAGAGTGTCTCCGGGAAGACCTGGCGCAGCGGGAACGGTTCAACGGGCGCGAGTATCGTGACAGACTCCGGCGTCTCAGTCGCTGGCGGTGCTGCGGTGGAAACCGGCGCCGTTGCTTCTGCTGCGACTGTTGCCTGTACCGCTGTCTCTGGCGTGACCTTGACCTGCTCCGGCGTCATCGTCGCCGGAGCGCACCCACTCAGCCAGCCGGCGGGGCCGGCATAGAGGGCGGGATTGCCCAGGCTGCGGGTCAGGTTGGAGGCCAGCCCCGGCACGAAGGGCAGGTAGATGACGAGTGGGATGAGGAGGAGCGCCAACGCTGTGGTCGCCCAACCGGCCTGGCGTCGCCCTTCCAGCACCAGCCCCTGCCCCAGCACGGCCAGCGCCGCCACCGCGAGCAGGAAGCCGGCGACGATCAGGGTAAGCAGAACCCCATGCGGCCCGCCATCGCGCGCGGCCAGGATGACGAGCAGCCCGCCCAACGCCAGATAGGCTGCGAGAAGGCCGGTTGCCAGTTGCAGCCGCGTATCGCGCCGCATCCAGCCGTAGACGGTCAGCCCGGCCCAGAGTGCGACGACGCCGCCGAACACAAGCAGGGGCGCGCCCGTGCGCAGTGCGAGCCGCAGCAGGAGCATTACCCCGCCGACGACGAGCGCCATCAGCGGCGAGGCAAGGAGCAAGGCCAGTGCGCCGGTGGCAACGCGCCGCAGCGCCTGCCCCAATACGCCGCTCAACCGCAGCCCCTGCGCGACGACGGCGCTCAGGAGCAACGGCAGCAGTACAAGCAGTGCACCGATCCGGTTGGCGTGTGGGGCCAGGCGTGAGGCCATATCCTCTCGCGGCTTGGTGGTGGACCTGACAAGCGAGGCAGCAGTGCCCCGCACGCCGGCCCAGGCTGCGCGGGCGGCTTTATCTTGCACGGCCTTGATCTCCGCCTGGGCGTCGAGCAACGCAGGCACGTTCAATCCCTGTACCTGCCGTGCCTGTAACTCGCGCTCCAGCAGGAAATAGGCACGCACAAAGCCGGGGGGCTGGGTCTCGAGGGCATGAACGGATTGGTCCACGACGGCAATGCCGAGGGCGGTGGGTTGGTTGGTTAGTTGGTTAGTTGGTTGGTTAGTTGGTTGGTTAGTTGGTTGGTTGGTTGGTTGGGGTGAACGTGGTCTGGAATTGGAGATGCGCGGTTTCGCCGGGGCGGTAAGAGTCCCGATCGGCGCGGATGGCGACGGCGATCTGGCGCGGGGCGTCTACGACGACCAGGCGGGTATCCTGCACGGCGTTGCCGTCAGCCAAGATACGGTAGGCGTGGAGTTCGAGCGTGCCGACCATCGTTCCATCCAGATCGAGCGCGAAGGTGGCCCGCCCGTTCTCGACCGGCGCGGAGAGGGTGGCGATGGTCTGCCGCATCCGTACCACATCGAGATAGACCGTCTCTTCATCGGTGGTCAACACCTCGGCCCGGAGCGTCTCGCCGACCTCGTAGGCGACGCGCTCGGTGCGCAAGAGGAGTGTCTGCGGAGCGCGGTCGCTTTCGAACGCAAAGGCGGTGTGGCCTTCGCGGCCCTGTGCGTCACGGGCGCGGACGTCCATCTGCACCGTGCGTTTGGGTGGAATGTAGCGGAACTCGGCCAGGCCGTAGCGGCCGGTAGGGAGCGTGTATGTCTGGCCTTCTACTGTGATGGCCAACGTCGTCTCGGCTGGCTGCCCGTCGGGGTAGGAGGTCAGGATGAAGATGGTGTTCTCGACGCCGGGCTTGAGCAGACCGCTTTCGGGAATCGCGCTGATGAGGATCGGCTGTGCGGCGACGGGGATGACGTGGCGGATGCCTGCGCGTTGGCCGGCCCCATCTATCACCTCCGCTTCCAGGTCGAATTGCAGCGGCTGCTGTGTGGCCTGTGTGCCAAAGGTCGGCGGCAGGACGAAGGTGAAAGCCAGGTCGCCCTGTTCGTCGGTCTGGCCCTGGACGATGATCGCGGGCGTCTCGCGGGGCTCACCGGTATAGCCGCGCAGGGTCACCTGGCCGTCCGCGACCGGTTTGCCGAAGAAATATTCGGCGTGTATGCTGCCGGTCACCTGCTCGCCAGCGGTGTAGAAGGTGCGCCCGGTCTCGACCGTGACGCGGAAGGCGGGCAGTGTGTACTCGCCGACGCTGATGGTGCGCTCGGAAAGTGTGTCGCCCAGTTGGGCGCGGAGGGTGTATTGACCGTGAATGGCGTCAGGCGGGAGGGCCACCTCGAAGGCGGCGATGCCAAAGTCGGAGGTGGTCGTCATATGGCGTGCCAGTTCTTGCCCCGCCGCGTCCACGATGGTGAACGTGACGTTCCGACCAGCCACGGCGTGGAAGGTGACGCCGTCGAGCGCCAGGACGCGCAGGTGGACCGTCTGGCCGGGCCGGTAGGCGGGTTTATCCGAGCCGAGCAGCAGTTTGTATTGGCGCGCGATGGTGATGGGGCGCTCGATGCGGTTCGCGCCGCCGGCGGAGGAGGTCTCGACGATCAGGCTGGCCATCCCTTCCAGGTCTTCGGGAACGGCGAAGGCGACGTTTGCTGTGCCGGTCTGGTCGGTGCGGCCGGTGTAGACGAGGCTGGCCAGCCCCGGCGGGCGTCCGAGCCGCACGGTGACCTCGGCCCCTGCGATGGGCTGGGCCGTGTCGGCGGCGCGGACGATGACGCGCAGCGCGGCCTGGCTGCCCGGGACCAGGCGATCCTGTCCCAACACCAGCGTCTCCTGCGGCGCAGGAGGCAGCGGCAGACGCAAGACCTGGGTCGTGTTGAGCGCAAAAGCGAGGACGAGCACGGCCAGTACGGCCTGGGTCACCAGGCCGCGGCGCTGCCACAGCGCCCACCACGACCACGGGCGCGGCTCGGCGCGGCGCATCAGCCGCTCGCGAAGACGGCGGTCGGCCTCGGCGGGCAGGCGCACGGGCGCGAGCGCCGCGTCGAAGGTGCTTTCCAATTCCTTCTGCTGGGCGCGCAACCGTTCCAGTTCGGCGGCGCAGGCAGGGCAAACGGCCAGGTGGGCTTCCACCCGCGCCCGCTCTACCCCGTCCAATTCGCCGTCGAGAAACGCTAACAGTTCTGCTTCCGGGTGTGCGCTCATTCTATTCTTCGATCTCCAGTCCCACCATCCGCAACTGCTCTTTCAGCCGGGCGTGGGCATTGAACAGCCGCGACTTGACCGTACCCTCGTTGATGCCCAACACCTGGGCGATCTCGTCGTAGGCCAGGCCCTGCTGATAGCGGAGCATCACCACGATGCGCTGGCCTTCGGGCAATTGGTCCACTGCCCGCCAGAGCGTTGCCGTGCGCTCCCGCTGCACGACGGCACCCTCAGGGTCGTGATTGGGGTGCGACGAGGGGATGCGCTCCAGCCGCTCCTCGATCTCTTCCCAATCCGCCGTGGGGAGCGGTTTGCGCCGCAGGCGCATCCGGCAGCGGTTGACCGTGACGCGATACAGCCAGGTCTCGAACTTAGCCGGCCCTTCGACCCGGTAGTGCGGCAGCGCCCGCAGCACGTCGAGAAAGGTCTCCTGCACGGCTTCCTCGGCCTCGGCGCCGTCGCGGGTGATAAAGTCGGCCTCGGCGCCGTCGCGGGTGATAAAGAAGGCGGTGCGGTAGACCGTGTCCTTGTACCGGTCGTAGAGCGCCTCGAAGGCGCGCGGCTGGCCGCGCTGGAAGCGCCGGATCAGGTCTTCTATCGGCACGCCGTACTGCTGTGCCGGACCGTCCTTACGCCGGGCGCAAAAGACGACGCGGCGATAGAGGTCTACAAAGACCCCTGGCCGTCCCCACGGTATCAGGTGGAATGGGTGGACGATAAGTAACGTCACCCTATGCTCCGGGCGAGTCTCTATCCATTACATGCGGTGAGACGGGTCAAAGTTCGGTGACTGGAACAACGGCTCGTACGCCCCGCGTTGCCTAAAGGCTCGATGTTCCAATCGTTCGCCGCCCAACCGGGATGGTAGTGGTGTATAATAGCACAAGTCTTGTGATTTGTACATGCTACCGAACTTTCTGCCGAGCAGCAGCGTATAATTTATCAGAACCATGACCCTGGGGAAGATGCTGTGGACCTGATACGTCGTTGTCAGACAGGGGATGAAGAGGCCTTTGCCGCTCTTTTTCATCAGTACAAGAGCCTGGTCTACAAGACTGCTTATCTGATGCTGGACAGCGCCGATGAAGCCGAAGATGTGCTCCAGGAAGTCTTTCTCCAGGTGTACAGATCACTATCTGCTTTCGAACCTGCGAAAGGCGCCTTCACAACCTGGCTCTATCGCATTACGATGAACTATTGTCTGAGCCGGCGACGCAAGCGTCGCTTCCTGACCATTCGTTTAGAAGAGGTCTCCCACTTGTTGACCGAGCCGGCGTCGTTTCAGGAACGGTTGGAAGGCGATGAAATGATCCGGCAAGCACTGAGCCGGCTGAGTGAAAAACTGCGCGCGGTTGTGATCTTGCGCTATTATTCGGAACTGTCGTATGCTGAAATTGCCCAAGTGCTGAACGTCCCTATCGGCACAGTCCGATCGCGGCTCAACCTGGCCCTCAAGACCATGTACAGGGAGTTGGGAATACCGCGGGACGTGCCTGCCCTGGGTGCTGCTTTCCAATGCGAGGTGACAAAGTGAGATGCCAGGAAGTGAACGGGTTGCTCGTTGCGTATCTGGATAACGAGGTGACTCCTTCCGAACGGGCCTTGATCCAGGCACATCTGGTCGGGTGTGTGGCTTGTCAGCAGGAGTTGACTGCTCTATCGGCGCTGCAGAGCCGTGTCCGTCGGTCCCTGCAGGTCGGGGCTGCCCAGACAGCCCCCTCGCCTCAGGCATGGAGCCGCCTGCAGGCGAGACTGGCGAGGGAAGCGCGCCCTTCGCCATCGCGGCTCCCTGAATGGCTTCAACGTCTGGCGCCGGGCGTTGGCCACATGAGTCCAATCTTAGGAGGTATGACGATGAAAAAAGGATTTGCTTTGACCGCCGTCGTGGTTTTGGTGATTGCCCTGAGCGTGGTGGCCTTCGTCCCAGCGGTACGGGCGCAAGTGGGGGAACTCTTGCGCTGGTTTCGCTTCGAGAGCCCTGCGGGAGGAGGGGAAGTGTCCATCCCGGGCTCGGGAGAGTTCACGCCGCTGCGTCCGGCCTACTTGCCCGCCGGTTTTCAGTCCATGGCTGTGGGATTGAACCCCGAAGCGGCAAGTCTGAACTACTGGAACAGCACTACCAATCAGATCCTCATCATTGACCAGCGACGATTGTCCTCCGATGAGGATGGCGCTCTGCCTCCCGGCACACGTATGACCGTCAACGGCCAACCGGCGGTACTGATCACCGGCCTGGAAGGGAGCGTCTCCTTTGTCTCGATTCCTCCAACTCCCTCTGCTCTCGTTCCAACACCGGCGGAGCCGAATCAGGTTGTGCCGCTGGAGCCGGGTTCTGTCTCCGCCGAGACCGTATCCTACACGGAGGGGAAGCAACTCATCTGGTACATCGGAGATTGCCGGATCGAGGTGCTCTCCAATCTTCCGTTGGAGGAGATGCTCCGGGTCGCCGAGTCAATGGTACCGGCGGAGGCAGTGGAAGGATCCGGCGAATCCGCTCATTAGGAGCACGCGCCGGTAAGAGGGGGGCCGGGCTTTTGTCCCGGCCCTTCTTCTATTGCTCTCAGACCGGCGCGATGGAGCTCGTGACGGAGCCGTTCAACCGGTCGCAAGCACTTGGGTCTCGCTCTCGAGTTGCCCCGCGAGTCGCTCTGCTGTGGGTGCCCCTGCGGTTGCGGGTACTTTCTACAGATCGCGCAGGAGCGCCCCGAGGATGAGCAGGCCGCCGGCGATGGCCAGGAGGATGGCGGCGTGGCGCTCTGGGATGTGGAAAAAGCCTGCCAGGCCAAACAGGCCGATAGTATAGAGGATCGCAGCAATGATCAGGGTGCCTCTGCGCGGCGCGCGGGTGACGAACCATTGCTGGCGACGGGGGCGGTAATGATCGCGCTGTCTCATCCATCTATCCCTTCAGTGCCTGCCAGGCAAAGATGGCGATCATCAGGACGCCGGCGATGAACTGGACGCCGCTGGAGAGAGCGCAGCCGGCAAGCCACCCGCCGCTGGCGCGGGCCGCCTCGCGCCAGTCCTTGCGCTGGTACCATTCGGCCAGAAAGACGCCGAGCAGCGCACCGACGATGGCGCCGGGGAAGAGGCCGACGCCCAGGAAAATCGCGCCGACGAGCGCCCCGACGATTCCACCGGCAGTCCCGGCCAGCAGCGACCAGAGCGAGGCCCCGCCGACCTTGGCACCGACGTGTCCCATCCACCATTGGGCCGTATAACCGACGGCGGCCAGGATGGTGAGGACGGCGAACGTGATGGGGTCAATCGTGGCGAACCCTTCGGCGATGGCGTAGGCAAGCACGACCAGCCAGATGAAACCCACGCCGGGGACGACCGGCAGGACGACGCCGAGCAGGCCGACGATCATCGCCACCAAGGCGACCCAGAATGCCCACATTGGAAGCACCACGGTCGTCCACTCCCCTTACGCACAGGTAGACGAGTAGCGAGATAGAGGACGAGCGGTTTCGACTGCATGCCTGAGCACTTCCGTCTACCTCGAAGGTGGGCCGTGCAGGATTCGAACCTGCGGCCCTGGGCTTAAAAGGCCCCTGCTCTGCCGTACTGAGCTAACGGCCCACGGCGCGAAGTATAACATGCGGAGGCAAGAAAGTCAACGCTGCAATCCCAAGGACACTAAGCCTGCTGGTGGAATGTGGCACAGAAAGCCGCTCACCGCAAGGGTGGGCGGCTTTTCGTTTCAGCGGTACACGTCTTTGCGTGGCCCGACTTTGACAATCTCGATCACAAGCGTGTCGGGGAAGATGGTATAGATCACGCGATAGTCCCCTACCCGGATGCGGTAAGCGTCGGAGCCTGCCAGTTTAGTTGAGCCAGGTGGGTGGGGGTCTTCGGCCAGTCGTCCAACGGCCTGCACGATGCGTGCAATGACCTGGCCGGGAAGTTTACGCAACTCTTTCGGCTGAACGTTTCCACTCAATCCTGTAAAAGGCCATCGCGCTTCAACCGGGCAAGCAGGTCTTCGTGGGAGATGGTCGGTTCATCGCGCCGAGCAGCGATGGCGGCCAGGTCTTCGAGGTCTTCGAGGAAGGCTTGGAAAGCGGCAATCGGCACGATAACGGCGGTGCGCTGGCCGGTGCTATCCGTGACGAATTGCAGATTCTCTAAACTGGCGGTAACTGTGCTCATTTCGGCTTACCTCCTCGCCGCTGATTGTATCACAGAAAAGAACGGAACGCAATGACCGTTTATCTGCTTCACTTCGAGGAACCGTACAAGCACGCCTGCCATTACCTGGGCAGCGCCGATGGTCTTGAGGCGCGGCTGGCCCGGAGTGGCAACGGGGCGCGGCTGATGGAGGTAGTCAAGCGGGTCGGAAGGGGTTGTCAAACTACGGCTATGTGCTACAATTTTCTCCATGCGGAACTTTATCGTTACGCTCGTCCTCTTTCTGGTGTTGGTTTCGCTTCCGGCCCATGCCCAGGAGCCCGATCCGATTGTCATCTGGCAGGTGTTGATCAACGAGGCTCGCCTGGACGAGGGCCTGGCCCCCTATGGCTTCTCCAGCCTGCTGACTGTCGCGGCGCAGCGCCATGCCGACGACCTCGCCGCGCACGGATTCACCGATCCCGGCGATCCCCACAAAGGCTCCGATGGGACACACGAGCAGCAGCGCGTCATAGCCGCCGGTTACGCCGCCTGGACGTGGAATAGCGGCGAGCCCATCGTGGACGAGAACGTCTGGTCGGGCTACGGTACGGTGCAGGATGCGCTGGCGTACTTCCTGGGCGATCCCCCGCACCGGCAAAACATCCTCAGCCCGGTCTACCGCGAGATCGGCATCGGCATTGCCACCGATGCCGCCGGTCGCGTCTATTACGTGCTGAATTTCGGCGTGCGGCCCAATGTGTTGCCCATCTTCATCAACGATGGGGCAGCCAGCACCGATGATCCCGAAATTGCGATCCGGCTGACCAACGAGGAGGCCCGCCCGGAAGGACAGGGCGCAAATTATATGGGCCGGGCTGTCGAAATCCGCATCAGCAACACGCCGGATTTCGGCAACCAGCCGTGGCAGCCCTGGAGTGCGCTCGTTCAGTGGACTCTGCCGGACGAGCCAGGCGAATACACCGTCTACGTTCAGTTCCGCGATGCTGCCGGACGTACTGCTGCTTCGGCGGACACGATTGTGCTTCGTAAGGAGACAGTCGAAGCGTCAACGGCCACCCCGCTCACCCCGACGCGCACGTTCACGCCGACGCCTACGACCACGCCGCTTCCGCCCAGCCCGACGCCCACGCCCACCGCTGTGCCTACGTCTGTGCCCACGGCTACGGTGACGCCGACTGCTGTGCCCATATCCGAGCCATCTCCATCTCCCCTAATCCCTACTCCCTTATCCCTGATCCCTGATTTCACGCCGTTCCCCACCTGGACGCCGCTGCCGACGGCGGTGCCTCCTTCAGCGCCCGGCGAGCCTGTGCTTCCGTGGGCCTTGCCAACCGTCTTGGGATTGCAGGGAGTGGCGATCATCCTCGGCATTGCTCTCGCCTTGTGGCGTGGACGGGGGACAGGATCGGCTCAATGAGTGACCCCTGTCCTATCGGCATCTTTGACTCCGGCGTCGGTGGTCTGAGCGTGTGGCGCGAAATCGTCGCCCTGTTGCCTCACGAAGACACGCTCTATCTGGCCGATCAGGCTCACGTGCCGTACGGCTCCCGTTCTCTGGATGAGGTGCAGGGATTTGCCGAGGGCATCACTCACTTTCTACTGGGAGAGGGCGCCAAGTTGATCGTCATTGCCTGCAACGCGGCCTCGGCTGCGGCGCTTTTCCACCTGCGCCGACTCTTTCCCGATGTGCCGTTCGTGGGGATGGAGCCGGCGCTCAAGCCCGCGGCGCAACAGACGCGCACCGGCGTGGTGGGCATACTCGCCACTCAGGCGACTTTCCAGGGTGCGCTCTTTGCCAGCCTGATGGAACGATACGGCAATGACGTGCGTGTGCTCACCCAGGCGTGCCCGGGGTGGGTCGAAGCGGTCGAGGCCGGCGCGCCGGATGCGCCCGAAACCGAACGGCTCCTGCGGCTCCACCTGGAGCCGCTGGTCGAGGCCGGCGCCGATCAACTGGTGCTCGGCTGCACACATTACCCCTTTCTGCGGCCGATCATCGAGCGGGTGGCAGGGCCGGGCGTGGCGGTGATTGACCCGGTGCCGGCGGTCGCCCGCCAGACGGCCCGCGTGCTGGCCCGGCGGGGGCTGGAGGCCGACCCGCGTCACGTGGGCCGCCACGTGTTTTACACCAGCGGAGATGCCGTTTCTTTCGCCGGGTTGCTGCGGCGGTTGGTGCCTGCTGTGGGGGAAGACGTGGCGGTGTATCCCGTCTGTTGGCGAGGAGGAATGATTGTTCGCTCGTAACTGTGCGGCGTGGGGGGATGACCTCGTCCCGATTATCGCCGCCCTGAGCGAACGCCGCACTGTATAGGGTGCGGCGTTTCGTTTTGTAGGCCGGTCACTGCCCAGGCGTGGTGTTGTTTTGTCACTGCCTGGGCGGCATACCCGTGTTGGACGCTCCGAACTTGACCGAATGGATCCGGTCTCACAACCCGGGGTTACTCGTACTTCAGCGCCGCCACGGGGTTGAGAGCCGCGGCGCGCATCGCCGGGTAGATGCCAGAGGCCACGCCCACCAGCAAGGCGAACAGGATCGCCAAGATCGGCAGCCATAGCGGGGTATAGATCAAGGAAATGTTCAAATCCGAGGCCGCAGCGCCTTGCTGGACGGCCTGTGCTGCCAGGTAGGTGCCCGCGATCAGGTCAATCAGCGCACCGAGAATCACGCCTAACAGGACTCCACCGACTCCGCCCAGGAAGCCGATACCGCCCGCTTCGGCCAGGAAGACGGACATTACGTCCCGATTCGACGCACCGACCGCCTTCATCAGCCCGATCTCCCGCGTGCGCTCATAGATCGCCATGGTCATCGTGTTGGCAATGCCGAAGGCAGCCACGATCAGCGCGATGGCGCCGATGCCGCCAAAGATGCCCTGGATGACCAGGAAGAAGACGTTGAGCGATTGCAGCATGCTGCGCGGCGAGTAGGCATAGAATCCCTGCCTGAGGATTTCCTGCTCCACGGCCAGCACCTGGTCGGCGCTGGCGACCTTGACCAGCGCCTGGCTGTAGCCATCGCGGCCGGGGTTGGGGCGTTGCCCCATAAACCAGCCGTTCAATTCGATCACGTCGTTCAGCGGCAGGAACAGGGTATAGTCGTCCTGACCGCCCGATTCTTGCAACACACCGGCTACCCGCACCCGTGTGACCCGCTCGACCATGCGGCCATCCTCTCCGGGCCTGCTGAGGACGAGTTGGAGGGACTGTCCCTGCAGGTCTGGCGGTTTCTCTACCGGCCGGCCGGCTACAGGCCCCACGATGACTATGCCTCTCATCGCCGGTCCCACCGGCAGTCCCGTTCGTGGGTCGAAAAAGTTTTCGGCCACGCGCGCGCCCGCCAGTACCTGCCCGCGTCCCAGCCGCGCCGTTCCGCTCGCCAGAGTAAAGCCCAGGTGCTCTGCCTGTGTGGGGTCTATGCCGACGAACTGGGCGCTGCCCACCAGCCGGTTCAGCCGAAGCATCGCGCTGCCCACCAGCCACTCGTAGGGTGTGACGGCGACCACGCCGGGCAATTCGCGGAACCGGGCCAGCGCCTGATTATCCAGTTTGACTTCGCCCCCCAGTTGGCTCGACGATACGCCAAAGACGCGCAGAGAGTAGGGAGGCGAGACGGTGATGCGGGTCAGGTCACCGATGGAGCCGAGGTCCCGATAGGCGCTGCGCTGCAGGCCCGCCGCCAGCGAGACGAGCACGACGACCGCCGCCGTGCCGATGACCACGCCGGTGGCCGTCATCGCCACGCGGGCCTTCATCCGGCGCAGGTTGCTCCACACCAGGCGCAAGAGATCGCGTGCGTTCATTTGCTCAACTCCCCAACCCCAACAACCCCTTCAAGAACCGCAGAATCCTGTCCCAGACAGTTTCCCCCTCGGGTGCCTGTTCCATCGGCGGATTTTGCTCTACTGCAACAGGCTCCTCAACCTGAACCGTCAGCGTTTTCGTGACCACCTGCGGCTGGTCGAAATCGTCCAGATAGTGCACGGTGACCAGCACCTCGGCTGTACCCCCTTGCTGGGCCACGGCCAGCGCTTCGAGCGAGCCGGAGGTGCCGGCGTCCAGCGGTCCCAGGTAGAGCGAGCCGTTGGTGATCTCTAACTGCTGGCTGGAGACCTCCAGCGTGCTGACGTTGACCGACGCGCGCCCGATATTGGTCACCTCGACCGGAAGCGGGAAAGGTATCCCGACGGTAGCCGTAGGCACGGGGTTGTAGAAGCCGATTTGCAGGTACGGACGTCGGCGCACTAACAGGCTGATCAGTTGGCTATCGGTGCGACGGGTCCCGCGCGTATCGTCGTAGGCCAGGGCTATCGGCAGAGGGTAAGCGCCAGGGTCGGCCTTGCCGTCTACCGCCAGTTGTTGCACCACCTCGACCGTCTCGCCAGCGCTCACGCGGGGCACGAAGCGGATGTTGCCGGAGGCCAGCGGTGCGAACGGCTTCAGGCCGCTCCCGCCTTCGCCGCCCAGCGTCAGAGTCAGCCGTTGTGCCTCTCCGCCGCCGACGTTCGTCACCTCCAGTGTCAGGGTAAAGATGTCGCCTGGGGCCAGCGTCTCGGGTTCGGTGCGAGAGCCGACAATGAGCAGTTGCGGGCGGTCGGAAAGGGCCGTGCTCGTCTCCAGGCCGACGGTCTGGCGGGTGCTGTAGGGGCTTCCGGTGTAGTCAGAGTATTCGAGCGCGATCTCGAGATTGAGCCGGCCCGCCTGGGTCACGTCGCCAAGCACAAGTGGCAGGGTTGTCGTCACCGTCTGATTGACGCCGATGCGTCCCACGGCGACAAAATTGCCCCCGCCGGCCGGCGCGGCCAGGTTAGAGGAAGCAACGCCGACCAGCACGTTGGTCGCCGTGCGGTCGCCGTGGTTGGCCAGTGCGAGCGTCAGGCTGAAGGCATCGCCAGGGCCCAAGACGGCAGGCATGGTCTCGGCGGCCTCGATCACCAGTTGTGGCCGTCCACTCCCGACGCCGATGACTTCGACGGCGATGGTCTGTGGGTACTCGTAGTGGTTGCCCTCATAGTCGTTGGCGCTCAGGTTGATCTGCAGGTTGTAAGTGCCGGAGGCCATGTTGGCCGGGACGCGCAGCGTCTGGGTGACGACGGCGGTGGCGTTGATGTGCATGAACCCCACCGCATGCCCCGTCTCGCCGACCGGTAGGAAGGAGCCGCCGGGGAAGGTGACCAGAGTGTTTTCGGCGCCGCGACTGCCGTTGTTATAGATTTCGATGGTGATGAGGAACTCGCGTCCTACGGAGACGCGGCCGGGCTCGACGGAAAAGTTGCGGATGGTGAGCACCGGGCGGCCGGGCGGCGGAGCGGATTGCGCGGTAGGCAGGGGCACAGACGTCGCGGCGACGATGGTCAGTGCCGCCGGCAGCGTCGCCGAATACACGCCGTTGCTCACCTGCAGAGCATAGGTGCCGGCGGGGACGTTGGGGGGTACCACAGCGGTCAGCGCCGTGGGGTTGACGTAGGTAGTCTGCAGCAGGCCATAGCCTACCAGCCGGGAGATGGTAGCAGTCGTAAAGCCACTGCCGTAGATGCTCAGCGTGCCGCCGCTCTGGCTGATCATCGTACGCGGCTCGATGTTGGTGAGCGCCAGTTGCGCCGCGGGTTTTGCGAGCACGATGGCGGTCAGTGCCAGGATGGCTGCGAATGCAACGATCAGGGCTGTGGTGAATGGGATGATTCTGCGCATTTTGCCTCCGGGGAGTCTGATCAGGAGTGATCGTCAGGGTTTTCTGTGGCGAGTCCCTCAGCAGCGGCGGCCTTGAGCAGATCGTGGTCTGCTGTGACTATGATCAAGGGCAGCTCTTCACCAGAGGGGAGAATCTGCTGTAAGGCCAGTGCACAGGCCAAATGCACTGCATCATAGCCGCGTAGTTTGTGCCGTCGGGTCAGGGTTATCGCTCGATGAATGATGACTTCGTCAATGGAGATCAGAAGATAGCTGTCCTGAGCATCCTGCACAAGTTCTGCCAGGAGCCGATCGCAATCCTCGGATGTCAGGAATCCGCTTCGCTGTTTGCTTGACAGCGCAGCGGCGATCTCAACCAGGCCGATGCTGGCAATGGCCTGTACACTATTCTCGCTGGTGCATAATGCTGTGATCCAGTCAGTACCCGCCTCGGCAGCATACCGCTTGACCAATGCGCTGCTATCGAAGTAATATACGGCAGGCTGTTCCGCTACCAACGATCGCGCTCCTCGACGATCACTTGGCTGACGGGCTTGCCGCCGATCTTTATCGGAGATAGCCGCTGACTGGCACGAGATATACCCGGCCCGAGCATCGCCGGGTCAAGGGTTGCCAACAACCCGGCGTCTGCCAATGCTTGTTGGACTCGCTGCCGCGTAGTGCCTGTTCTCGAAAGGGAGCGACGGTCTCGCCGTGGGGGGAACACCAGGATCAAACCCGCATCTTCGATCAGTTGGACGATCAGCTTCTCTCCGCTGCGGATATCGAGCCGATCAACAAACTTTTTTGGAAGTCGAATGGTGTAATCTGTGCTCGTGGTGACGATTTGCGTATGGTTCATACCATGTCTCCTCGCTTACTTAGCCTTGCGTTTCATTATATACCACGCGACCTGTGACAGCAAGGCGCAGGTTGTCGGTAGAGGTTCACTGTTCACAGCGACACAGATTCATCGGCGATCCGCCCATCCAGCAGATGGATACGTCGGCTGGTATGGCCAGCCACCACCGGGTCGTGCGTGACGACGATGATGGTGCGTCCTTCCTGCTCGTTGAGCCGCTTCAGGGTCGCCAGCACCTCGGCGCCGGTGCGGCTATCGAGATTGCCCGTTGGCTCGTCGGCCAGGATGATGGCGGGGTCGTTCACCAGGGCGCGGGCGATGGCGACGCGCTGCTGTTCGCCACCGGAGAGTTCCGTGGGACGGTGCCCTGCACGGTCGGCCAGACCCACCATCTCCAGCAGTTGACGCGCCCGCGCGTGGCGCTTGGCGGGCGGCACGCGGGCAAAGACCATCGGGAACTCGACGTTCTCCAGCGCTGTCATTGTGGGGATGAGGTGAAAGAACTGGAACACGAAACCCACCTCGCGGCGACGGTATGCGGCCAGGCTGTTCTCGTCCAACGCGGTGATGTCCTGTCCGTCCACCCAGATGTGACCGGCGGTGGGGCGGTCCAACCCGCCAAGGAGGTGCAGCAGGGTGGACTTGCCTGACCCGGAGGGGCCCATCACGCCCAGGAATTCTCCTTTCTCGATGGTCAGGCTCAGGCCGTCGAGCGCGCGGACGGTGGTGTGGCCCATCGAAAAGTCCCGGTGCAGGTCGTGGATGCGGATGAACGGCTCGGCCATAACAAGTCTACGGTGTAAGCCCTATCGTTGCCGTCATCATGAGACCACCGACCAGCGCGGGGATCAGGCCAATCGCCGTCAGCAGCACCCATACCCCCAGCGTGAGCAAAACCGCCCTGCGCTTGGGCAGGTGGGTGGTCACCGTCACGCCGATCACCAGCAGGATCAGATTCCACACCAGGAAGAGGTCAATCTGCGCCAGGCCGGCCGCGCAGAGCGTCTGACCCAGGCTGGGCGGGGCGGTGAATATCTCGCCGACGGACTGGGGCTGTTGCACCAAGCCGGAGAGGCCGCGGTTGGCGATGATTTGGCCGCTCACGGCGATGTAAATGGTCTGGAGCAGGCCGCGCAGGGCATATGGCAGCCAGGCCCACACCACCATGCGGAACAGCGCGCCGAAGGTGCTGCGCCCGCCCAGCGCCGTGCCTGTCAGGTAGAGCGCTCCGGCCCACACCAGCCAGACCACGACACGCCACAGCACACCGCCGACGGCGGGAAAGACGGTGGTGAGCAGGGGACTGGTAGCGATGGACATGGCCTGTTCCATCTGGGCCGGATCCTGTTGTGTCCCAAACTGCTCTGGCATCTGCTCCTGGACGGCCAGGAATGCCTCGCGGGACTGGCGGGCGGTGATGGGAGCAGCGGCCAGGATGGGCAGGAGGACCAGGAGCAGGCCCAGGAGAGCCGGAACCCACCATGCGCGTTTCCCGTGTTCGTTCAGATACTCCATTGTGGATCGGGGCCGCACGACCATGCCCCATAGCAGGCGCAGGATTCCACGGTGGCTGGCAGGTGTTTGGGTCTCGGACATCTTTCCCTCCCGTCAGCGTTTGAATTGCTCGGAGGAGCACGCGAATTATACCCGAATTTCGAGCGAGTAGCAACTCGTTAACAGGGGCGATCTTTTAGCAGGTGTGCTTCAATAGCGACAATTCGCTGTTGACACCAGCGTCCTACTTCGGGTACAATGGCAGGCGAATGCTGACGTCGCAGCAGCATTGTGTGTCGCGCAGATCTCCCGGTCTGAGATTAGCGGGGAAGCAATAACGCAAGCGCAGAGGCGACGAGGCAGCTAATCACCCCCAGACAACCGTTGCTACAATCACACGTCGTGAGATTTTTCTCAGTATGACACTTGAACTGGTCATATTGTCACGTAAACTGGGCAGAATATTATGAGCCGGATGACAAGTAGCCACATTGCCCGCTCCGCCGCGCCAGTGGCGGCGCTCTTTGCCCTCGATAAGGGATTGGGCGTGGTGCGCGATGCTGCCATTGGGCGGGCGTTCGGCGCGTCTCCTGCACTCGATGCCTACTATGCGGCGTTCGAACTCCCCGATGGTCTATTCACCGTCGTCGCCGGGGCGGCGCTGACGACCTCACTCATTCCTGTCCTGACCGCCTGTATCGCCTCTGGTGACCGTGAGCGCGTGTGGCGGCTGGTCTCGGTGGTGGTCAATTGGGTGCTGCTGGTCGTCGCAGCGGTAAGCGTGGCGGCGGGCGTGTTTGCTCCCCAGGTCATCGCCGTCGTGGCGCCGGGGTTCGATGTGGAGCGGGCGGCGCTGGCCGTGCGTCTGATGCGGCTGGTGCTTCTCCAAACGCTCATCTCCAGCGTGAGTGGGGTGGCGATGAGCGCGTTGCAGGCGCATCAGCACTTTCTGCTTCCTGCGGCTGCGCCGCTATCATACACGCTGGGGCGCATTGCCGGGGCGCTGCTGCTGGCGCCGCGCCTGGGCATTTTCGGACTGGCGTGGGGCGGATTGGCGGGCACGGTGGGGCATCTGTTGATTCAGTTGTCGGGCTTGCTGCATTACCGGGCCGCCTGGCGGCCTGTGTTCTGGCACGCCGATTTCCCGCGGGTGCTGGCGTTGATGGGGCCGCGTGTGTTAGGGCTGGGGGCGACGTACCTCAACTTTGTGCTGCCGACGTTTCTGGGATCCTGGCTGCCGCAGGGGGCCATTGCGGCCTATGAATACGGCTGGCGGCTGATGCAGTTTCCGGAGACGGTCATCGGCACGGCGCTGGGGTTGACCGTGTTCCCCACGCTGGCAGGGTTGGCCAACGCCGGCGACCGCGAGGGCCTGCGCCGTACAGCCTCCTGGGCGCTGCGGTTGGTGTTGGCGCTGACCATCCCGGCGGGCGTGGGGCTTGTGCTCCTGGGCCGTCCGTTCACGGCGCTCTTTTTCGAGCGCGGTGCGTTCGATGTGGCGGCGACGGAGCGAGTCTATTGGGCGTTACAGTTCTTCGCCTTGGGGTTGGTGGCGCACAGCGCGTTGGAGGTGGTGAGCCGGCTTTTCTACGCGCAGCGGGATATGTGGACGCCGTTCGCGGCGGCGGTCGGCGGGCTGGCGCTTAATGGTGGGGTGGGGTGGCTGCTCTTACCGGTGCTGGCGCACGGGGGGCTGGCGCTATCCAACGGGCTGGGTGCTGTCTTCCAGGTAGTGGTGTTGCTGCTGGTGGCGCGCAGGCGACTGGGCGGGATCAAGGGGCGCGCGCTGGGTGTGTCGTTGTTGCGCACGGTGCTGGCAGCGGCGTTGATGGGGGCAGCGGTGGTAGGCTTTTGCGCGTTACTGCCCAATGCAGGGCGGGTCGTCATCGGCGTGGGTGGGCTGGCGGTGGGAGCAATGGTTTATCTGCTGGCGGCGCTCATTCTGGGCAGCGAAGAGGTGCGTGGGTTATTGAGGATGTTGTTTGATCGGAGGTAACTGCTCAGGCAGGCGGTTGAAACCGCGCCTGTAGGGGCGCAGTGCACTGCGCCCCTGCGCGCCGGGCGACCGCCTACGCGGTCGCTGCGGCAGCGTCCACGCAGGTGGACGCCCGGCTAAGAGCCTTCAAGAGGCGATTTCAATCGCTGAACGCCAGCTATTTCAATTTTATCACATCCCTGATGGGACGTCAAAGCATTGCCAGCCTCTCGCTCATCTCCATACAAGCCCGGCCGTTGTGGTATGGGCACTTCCAGAAACTCACCTTGAGTTCATCCGTTTTTACCGCACCGTCGCGGGTTACGGCGCGGAACCATTCGCCGTGCTCGCGGTCAACGAGATGTTGCTCGATATAGTCCCAGCAGCGCAGGGCAGCATCCAGAAAGTGTGGCTCGGATGAAATTTGGTGGGCGTTGAGGAATCCGACGACGGCCTCTGCCTGCGGCCACCACTCGGTGTGCGATTGCGTGACGCCGTGTTGTAGGGTCGCCTCGTACAGTAGGCCGCCGTTTGGCGCCAGCGCCTCGTCGTACACCGCCTGGGCCATGCGCACGGCGAGCGGCCTGGTCGCTTCAATCAGCCTGCGCTCTCCTGCCACTTCCGCCGCCTCCACCAACAGCCAACTCGCCTCAATATCGTGGCCGAACGAGATGTGATCCGACCTGGGGCGCCAGCGTTCATCGAAGAACGGGATGAGGTGGCAGGTATGCGGATCCACAACGTGTTCCATCATAGCCTCGATCAACTCGGTCTGTCTCTCACGCAGGAGGGCATCATCCCATATTCGCAGCAGGTTGGTAAAGGCCTCCATAACGTGCAGGTGGGTGTTCATCGACTTTTTCTCGTTCATGTCTATTTCGCTCAGCCGGAGGTCGGTCTCCAGACGCCAGTCACGGGTATAGGCCTCAAAGTAGCCCTTGTGCTCCGGGTCGTGACTGTACTCCTCCAGAATCCGAAAGAGATCTATCGCCTGGCGTAGCGCCTGGTCCTCTCCGGTGGCCCGGAAATACTCGGCGAGCGCGTAGATACCGAACGCCTGACCATAGACCTGCTTGCGCTGATTGAGCGGATGACCTTCTGCGTTGGTCATCCAGTAGAACCCCCCATATTCGCTGTCCCAAAAGCGCGCCAGATCGTCGTAGGCCCAACGCGCCGTCTCTAAGTATTCTGGCGCGTGATAGCGGCGATAGGCGGCAGAGTAGGCCCACAGGATACGCGAGGTGAGGAGCGCGCCCCTGGGAGCATCGCGGTCCACGATCAGATCGTTGGTGATGCTGCCATAGAATCCGCCGCGTTCACGATCAACTGTGTGCTTGATCCAGAATGGGAGGATATCCTGGCGCAGTTCCGTTTCGGCTTTGTGGATGTAGGTCTGTAGTAGAGCCCGGTCCGTCATTCTCCATCACGCTGTTCGCTCAGCCAATTTGCGGTTTGCAGCATCAGTCGTTGATAGGGTGGGAGATTCCATACTTCGGGCCCGTGCCCCAATGCGACATGAGCCACGCGCCCCTGACCTTCGCAACGGCTCCACACCATCGGATAAGCCACGCCGCGATCTATCGTAACGGCATGGATCTCGACGGTCGCGTCGTATGCCTGCATGTAGAGTTCGTCACGCACGGTGAAGGCTTCGAGGCCGGCGGTGATGGGATGCTCGCAGTAGAGGGGGTAGACGGTGAAGGCGAATTGGGGCGGATGGGTCACGAATACGCCGCCGAGCAGGGCCTTGAGCACGGGGCTGGACTGGCCGGCGACCGTAGCCGCGTGTGCGGCGAGCAGTCCTCCGCCACCGCGTACCCATTCCAACAGGCCAGTGGCCTGAGCCTCGCTGAAGCCCGGAGCCGTTTTAGCGTCTGGATCGTCACGGACTTCGCCGACGCACGTATAGAGCAACGTCACGTCGTAATCGCTTCCGCCCAGGCGAGTCAATACGTCAAAGTCATAAGTGGGCGCTACCCTGTAGCCCGCGTCCTCGAATACAGGACGCATGACGGTGGTGAAGCCGTCGAAATCGTGCCACGTGCCTCCAAGGATGATCAGGATGCTTTTCTCGTTCATTGCGCCTCCAAATCTACCAACGCATCGGTCTGCCCTGGTAGTCCACATAGATAGGATCATCTGGCGACCAGTCCCGCGTCGCCAACTGGAAGATGCCAGCAGCAGACTCGTCTGGATCAAGGTCGGCGTTCGGCCCACCCATGTCGGTGCGCATCCAGCCGGGATGCACGGCCAGCACGCGGAAGCCGCGTGGGGAGAGATAGTTGTGGAGAATCCTGGATTGCATGTTGAGCGCAGCCTTGGACATGCAATAGGCGTATTCGCGGTCGCGCCAGCAATCGGCAATGCTGCCGGCTTCGGAGGAGATGTTTATGAGCATCTTGCGTCGCCCCTTTGCCAGCAACGGGAGGAACTGCTTGGTCACACGCAGAGGGCCAAGCGTGTTCACATTCAATGTCTGTAACCAGTGAGATTCAGGATCGTCCTCCAGCGCGGGACGGTCGCCTTCCAGATACACAGCAGCGTTATTGATCAGAATGTCCAGCGCGTCCGTCAGCCTGGCGACGGTACGGGCGGCCTGACGGACGGACTCGGTGTCTGTCACGTCTAACGGCACAGTAGTCAGCATTTGCGGGGAGCGAGCGGCCAGCGCCTGCAGCCGATCGCCTGTGCCGTACTGGCCGGCAAAGACGCGAAAGCCTTCGCTCAGGAATTTCTCCGCGAGCGAGAAACCCAGCCCTTTGTCGGCGCCGGTAATGAAAACAGTTCCCACCATTCTCACTTCCCCGTCAGAAGGAATCTACCAGGCTGCGCACGCGCAAGGATTCGCGCACGCGCTTGAGCGTCCAGCCTTTGAGCGCAGGCAGGGTCACGGTCACCGCGCGGCCTGCCGGCAGGTCGAAGTAACTATCGCTGAACGTCAGGTAGGGCGGAATGTCATTCCGCCCTACGAGTTCCAGCCAGACGAAACGGGCCAGACGTTCGGCTGTGAGGCTGATCTCAAAGCCGTTGTCCGTCTTGCGAACGTCCGCGTGCAGGCCCGGGTCGCTCAGTTCGAGATGCTTGTCGGGCACGAACGGGAGCACGTTGAGGCTGAGCCGTTGGCCCCCTTGCCACAGTTCGTAGACCAAGACCAGGTCACGCCGAATGTTGGGACTGACCGTGATCGAGGGCCCGGCAGTGAGATGGGCGGAAAAGTCGAGTGCACAAACCGGTAGCGAACCCAGGGCCGGTACTATAACCGCTTCTTCGCCTGATTGCAGCACCTGACCGGTCAACGTTTCCAGCGACCAGCGGACGATGCCCTGCCATTCGTCGGTCAGATCGCTCGTGACGTGCAGCGTCACCTTGGGGCCGTCGTCTTCCGCTGAGAGCAAGAGAGGCGCGTAGAAGCGGTGAGCCGCATAGTGCAGTGCTTTCCAACGCCCGAAATAGTCGAGGCTGGCCCAGGAAGCGACCGGCCAGCAGTCGTTCAATTGCCAGTAGAGGGTGCCGCCGACGCGCTGTTTGTTGCGCCGCCAGTGCTCCACCCCCGTGCGCACACACTCGGCCTGGAGCAACTGGGAAAGATAGACCAGCGACGCGAAATCCTTCGGCAGGCGAAAGTGATCGGTCATGTAGGTGACGATCTTGCCGTTGCCGGCGGCGTTGCGCTGGTGGTGTTCCATCATATAGGAGGTCATGTTCCAATCGGCTTCGTCGGCGTAGGTGCGGATGGTAGCTAGTGGCGGGAGCGACTGGAAACCGAACTCGCTCACGAAGCGGGTGGGATGCTCGCGGTAGAAACGGAACGGCTTCATGCCATGCCAGACGTCCCAACAATGCGTGTCGCCAGCCTGCCCGCCGTTGACGTTCACAAAAGGGGTGTTGGACGAGGGGGAACTGGGCCAGTAGGAGTGATCGGGGTCTTCGGTAGCGCAGATCTCGGGCAAGAGGCGATGGAACATGCGCTCGTAGGCTTCCCGGAAAGGCTGGCTTTCTGGCCTGTTCCAGCCCCACAACTCCCAGCCCCACTCCATCTCGTTGTTGCCGCACCACAGCGCAAGGCTGGCGCGGTGGCGTAGACGACGGACGTTTTCGACCGCTTCGACGCGCACGTTCTCGAAGAAAGCTTCGTCTGTGGGATACGTGCTGCACGAGAAGATGAAATCTTGCCAGACCAGAATGCCGTAGCGGTCGCACAGGTCATAGAAGCGTTCATCCTCATAGTACCCGCCGCCCCACACGCGCAGCATATTCATGTGGGCCTCCGCCGCGCTGCGGATGAGGTGCTCCAGATATTCGTCGCTGATGCGGGTGGGGAAAGAATCGGCGGGAATCCAATCGGCCCCTTTGGCAAAAATCGGCACGCCGTTGACGACGAAGACGAACGACTCGCCCCATTCATCCGCCTGCCGGCGCAGTTCCAGCGTGCGCAGCCCCACCTGGAAGACACGCCGATCCAGGAGCATATCGCCCCGGTAGAGCACGACTTCGACCTGGTAGAGCGGCTGGGCGCCATAGCCGTTGGGCCACCAGAGTTGCGGATCGGCGACCGCGATCTCCAACCGTCCGGCTGTTGCGTCACCTGCCAGCATCGCTTCGGCCTGCCGAACGTGCCCATCCGGTGAAACCAGTCGCATCACGGCTTTGAGATCGGCCTCCTGCCAGCGGTCCAAGAGAATGTCGGCAGTAACGGTAACTCCACGCCCCGGCCCTTCCACGTGGTGCTGACGCAGGTGAACGTTGCCGAAGCGGGCGGTGGAATAGCCCTCCAGCCGGATTGCCTTCCAGATGCCGATGGGCGGCAACTGGGGGCCCCAATCCCAACCGAACTGGCAGGGCGGTTTGCGCAGGTAGGGGCCGCCGGGGATAGACTGTGATGGACTCACCATTGGCTGCTCGGTCTGGCGGGAGCGGATGTGAGCAATGGGAGAGGGGAAGTAGATGCACAGTTCGTTCTCGCTGCTACGGAGCCGCATGGTAATGTCCCATTCGTAGCGGCGGAAGGCGTTTTGCGCATGACCGACGGGTTGGCCGTTGAGGCTGACGTCGGCCAGGGTATCGAGGCCATCGCAGACCAGAAAGACGCGCTCCGCGGCGTGCAACGCAGGAGCGGGTGAGAACACGCGGCGGTATTCCCAGTCACGTTCGGCGATCCATTGCACGGCCAATTCGTTGTCGGCGACGAAGGGGTCAGGGATGCGGCCAAGGGCCAGCAGGTCGGTGTGAACGGAACCGGGGACCTGGGCAGGTAGCCATTCGTCGCTGCCGCACTCACGGAATTGCCATTTATCGAGTAACGATTGTCCGATCATCCTGGTCTCCTCTGATGCCGGGCTTGATTATATAGGTAAAGGGGGCAATTGACAATTGTGCCCAATTGGTGTACAGTACAATTTGTCGCAGGGCTCACTTGAGGCGCAGAAGATGGATTGGATCCAGGTGCTTTACTCCGACGTCATTCCCTGGCTGCTGGAGAATTCCGATCCTTCTGTGCGCTATTGGACGCTAACCCGGCTGCTGGATCGGCCGGCGCAAGACCCTGTGGTGCTCGAGACCCGCCGGACGGTTATGGAGCGCGGCCCGGCAGCCGAGATTCTCTCCCACTATGGTGGCAATGGCCGCTGGCAAGGAGAGCGAAGTTACTACACTCCCAAGTACACTTCCACTCATTGGCAGTTGCTTCTCCTGGCGGAACTGGCCGCCGACGGGCAGGATGAGCGCATCGCCGCGGCCTGCCGGCGGATGATCGACGAGGTGAGTCGGGAGAAGAGATTCGCTATCTACCCTTGTTTTCATGGCAACCTGGTCGGTTACCTACACGCGCTGGGCTATGCACAAGACGAGCGGGTGCGCGAGTTCGAAGCGGCGCTGGCGCATGCGGGGACGGCAGGGAAATGGTGCTGCAAGATCAATGGCGACCTGCCCTGCGCCTGGGGTGCGGCGCGGGCGCTGTGGGGCCTGGGGCATATTCCCGCTGATGAGCGCAGCGACGCGGTGAACGCGGCCATCGAGAGCGGCGTGCGTTTCCTGGGCCGCTTCAAACTCTACAAAGGGAATTGCCCCACGAGCGGCACGCGTCACAAACTCTGGGATCGTCTGAACTTTCCCCTCTTCTATCAGGCCGATGTGCTCTTTACCCTGCGTGCACTGGCCGATCTGGGCCGGATAGGGGAAAAGCCCGCCTTTCGTAAGGCGTTGCGCTGGCTGGAGGAGCAGCGGCGTGAAGATGGGCGCTGGGATGGCGTCAGCCCCTACCAGAGCCGGATATGGACACCGTTAGAGGAAAACCGCCGTCCCAGCAAGTGGGTCACCTGGCAGGCGTTATACGTCATCAAAGCGCAGTTGCAGAAATCGGAATCAGGAGGGAGCAATGGCGACTGAGGATAGCCAATTCGTGCGTTTTCTCCAGCAAGAGTGTGCGCAACTCAAAGAGGAGAACAGGCGGCTTTCGGACGAGGTACGCACTCTGCGCCGCCACATCGGCGCTCTGCGCGAGTTCCAAAAGGCCGTCCACCAGTTCACCCCAGAGCAGGACATCCTGGCCCTGCTGGACGAGACGCTGGAATTCGCCCTGGCGTTGCTGGACGCCAGCGATGGCTCGCTCATGCTGGTGGATGAGGAAACAGACGAACTGGTGTTCGTGTTGGTGCATGGCATCCGGCGCGAAGCACTTCCTGGTTATCGGTTCAACCGCCGAAAAGGAATCGCCGGCTGGGTAGCCGAGAACGCCAAACCCGCCATCGTCAATAACGTGCGCGCCGACTCGCGCTTTATGACCGATGTGGATGAGCGTTTTGCCTTCGAGACGCACTCGATGGTAGCGGTGCCACTGGTCGCGCGCGGCCGTGTCCTGGGCGTGATCGAGGTGATCAACAAGCGCACCGGTGAGAACTTTACCGAGGAAGATGCCAGCCTGCTTTCCATCCTGGCCACACTGGCAGCCTCTGCGCTGGATTACGCAGTTTCGACGGCCGCGGAGCAGGTGAAGGCAACCGAGTGAGAGGCGATCCGCTCTCGTGGCTGCTGGCGCCGGACGAGGCCAACCCTGGCGTGCGCTATTTCGCGCTGCGCGACCTGCTCGACCGTCCCGCCGACGACCCCGAAGTCGTCGCCGCGCAGGCTGACGTGATGCGCACGGGGCCGGTCCCGGCCATCCTCGACGCGCAGTACCCGGCCGGCTACTGGGTCAAGCCCGGCCCTGGCTACACCCCCAAGTACCGCTCCACGCTCTGGTCGCTGATCTTTCTTGCGCAACTAGGCGCCGACGGACGCGACGAGCGCGTGCGCCGCGGCGTCGAACACGTCTTTGCCCATGCTCAGGCGGAAAGCGGCGGCTTTTCCTGCAACGGTACCCCCGGCGCGACCGTCCATTGCCTGTGGGGGAACCTTGTGCGGGCGCTCTTGGACCTGGGGTACTGGGGCGACGAGCGGTTGGAGCGGGCGATCGAGGCGCTGGCCCGCTCCGTCACCGGCGACGGGTACGGTTGGTATCGCAAGAGCGGTATCCAAGCCCCCGGCTTCGTCTGTTCGGCCAACTACGGTCTCCCTTGCGCCTGGGGCGCGGTGCGCGTGCTGTGGGCACTCAACCGCGTTCCGCCAGAAGGACGCACACCCGTCATCGAAGCCGCTATCGCGGCCTGTGCCGATTTCCTGCTGCGCTACGATGTGGCCCGCGCCGACTATCCCTACAAAGAGCGCATCAGTTCCAGTTGGTTCAGGTTCGGCTACCCGCTGGGGTACGTGACCGACGTGCTCTTGAACCTGGAAGCGTTGGTCGAGGCGGGGCGGGGCGGCGATCCGCGCCTGGACAAAGCCGTTGAGCTTGTGCTCTCCAAGCAGGATGCGCAGGGGCGCTGGAAGATGGAGTACAGTTACAACGGCAAGATGTGGGCCGACGTCGAGGAGAAGGGGAAACCCAGCAAGTGGGTCACGCTGCGCGCGGCACGTATGCTAAAGGCAGGCCAACGGTCGGTTCGACCGGGATGTGTTTCATTGAGGCGGCAGTAGCGGTTTCTTACCGTGTGTGACCATGCGGCAATGGATCGAGTTTTACCCGGGCAAGTGTGTAGACTGTGCGGCGCTCGCTCGCGCCTCATTGCCTCTCAACTGGGTGCATGCCTGCGCTGCATCCGTAGCCGGCCACAGGAAGCACTGGCGGTTGCCGACGAGGCCCACGCCGCTGCCCGCCGCCCATTCGGTTTACCGGAGCGCGCGCCGCGCACGGAAGGAGGCCGACGCTGCGGACTGTGCGCACAAGAGTGCGTCATCGGCGAGGGGGAGCGCGGCTACTGCGGCCTGCGCGAGGTGCGCGGGGGCAGATTGCGTCACCTGGCAGGGACGCCGGAGCGCGGCCTCCTCCACTGGTACCGTGACCCCCTGCCCACCAACTGCGTCGCCGACCCGTTCTGCGCAGGGCACGCGCAACGTGGCAAGCACAACCTGGCCGTATTCTACGCCGCCTGTACGGTGGATTGCCTCTTCTGCCAGAACTGGCATTTCCGCGAGGTGGACGCCGCCCGTTCGGATGGCTTGAGCGCCGCCAAGTTGGCCGAGGCCGCCAACCCACATACTTACTGCGTCTGCTACTTCGGCGGCGACCCGGCCGGCCAGATGGCCCATGCGCTGGCCGCCGGCCGCCTGCTGGCCGAACGCGGCGTCGTCGTCTGTTGGGAGACCAACGGCACCGCCCATCCGCGTCTGATGGCGCGCGCAGTGGAGCTCTCGCTGGCTACCGGCGGTTGCGTCAAGTTCGATCTCAAGGCGCTCGACGATGCGCTGCACCGCGCCCTCACCGGCGTCGGCAATGCGCAGACGCTGGAGAATTTTGCCCATGCGGCGGCCCGCTTCGTCGAACGGCCCGATCCGCCGCCCATCGTTGCCAGCACGCTCTTGGTGCCCGGTTACGTGGACGCCGATGAGGTAGGGCACATTGCCCGTTTCATTGCCTCACTCGACCCGGCGATCCCCTACGTCCTGCTGGGCTTTGCGCCCAACTTTCTCTTCCACGATCTGCCGTGTACCTCGGTGCGCCACGCGGAAGAGGCCGAGGCTGCTGCGCGCGCGGCGGGCCTGCGCACCGTGCGCATCGGCAATCGTCATCTGCTTTCGCGTGATTACTGAGCATCCGCGCCGGTAGCCCGCAATTCCCATTGCCATTACCTGCTATTTGGTGTATCCTATGTGGCAAAGGAGATGACTATGTTCAGGAAAGTGGTATTCCACGTTGTACTGGCACTCTTGATTGTCGTCACCTGTCTGGTTTCCGCCGTCGGACCGCCCTGGAATCCGGATTCCAGGGCGGCTTCTCGACCCGGCGACAGTTCACCGTTGGTCGAATATCGGATCGCCTTGCGCTCAGACGGGCATTGGGCGGGCGAGACGCGCGTCGCGGCAGGCATTGCCTCGTCCGAGATTGCGGCGATGCTGGGGCCCGAGGGTGACGATCCGCGCGAGATTGTCCAGACGGTGCTGGATGCCGCGTGCGCCGATAAACGACTCGCGGGGCCCATCGCGCTGGATTTGAGCGGAGCGGTGCGCGCGGGCGAGGTCTTTACGCTCACGCTGCCGGGCAACCCATCCACCGGCTATTCGTGGGAGATGGCGGACGGATGGGCCGTTTCTCAGGTCGGCGACGTGGAATCGCATCAGGTCGCGGCGGGGCTGGGCGCTCCGGCAGTCCAGGTCGTCCGGCTCACGGCGACCGCTACGGGGCAGGCCGCCGTGCGCCTGCTCTACCGGCGGCCCTGGGAGGACGTTCCGCCGGTTCAGGCGATCTCGCTCCGGCCCGAAGGCTTCGGCCTGGCAGAGACCTGCGCGGCACTCAGCCTGCCCTTGCCATCTCACACTGCGCGGCCCGAGTCACCTGTGGCGATTGCCCCGCCTCCTGCCCATTCTACGGCAGCCTTGCCGTCCACCTTCAACTGGTGCGACCAGGGAGTCTGTACGCTGGTGAAGGATCAGCAGCAGGGGTGTGGAAGTTGTTGGGCCTTTGCGACGGTGGGGCTGCTCGAGTCGGCGATTCGATGGCGGCAGAGCCTGACCGTTGATCTTTCGGAGCAATACCTGCTTTCCTGTAACACGGATGGCTATAGCTGCAAGGTCGGGGGCTGGTTTGCGCACGATTATCATTGGATGAAATTGTCTCGGAGCGGCGGCGTCGGAGCGGTGTTGGAATCGTCGTTCCCTTATGTGGCACGGGATGACCCTTGCGGAGGGCCGTACGGTCATCCATACAAAATCTCCTCCTGGAGTTACGTCGGAGAAGATGACAGTGTCCCATCGCCGGACGCGATCAAGCAGGCGATCTACGGCCACGGCCCGGTCGCCGCGGCGGTTTGCGCAGGAAACGCTTTCCAGTATTACAGCGGCGGCGTCTTTCAAACCGACGAGGCGATAGCCTGTGGCAGCAACGCGGTCAACCATGCCATCATCCTCGTGGGTTGGGATGATTCCAGGCAAGCATGGCGGCTGCGCAATTCCTGGGGAACAGAATGGGGCGAGAGTGGCTATATGTGGATCCGGTACGGCACGTCCAACGTGGGCTATGCGGCCAATTACATCGTCTATACGCAACCGTTCACTCCCTCGCACTGGGTCTACCTGCCGCTGGTCGCGCGCAACCATGAGACGAACCCGGTCTTGCGCAATGGCAATTTCGAGAACGGGCGCGATGGCTCGTGGGGAGAATCTTCCAGCAAGGGATACCCCCTCATATACCAGTTGAGTCTCGCCCATAGCGGTGAGTGGTTGGCATGGTTGGGAGGCGATAATGACGAGACCTCGATTCTCTTCCAACAAGTAACGATCCCATCCAATGCGACCATGCTCAATTACTGGTACAGGAGCGTTTCGGATGACGTGTGCGGCTACGATTATGCGTACGTCCGCTTCGACTCGCATACGCTCTGGACCTATGATCTCTGCAACGATACGAGCGGGTGGGTGTTGCAGCAGATTGACGTGAGCGGCTGGCGCGGGCAGACGGTGGACCTGCGCTTCGTCGTCACGACCGACGAGGCGTTGAGCAGCAGTTTCTTCCTGGACGATGTGAGCCTCTCGAAGACGGCGGGCCTTGCGGCCTCCTCCACTCCACCTGTGCAGCCGTGGGTCATGGAAACTTCCAGCATGACCAGAAAGTCACGTTAAGTCGAGCGTGTTTCGGGAGTCGCCGCGCTTTACATTTTTGCTTGCAACTGCTCAGCCCCCCTATCCCCCTGCCCCTTTCCCCCCGCCGAGCGGGGGGAAAGGGGAGTGTAAGGACGGGGGTTGGGCGGGCGG